>JAFMKX010000036.1 GCA_017852615.1 Pontimonas sp. | reverse complement strand
GGCGTGACCGTAATGGTTTCCCAGAGATCCACTGCATGAAAACAGGTGACGAGCTCGTGATATCCATCGGCGCCAGGTGGGCCGACCCTCAAGACCAGGTTAATTTTGCCCGGTGCTCTCACACTGACCGAGTCGCCCATGGAAACAGCGTAGCGAGGGTGAGGCGGAGTTTCCCTACCGGGCATAGCTGGGAACAATTTCGGGGACAATCGAGCGATAGACCATCAGGCCCACAATTTCGAGACTCAACTGGGTAATCACGACCAGGGGAACGAGCCCCCAGATATCAGGATCAAGAGCTAAGGCAATGGGCAGCATGATGACGCCGCCGCGCCCAGCCCCCACAATCATGATCGCTCTTTTTTCCGGTGGATTAAGACCGGCCAAAATCCCGGCCAGAAGTCCCAGGGGCGCCAAGAGCACCAGAAACGCGAAAAACAAGGGCATGACGCGATAGAGCAGCTCTAGTTCGCTCACGTGATCGGGGACCCGCATCCATAAGACCGCAGCGACGGCGAGGGCAATCACGGGCACAGTAGCTCGCGTGAGACCAATCCTCATCCGTGACAACGCCGCAGAAGCACGGGCACCACCCTGGAGTGCCACCGCAAGAATGGCCGGGCCCACAATGACCGTGGCAATAACGACGAAGGTGGAGGGCAGATCGGAAAACGACAACACTCCGCCGCTGAGCCACACGGCATAGAGCGGAACGACCACCAGTTGGCCTGCCAAGAGCAGTGGTTTAGCACCCAACACACTCTCCACATCGCCGCCGGCTTGGGTCACCGTGGTCAGCGATAACGCGACACCGGGGGCTAGCAACACCAGCAATAACCCCACCTGGAGAGCGGGCACCTGCCACAACACTCGAGAGAGCACAAAAGCAATCAGGGGGACCACCAGCAGATTGAGAGCAAATAAGGCAGCAAGAACCTTGGGTTTCGCAATAGCTCGACCCATGGACAGCAGTGGCAAGCCCGAGACCACCAAGAAGACCATCACACCTAAGAGCACCCAAGTGGCGCTAGAGAGAATGTCTGAGTCCCAGGGCAGATAGACACCTAAGAGAAAACCCAGGCCAACACCGGGCAAAATCCAGGCGGTCGAGAGTGTTCCAGTCCTCGTCATTGCGCTTGGACAACCTGTGCCAGGGCCACGAACTCATCGAGACTCCACTGCTCGCCGCGAGCTTGCGGATTCAAGCCAGCCTGGGTAATCACGTCGCTGACTCGATCCGCACCGAGATATCCCGAGAGCGCCCCGCGCACCATTTTGCGCCTGGTGGCAAAGGCATGGTCCACCAGGTCCCAGACAATGCCTCGAAGGGTGTCATCCCCGGGTGTTTCCCGAGCGTGCATTCCCACCAGAAGGGAATCAACATTGGGGATCGGCCAAAAAACCTGACGAGACACGGAGCCTGCGATGCTCCAGTGGCCAAACCAGGCAGCTTTGACACTCGGCCCGCCATAGGACTTTGTTCCCGGTGATGCCGCCAAGCGCTCGGCGACTTCCGCCTGCACCATCACCATGACCCGCTCAATTCCTGGCAGCAAGCGCAGCAAATGCAAGACGATGGGGACCGAGGTGTTGTAGGGAAGATTGGCCACCAGGACCGAAATATCCCGAGGCAGATCGGTAATGCTCAGGGCATCCCCCCTCACCACATCCAAGCGAGCCTGGGGCACATGGTCTAAGACAGTCTGGGATAACCGGGCCGCTAAGCGAGGATCGATTTCCACCGCGGTCACGTGGGCACCTGTTTCGACTAACCCCAGGCTTAGCGAACCCAAGCCCGGCCCCACTTCCAACACGTGCTCCGACGAGTTCACGCCCGCCAGGGCGACAATGCGGCGAATCGTATTGGCATCGTGGACAAAGTTTTGGCCAAGCTTCTTCGTTGGCACCACACCCAGCTCGCTGGCGAGGGCGCGAATTTCCGTGGCGCCTAGCAGCCCGCCTTTGTCGCTAGCCAAGAAAGGGCTCCAAGTCATCCAGCGGATGGTCATCCCAACGCCCATACACGTCGTGGGTGTTACTGGTCAGTTGAGCTGCCAGCAGGGACACATCCATCTTCAAAGTGTGAGCCATCGACACCACGGTGTAGGGAACCATATAAGGGCTATTGGGTTTGCCGCGATGCGGGTCTGGCGTCAAGAAGGGCGTATCGGTCTCCACCAAAATGTGGGACTTAGGCATCACTGCCAAAGCCTCACGCAGACCCTGCGAATTTTTGAAGGTGACGGTGCCCGAAAACGAGGCATACCAGCCGTGCTCGCTCAAGGTCTGCGCCAAAGCAGCATCGCCACTAAAGCAGTGAAACACGGTCTTCTCTGGTGCGCCCACGTCGAGAAGAACCTCCACGACGGCCTCGTGGGCATCGCGATCGTGGATTTGCAGGGCCAGGTCATGTTTCTTAGCCAGAGCAATATGGTCCCGAAACGCTTGTTTTTGAAGTTCTTGAAGACTGGGCTCGGTTCGAAAGAAATCCAGCCCCGTCTCCCCCACCGCGACCACTCGGGGATGGGCCGCGAGAGAGTCCAAGACCTCCATGGCGTGGTCGAGCCTGCCGGCTTGGGCTAACAGTGGTGCTTCATTGGGATGAATCGCCACGGCAGCTAACACCCGAGGCTCTCTGCCCGCTAACGCCACAGACCACCGTGATGTTTCCACATCGGTACCCACTTGAACTATTCCTAAGACACCGACTGAACCAGCGGCATCAAGATGCTGCGTGTAATCCATGGGGTTATCCCCATCGGCGAATTCCACGTGGGCATGATTGTCATAAACCCCGACCGAGAGTGCCGGTGGAGCGGGCGGATACGCAATAGCGCGGTTGTCCGTGTCGGGTCCACCACGGTGGCGAATGTGGGCGGGAAGCTCGTCCCTCGAAGCGGTCATCGCCCCTAGGCTTCCTGCTCAATTCTGGGGAACAAGGGGGCTAACTCCCCTACCGCCGTGCCAGGCTCCAGGCCCCAGGCTTTCCCAGCGTCAGGAATGTGCTGGTCCTGGAGGGAACCCTCTGCCCCCAACCCGACCCACAGCTTTTCGGTAGCTTCTGGCATAAAGGGTGAGAGCGTAATGGCCAGGCACCTCAGAGCATCACACGCCATCGAAAGAACAGCATCCAGGCGGTCGGCGGAGGCCTCGTCTTTAGCCAGCACCCACGGTTCTTGCTCTGTGAGGTAACCATTCATCGCTTCCACAATCCGCCATAGCGAAGCGAGTGCCTCGTGAGGGGCAAAAGAATGCATGGCTTTATCTGCGGCGGGAACAGCCTGCGCCATCAGAGCATGCAACGCTTCTTCGGCCGGTCCTGAGCCAGGCTGCCCATCAGGAATCACTCCGTCTCGATAACGATTCACCATCGCAATCACGCGCGAGGCGAGGTTCCCTAAGCCATTAGCCAACTCTGCCTCATAGCGCGCGGAGAGGTCTTCCCAACTAAAGGATCCATCGGAACCAAAGGTGATGGCGCGCAAGAAGTAGTAGCGAAAAGCGTCGGCACCGAACACATCGGTGATGTCCGAGGGGGCAATACCGGTGAGCTTCGATTTGGACATCTTTTCGCCCCCGACCAACAACCAGCCGTGAGCAAACACTTTCTTAGGAGGTGCTAGACCCGCAGCCATCAACATGGCAGGCCAGATCACCGCGTGGAAGCGGGCAATGTCCTTACCCACAAGCTGAATGGCGGGCCAACGCCGGGCAAAGTTTTCTTCGTCCGAGCCCCAGCCGGTGGCCGTGATGTAGTTCAGGAGCGCTTCAAACCACACATAGGTCACGTGTTTGTCATCGAAGGGAACTTCAATACCCCAGTCAATGTTGGAGCGAGAAATCGAGAGATCATCCAGACCGCGATTAACGAAAGCGATGATTTCGTTGCGCACGCTGGCAGGCTGAATAAAGTCTGGCTGGTCCTGGTAGAGATCCAGCAGCTTCTGCTGGAAGTCGCTCATCTTGAAGAAATAGTTCTCCTCTTTCAACACCTCAACAGGACGGCCATGAATTTGGCAGACTTTCTGTCCGACAAATTCGTCAGTGCCCTCAATGAGGTCTGGGGCGGGTTTGTATTCTTCACACCCCACGCAATAAAAACCTTCGTATTCGCCCTGATAGATAAAGCCTTTGTCATGAAGCAGAGTGAGAAACTTTTTCACCGCGCTCTCGTGGCGCTCCTCGGTGGTGCGAATGAAATCATCATTGGCCAGGTTGAGCGTGCTCAGCAGCGGCTTCCACGATTGCTCCACTAAACGATCAGCCCACTGCTTGGGCGTGACGCCATTGGCCAGGGCCGTGCGCATAATTTTTTGCCCGTGCTCGTCGGTGCCGGTGAGGAACCAGGTGTCGATGCCGCTTTGGCGCATCCAGCGCGACAGAGCATCAGCCGCTACCTCGGTATAGGCATGACCAATATGCGGCACGTCATTTACATAAAAAATCGGTGTCGCAATGAAAAAGGATTCAGCAGAAGAAGTAGCCATTGAGGCTCAATCCTACGCACCTCTCTCGAGGCTTGCCCGATAGAGCTCACCCTTGGGTATTCCAGATTCTTTCGCCACACTCGCACACGCGGCGGTGAGCTTCATTCCCTCGGCCACGAGCGCCCCTATGTCCTCCAGAGCATCCTCAAGGGAGTGGGCACCCGAAGGCTTCCCCGCCACGACAAGAACCACTTCACCTTTGGTTCCCTCCGCGAAGGTGTGCGCCAAGTGGCCCAGCGTTCCTCGCTCAATTTGTTCAAACATTTTGGTCAGCTCCCGCGCCACGCACGCTGCTCGATCATCACCGAAGGCCGCAGCAGCATCGCGCAGCGTCGCTGCTAGGCGGTGGGGGGATTCAAAGAAAATCATGGTGCGGGGTTCCTGCGCCAGGGAGGCAAAGTATCCGCTGCGGCCTTTTTTAGGAATGAAACCCTCGTGCACAAAGCGGTCGGTGGGTAAGCCACTGGCGGCCAAGGCAGAGAGTCCCGCACTGGGACCAGGGATCACCGTAATCGGAATTCCTCGAGTTCGTGCGCCAGAGGACAAGACATATCCGGGATCACTGATGGCGGGCATTCCTGCATCGCTGACCACCACCACATCTGACTCAGCCGCAACATCCAACACGCGATCGGCAACCGATGCTTCAGAGTGTTCGTTAGCGGCCAACACCGTTGCCGAGGTGGTGATGTCGAGGGCTTTCATGAGCTTATGGATCATCCGAGTATCCTCGGCGACGATTAACGAGGCACTAGCGAGCACCTGAGCTAACCGTGGCGAAGCGTCGCCCAAATTGCCAATCGGCGTAGCCGCGAGAATCAGCATCGAACTAACGCGCCAATTGTTCGGCCAGGGCCACAGCATCGCTCACGGGCAGTTCACAAACCCCTTCGGTGCACACATAGGCAGTGGAAACCTCGGGCGTGGTCCTGCCCTCAAAAATACTAAAACCTGCATCCAGGAACTCCTGGGCCTGGGAAGTATTCACACACATCACCAGAGTTCCCTCCCGGTGGTGCTCGCGTGCCGTGTGGCTCAGTGGTGATTCTTCCTCCCCCACCACGATGACTTGCCGCGGCGTGGAGGTGAGCTCCGAGAGCGCAGCCAGTACTCCCCCCATCCCGGTGGGACGGCTCAGGGCCTGTTTCATCAGCGGCGAGAGCAAGAACCAGGCGTATTCGCGATAGGTGTCATCGCCACACACGCTCGCGAGGCGAATACTGGCGAGTGCTAACAGCGAATGCCCGCTAGGAGCAGATCCTTCGGCAATATCGGGCGTCCAACCCAGTCCACTGGCTCCCAGGATGGGGTCTTGGTCAATATCTATTCCGCGTTTTTTGACGAAGTCCACCAGCATCTGGCCGTGACGAACAAAATCTGCGCGGCCCAGAGCCATACCCAATTCGATGAGGCCCAGTGCCAGCCCACCATAATCCCCGAGGCTTGCCACGGCAGAACTGGCGCGTCCATCCCGCGAGAGGCGAATCACGCTGTGGTCGTCCTTGATGTGGTGGGCAATCAACCAGGTCGCGATATCTGATCCCAGGGCACCCGGGTCCCCGGGGACTCCGGCTCGATGAGCCTGGGCCAGGGCTTCCAGGGCAAGCCCATTCCATCCCGTGATGATTTTGCCATCGACTGGTGGAGGCTCCACCGTGTTCCTCCCGGCAGCGTCCAAGGCGTAATAGCCACCCTCGTTGACTTCGCCAGCGAGGATACTCTCACTGTGTTGGCCCGACCCGAAGGCTTCTCCCACCAGGAGTTGGTCGCGTAAAAAGGTGACAATACCGGCGGCAATATCGACCATGCCCGCGCGGGAATACACCGAGAGCAAACTGGCATTGTCATCCAACATGCGCTCGTAATGCGGGGAGGAAAAATCCCGATTCGTTGCATAGCGAAAGAAGCCACCCTCGAGCGGGTCACGAAGCGCAGACATCGCATAGTTAGAGAGAGTGCGTCGGGCCACGCGACCCGCCTCCTCATCACCCGCGGCTTCGCGACCGAGCAAGAATCGAAGGGCGGGCGCCACCGGAAATTTTGGACCGGTACCGAATCCGCCATAGGTGGTGTCTTCCAGTGCGCCTAAGTCCTGTGCCGCCCCACCCAATGTCTCGCGCGAGGGGAACTTACTCACCCCGGTTCGAGCATTGACTAATGCAGCTTCTTGGACAGCGAGCTTGAGTTCCCTGGTGCCCGCTCTTACTTCGGAGCGTTTCTTCGTCCACGCCCGAGATATCGAGACCACCACATCGCCAAAGGCTTGCTGGTTCATCCGAGGAACCGGCGGCAAATACGTCGTGGCAAAAATGGCAATGCCCTCAGCGTTAGCAAAAATATTCAAAGGCCAACCCACTGTGGTGCCAAAAGCGATGGCCTGCGCGGTGTAGGCGGCATCCACATCGGGGTGTTCCTCGCGGTCAACCTTGATCGCCACCATGCGCTTATTAATTGATTCCGCAATGCGGGGGTCACTAAAGGTTTCCCGGGACATCACGTGACACCAGTGGCAGGTCTGATAACCGATCGAAATCAGAACGGGAACATCTCGCCTGGCTGCCTCAGCAAAAGCCTCTTCCCCCCAGGGATACCAATCCACAGGCTGATCTGCATGGGATTGCAGATAGGGGCTGATGGAGCCATCGAGGCGATTCATCAGCGCTACCAGTTACCGTCCTCGGGGTGGGTTCCCACTCGCTTGTCGGCATCCATTGCCTTAATCGCTGCCATATCGTCACTGCTGAGTTCAAAGTCAAATACCGACAGGTTTTCCACCATGCGCTTTTTCTGCACCGTCTTGGGGAACACCACCACACCCTCTTGAAGGTGCCAGCGCAACACAATTTGCTGAATGCTCTTGCCGTGGTTCTGGGCAATCTGCTCCAGCCCCTCGAGCTCGGAGAGTTCATATTTCCCTTGACCTAGCGGGCCCCAGGCTTCGGTCACAATGCCCAAAGGCTCCTGGAAGCCGCGGACCTTGCGTTGCTGGAATGCCGGGTGAAGCTCCACCTGGTTGATAGCCGGAACAATCGATCCGGCCTCCAGGATGCGCTCAAGGTGATCGGGTTCAAAGTTGGACACCCCGATGGCTTTGGCCAAGCCCTGGCCATAGAGGTCTTCCATCGCCAGCCACGTTTCCACGTAGACATCACGCAGCGGGGCAGGCCAGTGAATCAAATATAAATCGACATAGTCCAACCCCAGCAGTTCCAGGCTGGTTGCTAACGCGTCAGGGGTTGTGTCCTTTCCCTGGTCGGAATTCCACAACTTCGTGGTCACAAACAGTTCGTCGCGAGCAACACCACTTCGAGCAATAGCGCGCCCGACCGCTGCTTCATTGCGATAAATCATGGCGGTGTCGATGTGTCGATACCCGACCTCTAGGGCATCGAGGACGACGCGCTCACATTCGTCATCATCGACTTTGAAGACACCAAGTCCCAGCTGAGGGATGGGGTCACCGGTGTTGAGGGTGAGGGATAGCTGTTGTGCAGGAAGTTTCATAACTCCATCTTCACACTTAACGCCCCGGTGTATCAAAGGCAGTGGGAGGAGTCTCCGTCGCTGACTCCTCCCACTGCACTACTGATAACCCTAGTTCGAAGAAAACCTACTTTGTGGACGTAGCGTTTACTTCATAGGACGTGTTGGTCGACTCAAAGAAGTTGACCAACTGCAACGTGTCATTGGCCGTTGCCATCCACTTAGCTGGGTTGCTCACGTTGTACTCGGTTTCGAAACCAAGTTCTTCCAAACGACGGTCTGCCAAGTACTTGACGTACTGGTTGATGTAGTTGGCGTTGAGCCCCAGGATGCCATTAGGCAGCAGGTCGTGGTTGTACTGCTCTTCCATTTCCACGGCATCGAGAATCATCTGACGAATCTCGTTGGCGAACTCTGGAGTCTGCAGATCTTCGTTTTCTTCCAAGACCGTGAGGATCAAGTTGATACCGAACTTGAGGTGCAAGCTCTCATCACGAACAATCCAGTCCACCAGAGATCCGAAGTTACGCAACAGGTTGCGCTGGCGGAAGCTCAGGGCGACCATGAAGCCCGAGTAGAACCAAATACCCTCGAGGATGACGTTGTAGGCAACGAGGTTGCGCACAAAGTCCTGCTTGCCTTCGGTGGTGTTGATATCGATGGTCTCTTCGGTCATCCGGCGGATGAAGCTGACCTCGAAGTCTTCTTTCCTAGCCATGGAAGGAACATCGACGTGCTGAGCGTAGGCTGCTTCGCGGTCAATGGGGAAGGTTTCGAGAACATACTCGAAGCTCATGCAGTGATTGGCTTCTTCCCACATCTGCTTGGCCAAGTAGAGGTGCGCCTCAGGAGCGTTGATGTAGGGGTAGACACCAAAGGCCAATGCCTTGTTGACCAAGAGCTCGCTGGGGTTGAAGTAGCTCATCAAGAAGGTGATGGCGTGACGTTCTTCATCCGTCATCTTCTTGAAGTCAGCAATGTCCTCGCCCAACTGAATTTCGTTGGGGAACCAGGTGTTAGCTACTGCCTGGTCATAGAGGTCCATGGCCCATTTGTATTTGACAGGCTTGAGGAGCAAGCCTTCTTGAACGCCTTGTCCGAGAATTCCCATAGTGTGTTTCCTTTTTCTTAGATCGTGTAGTGAGTGGTGGTGTTTAGTTACTGGCAGCTATCGCACTGCAGTAAGTCCATAGGGTCCATGGGAACGGCATAGCCTTCCACGGTGGTCGTAGTCATCGAATCCATCGCGATTACTCCCCTGCTTTCGTAGCCGAGCCAAAGCCGAAACCTTTAGCCGGTGCGCTGCTGGCCGCAGCTGGTTCTTTGGCGGCCGGTGTTGCTGCTCCAAAGCCCTTCTTGGGGGCGGAGGAACCAGATCCGTTGATTTGCTCAGCCTTGTTGACCTTCACAGTGGACTGCTCAGCCGTGTGGCGGGGCTTCATGTGCAGGTAATAGGTGGTCTTAACTCCGCGCTTCCAGGCGCCGGTGTAAATGGACATCAAGTCATCAATGTCTCGGGTCTCGAGATACATGTTGCGACTAATGGCCTGGTCAATCCATTTCTGAGCCCGTGCCGCAACCTCAAGGAAGGCAAAGGGTGAGAGCTGGAAGCTCGTCTTGTAGACGTCCTTGATTTCTTGAGGGATGGAATCAATTCCTTGAATGTCACCCTGGCTACGCAGGATGGATTCACGGGTGGACTCCCAGAGTCCACGCTCGCGCAAGGCCTCCACCAGGTTGCGGTTGATCTCGAGGAATTTACCCGAGCTCGTCGCGCGGCTAAAGATCTGCGAGAACTGTGGGTCCAGACCCGGGGTGGTTCCCGCGACCAAACCGATCGAGGCGGTGGGGGCGATTGCCATCAGGGTGGCGTTGCGCATTCCACCCTTGACCTTGGTGCGCAAAGCATCCCAGTCCAAACGGGTTGTGCGGTTGACCTCTACGGTGACACCACGGTCAGCCTCAGTGAGGTCAATGGTGTCGAGAGGAACGAGGCCTTCGGACCACCGTGACCCTGCGAAGTTCGGGTAGGAGCCGCGTTCTTGGGCCAGGTTCGCTGACTCGTCGATGGCGGCGTAGGAAACGTGTTCCATGATTTCATCAATCAGGTCATACGCTTCTTCGCTCTCGTAGCTATACCCCATGCGCTCAATGACATCGGTAAAGCCCATGACGCCCAGACCCACCGCACGGTTTTGCTGGTTCGAGAAGTCTGCTTCAGCCACGCTGGAGCGGGTGATGTCGATGAGGTTATCGAGCTGACGCACCGAAACACGGGCGCTCTCATCAATCTTGGCCCAGTCCATGGCGCCATCGAGCATGTGCATGGAGAGGTTGATCGACGCGAGGTTACACACCGACACGTTGTCTTCATCCTGCGGCAAGCAAATCTCGGTGCAGAGGTTCGAGAGGTGGATGGTGCCCGAGTTGTTGTTGATGGCACGGTTGTTGATGGTGTCTTTCCAGGTCAGCCAGGGGTGGCTGGTGCCCTGAAGCGAAATCAGGATGGCCTTGAACTGCTCGCGGGCCCCCATCTTCTTGAACATGCCCAGTTTTCCGGCTTCGGCCATCTCGACATACTCGGCGTAACGCTTGGAGAACGCAGCACCATAGAGCTCGTTGAGGTCGGCAACCTCCAGTGGGTCAAACAGGTACCAGGGCTCGTCGTTTTCGACGCGCTTCATGAATTCATCGGAAATCCACACGGCAGTGTTGGCGGTGCGGGTGCGACGGTAAGGGTCACCAGAGTTCTGACGCAGGTCCAGGAACTCGGGGAAGTCCATGTGCCAGTTCTCCATGTAGAAACACAGCGCACCAAACTTCTTGCCTCCGCGGCTCACCGCGCGCAAGACAGAGTCAATGGTGTGCATGAAGGGGATGGGGCCCGTGGAACTGGTGTTATTCGAGCGAATGGGCGAACCCTGTGCGCGGAGCTTGGTCACAGCCAGTCCGATGCCACCGGTTCCCTTGGTCAGCCACATCACATCGCGGGTCGTCTTCGCGATGTGCTCGATGTCATCTTGCATTTCCATCACGAAGCAGTTTGCGAGCTGGGGGTAGCTCGTTCCTCCGTTGACCAGAGTGGAGCCTGCGGCCAGGTACTCCAGCTTGGACATCTTGTTGTAGAAGGTGATGGCGTGATCAGTCGGGTTTGCCTCGTTGAGTGAGAGACCCATGGCGATACGCATCCAGAAATACTGGGGCACTTCCAAGGGGTCGCCATTGCGACCCTTGATGCCGTAGCGGTTGTTCAGTGTCACGACGCCGATGTACTTGAGCAGCTCATCCCGAGTGGGCTCCAACACCGCGGCCAAACGATCCATGTCAAAAAGCTGTACGAG
>JAFMKX010000035.1 GCA_017852615.1 Pontimonas sp. | reverse complement strand
TCCAAGAGTCGGTTTAACTCATTACGGTCTAGCTGAGTTAGGTCGAATCCGAACCGCTCTTGCATCTCATCCCGCCACTTTTCCACGAGCATCGAAGGACATACGATGAGGACTCGATCTGCGTCGTGACGGGCCTCTAATTCAGTCCAGATGAGGCCCGCTTCAATCGTCTTCCCCAGACCTACTTCATCGGCTATCAGCAATCGAGCTTGACCAGTTTGCAAGAGCTTAAGCACGGGTTTGAACTGATAGGGCCTAAATACCGTCCTCGTTGCCTGGAAGGAATAGACAGTGTCCACGAAGCGACCTTTGAGTTTCGTCCTCGTGAGGGTTGCGCCAAGTCTCGCTGCCGAAGAACGCTCTCCCATGACCCAATCTTCAGGCTGGTCGGCAAATTCGATTGCCGCTAACTTGTCTTCAAGCATCGACTGCAGGCCATTCGGCCCACGGACTCGATAAGACCAGCTTGTGGCAAAAAAACTACGCGCCTTAATTTCTACGTCTACACCTGCGGGAATGGTCACCGCCCGGTCGCCTACATTGAAGATTGCGGCTGGGATCTCGACAGCCTGATTCCAGAGGCTCTCGGCCCATCTGAAGGCCTCAGCCAGCGGATGCTCGATAGTCTCATCCCAGTAGTCCGCCTCAAACGTGCTCGAGGCTCCAATCGGACCTGTTGCAACCTGCATCACCATCGGGGAATCAATTCCGAGGAACCAATAAACGCCAGCCGGGAGGCCCGTCCCCGTGTCACCGGAGGTTCGGACCTCATTTACCGCGTCGTAAAGATTACTGACTTCATCGTCAATTACGACTGCACGCAAAAACTCTGTGCGGCGGACCAAAGATTCCACCTCGTCCGCAATTGGGCTGAAGCCGAAGGAAATCATTATGGCCACTTCCTTCTATCCACTGAATTCTTGCCCAGCTTGGCTGGGGTTCGGGTTTCGTTTAACGAATAACCAATCGCGAATCGAGAAAAACTGTTACTGAGCTATTCTTAGGTCTCGAGTCAGCTTCGTCAAGCCACAACCTGGCCCCCAGGGTGACGCTGCCGCCCTCGGGCTCTAGCTGGTCAAACACTTTAGGAGCAAGCCACTCGGGTACGTGGCCTACCTGCTTGTCTCTTATATAGACGGCTACGGCCTTGCCACTATCGGAGTATTCGTTATCCGGATCATTACGAAGCTCCGCCTCCACGATGTGTTCGCTGTTGCCCTCTGTCTTGAGTTCGTGTCTCAAGGCTTCGAAACTCTTCTTATAAAAGGTCTCTCCCACCACCTTTATTTCCGACATCGGAGCGTTCTTCGCGGGCTGTATTGGCTTTGCGGCAGCTTCTTTTTCTATCGGGAGTTCTTCGCGTGGGTTGGCCTCGCGCCACTTTTCCATTTCTATTTCCAGGCGTTCAGCGCTGATGAAGGTATTAGCGTTGATGGCCTCTAGTTGGGCGTCTAATTCTTTAGCACCATGAAGGCAGATGCTTCGAGCGACCTCCCAGCCGTCTTGTTTTGCAGCTTGAGTCACTTCAAAGGCAAGGCCCGGGGAAATACTGGTCATGCTGGTGCTGGCGATTCCAGACATTTTTTGCCGGTTAGACACCCCAATCATTAGACGCAGACCACCCGTGGATCCACTGGTGCCCAAAAGTTTGGCAAAATCCCATTCGCGGTTTTGTTTATCCCCCACAAACACCACCCGATGGGTGGTGAACGTGGCTACACCGGTGTCGATTTCGCGAATAACATCATCGGGCTCATCGCTATAGGACTTCCCCGCAGCGGCCGTGTAATAAAAGCCTTTGGCTAGTGCCACGGTGAACGCATCAGTACTTCGCTTAGAAATTCTGGGGCCGCGTCGTGATTCCACAAGACTGACCCCCGTGAGATTCATCACGAACTCTTCGCCGTGGCGTAATTCGAAAGTCGAATCGTCTTCCAGGGGCATGTTGTTGCCCAGATGGCGAAGTGTCTTTACCCATCTCTTACCCCGCACATTGGCCACACGTCGCTCAAAACGAGTCTTGACAAAGTAGTAAAGGAACGCTCCGATGGCCACAACACACAGCGCAAAGAGAAAACTTTCGGTCATGACTTACTCCTCACTTTCTTGTCCAGTGTTTTACCTAAGGTGACGTGGAGTCAAGACCTTCATCGACAATGGGTACTACCGACGTGGTGACGCCAAACTTCTTCACTACCTCCCGGGGGATGGCAGGGGAAAAGTTTTCTAGGATTTTGAAGGCAACACCTAAGGGATCTCGGCCCAGTGGTGGTGCCATTTCGCTCGGGGTGCGACCCAGCTTGATCAGCTGACGCAGGGTGAGAATTTCCTCTAGCTTCCAGGTTTTCTGATGGCGGGGAGCGCCTACATCAGAGGCCACTTCGACATCATCAAAAATCAGTGCGGCCAAGTGCCGCACTACCCGCGGTGGGCTCAGGTGCAGGTGTGAAGCAATCAGAGAGATATCCCACCCCATGGCATAAAGCTCCAGGAGTTCCCGTGTTGCTGCCTTGGAAAGCCTCCGTGGCTTAGGTGGTGGTGGGATACATCCTTCAGTAAACGATTCGTCTTCTTCGGACTCATCCTCGGAGGGCGCCTGGAAGAGTTCTTGATGGTGATAGTGTAAACGCAGCCCATCAAACATGTTGCTGGCCAATTGCTGGTTCACGATTGCCCGCACAGCCACCAGTGGTCCCTCGCCAGGGGAAATCCCTAAGCGAGACATGAGTTCGCAACACTGCTGCGTATCCAGCAGGTGTGTGCATTTTCTGTCTCCCCCACACTGCAGTGTGGCGCCCTTGGCAAAATCATCAGAAAAGCGAATGCGACTGGGGATTCCCCCCGGCATATCCATCGATACTTCTATGCGCATCATTACCTCCACTTGCCAGGGTAAGAACCACCACTGACACGGACGTGAGGTTAGTTCACCCCGTCGAAGTGGGTTGCCATCACCACCAGAGCTTCTTCGGAATCGGAATGACGCAGCCGAATTCGATCTGGCCTGGAGGACGCGTCACCGTGTAATTCCATATAAAGGTCATCCATGAATTCATAGGCGGTAGCTACGTCGTCACA
Organism: Pontimonas sp.; assembly: GCA_017852615.1. GTDB lineage: Bacteria > Actinomycetota > Actinomycetes > Actinomycetales > Microbacteriaceae > Pontimonas. The sequence continues at coordinate 8,274 of JAFMKX010000035.1, read as the reverse complement.
CAGCAGTACATTCATTTCGATAAGAGCTTCAGAGTCGTAAATAAAGTCGTACAGAAAGCGTTCTATGGTGGGCTCCTTTTGCTAGGGGACCGACCACCATACAAGGGACCACTGACATCCCTAGGGCATCCAATACACCTTGCGCAGGGATTCACTGATGCGCCAGATGGTGTGCTCGCCTTCGTTGAGGCGTAAGACGACTCCGGGGACAAGATCGTGGTGGGTGACCTCGCCGTTGTGGTGACGCTCAAGGGTTCCTTTCCCCTTGATCACCACACACATTTCATCTTCTTCCACATCACTCATCGCTCCGGGGGTCATTTCCCACACACCCCAGTCGCTTTCGCCTGATGGCTGCGCTTCCCACACACCAGTGGAGGGCTCGCCCTCCACGACCTGAGACGCGGGGACACTCTCGAAGCTCAGGGTTTGCTCCAGGGCATTGAGAAAGAAATCGTTCACGAGTCAAAGCCCAATCCGAAGGCATCCAGGGTCTTGAGGAAAAGCCCGCGGCGTCCTTCGCGGTGATCTGCTCGGTTTATTGCTGCTCTGGTGAGCTGAACCGCTGGATAACACAGGGGCTCTGGTGGAAAAGGGGTGGGCAGTGATTTCACCATCTCTAGTTCGGTGCGCCAGGTCTTTTGGCGTTCTAGTTGATCCAACATCACCTCAGCGGCAAAACGCGTGGCCGCAACGCCCAGGCCGGTGAAGCCTGCGGCATAGGCCACACGGGATTGGTGGGCGGTGGCAAAGAAAGCGCTAAAGCGACTACAGGTGTCGATGGCCCCCGCCCATCGGTGACTAAATTGCAGGCCCTCTAATTGGGGAAACGTGGTGAAGAAGTGAGAGGCCAGCTTGGTGTAGCTCTCGGAGCGCTCTTCGTAGCGTGGGTCTACTTTCCCGCCATAGTGATAAATGGCGTCATAGCCGCCAAAGAGAATGCGGTCATCGGCGCTGATGCGGTAGTAGTGGAATTGGTTGGCCATATCGGCTATTCCTTCACGACCATCCCATCCGATCTCTTTCTTCTGGGCTGGCGTGAGTGGTTCACTCATCAACACATAGTCATAAACCGGGATGGTGTGCAGGGAATAGCGCTTGAGCAAGGATGGATAGGCATTGGTAGCCAGAGCCACCTTCGTTGCCTTCACCATCCCGGCTGCGACACCCAGCTCAATACTGTCTTTCTGGGCACTGAGGTGTGTCACGGGGGAATCCTTGAACACCTCCACACCCAGATCCCTTGCGGTGCGCAACATTTCCCGGGCAAGTTTGCCCGGGTGCACCATCGCGGTGTCGCGGGGGGCAAAGTTTGCCCCGAGATAGGTCGGGGAGTTCACCCGCGAGCGCACCTGATCGGCATCAAGAAACACTTCGCGTGTGCCATCAGCGCCTTCGGATAACCAGTCCAACTCGTGGGGCTCTAGTGCCACAGCAAGGGAACCCACTCGCCAAAAGTCACACTCCCAGCCGTATTCCTTGACGGCTGCCTCAATGGCATCGAGGTTATCCAGTCCTGCTTGATCCAGACGGGCGTATTCCTCGGGGTAGCGCTGGCGACCATTGGATTCGCCGTGGGTCAGGGTGGATTCGACGAATCCCCCGTTACGCCCAGAGGCTGCCCATCCGGGATCCTTGGCCTCGAGAATCACCACCCGCCATTCAGGGTGTCGACGCTTTGCTTCAATAGCCGTCCATAACCCGGTGTATCCCGCCCCCACAATGGCTAGGTCACAGGCGAGTGTTCCCTGGAATGTGGGAAGGGTGGAATCCACCCCAGCGTCTTCTACCCAAAACGGGCTCAGTACTGACGAGCTCAACGAATGGCTCAGCACATTTTCGCTGACTCGATGGCGCTCAAAGACGGTGGTGTTCACGGCACTCTCCTTGACTACCAGCGTAGAGCGCCAATCTGGGCAGCGCCTGCCTAGTGCGACCGCGTGGGGGAATGCTCGTAGTGTTGTCAGTGGCCAACCCTAGACTCACAGCAATCGATTATTTCTCACCGAAAGATTCCCCATGAGCCGCAGACAGTTCCTTTTCCCCGTAGCAGCAAGTGCCTGCTTGGCCTTTATTCTTAGCGGGTGCGCTGCGGATAACGGTGAGTCCCTCACTGATACCGAGACCCCGACCCTCGATCTCACCACCGAGCGCGATCTCAGCAGTTATCGGGGCCAAGAGGTGGCCTGGGAAGAATGTGATTCGTCCTGGCTTATTGATGCTGAGGGGTTCAGCACTGCGTTCTCCGAATCACTGGTGGAATGTGCCAGCGTTCTCGTCCCTGCTACCTACCTGGGCAGTCAAGACATCCCTGACTTCTCCATTGCCCTCATGCGTCTAAGCCCCCAGGATGCGCCAGCTACCGGGGCCATCTTCATCAATCCTGGTGGGCCAGGTGGTTCTGGGATTGAACAAGTGCAGTATTCAGAGTTTCCTGCGGCGCTTCGGGACCACTACGCCTTTATTGGCTTTGACCCGCGCGGAGTGGGACACTCTGATTTCGCCGATGGCAGTGAAATCAAGTGCTCTACCGAACTTGATTTCATCAGTTATTTCGGCGAAAGCACCCCCGCTGATGAAGCGGAGTACCTCGCCTCCATCGAAGAATCGGATCAGTACTACCTCGACTGCGCCGATAACAACCCCTACTGGTGGACCCTGTCCACCGACCATGTCGTTCGCGACCTTGATCTCGTGCGGGATCTCGTCACACCGGGGGAACCCCTGAATTTCATTGGGTCGTCCTATGGCACCACCATTGCGGGGCGCTATGTGAGCGAATTTCCCGACACGGTCGGGAAAATTGTCTTTGATAGCCCCACCACCGTGGACACCGATCGCATCCAAAGTGCCTTGGATGACTGGGAAGCCAGTGAGCGCAAACTTCGTGGCTGGCTCGAAGGGTATGCGGACTATGCCGATATTTCCTTTGATAACGCCGTAGACACCCTGTTGTATTACCGTCAGCAAGGCGATGACGACCGGCTTACCGGTTATGCAGGCTTCGAAGATAGCGCCGTCGATCCAGGCTATGCACAAAGTTCTGAAGCGCTGCTCACCAATGGAATATTTGCTTTGAACTACTGGCCAGAAGATGTGGCTCAGGAATATTTCAATTCCTCGATGGACGACCTCGTCAACTACAACTGGGTGGGAACCCTGGAATGGTTCGCTTTTGCACTGGATGGTTATGACCCGGATTCCTTGGATGGTGCGACTTTAGAAGATAAAGACATCATTCGATCTAACGAATATGAAGTGCGGGTTATCGTCAATTCCATGGACTACGACAGTCCTGAGCTCACCGAAGCCGAGCAGCGGGAGTTGAGCGAACGGTTCAAGGAAGTAGCCCCCATTTGGTCAGCGCTGTATTCGGATGCCTCCGGGTATGAATACTTCGGGCCTTCGCTGGGGATTAGTTGGAATTCCTTGGCCCGGGAGGATGAGAGTATTCCCACTCCCCCGACGACACCCTTTATTCCTTCCAATCCCTCTGGGGCGCAGTTGCTCATCGTGGGATCAATCAACGAATCCGTCACCCCCTATTCCTTTGCCCAAGACACGGCAAAGCTCTTGGGATCGCCCTTGATATCGGTGGAATCAGATGTTCATGCCCCTGCTGCGGGGTATGACAACGAATGCCTCAATAATGTCCTCGCTGCGTATTTCCTCACCGATGATGTTGTGGGCGACACCACGTGCGAATAGTGACCACCCTCCAGCTCACCTGCAGAAAGGACGAAATTGGCCATGACCAGTAGCGACGTGGAATATTGCGAACAATGCCGTGCTCCGTGGGTCTCGGGCAATGATTTTTGTGTCCAGTGTGGGCACACCCTCATGAACGACGGTGATGTTCACAGTGGCCCCCACGGATATTCACCCAACACGGCCTACCCAGAAACCCAATATGGCAGTGACTTCGATGAAGAAGCCGAATGGAACCATCACTGATGCTGGTCGACCTTCTGTGGGGATGGTTCGTTTTTGTCCTTGGCGGTGCCATGGTTGTGGGAGCCGGCTGGCTTCTGGATCGTAAAAGTTCCCCTAGCCGGCACGACAAGCGCGGGACTTCTTAGACCTTTTGACCTAGCCCCAACACGGTGGCTAATCCACGATTAACCGCTCGAAGGGTTTTGACATCGACGCTGCCCAAACGGGGACCAATCTTAGAGCGCGGAATTGCCACCACTTTATCCAGCATCACAAAAGAATCCTGATCCAGGCCATTGTCAGGGGAGGCGACCATCGCTGGGCGCACGATGGAAGCCTCGTGACCAAAGGTAGTAAGGGGAATCACCACCACACTGGAAAGTGCTCCCAGAGCATCTGCTTGAATAATCAACACCGGACGCGGTTTTCCGGCGTAACCGCTTCCAGCACTGGCGAGAAAAAGGTCGCCGCGCTTCATAGTTAGTCCTTCGCCACCGCGTAAGCGAAAGCCGCATCATCGACAGATTCGGGATAGTTCTCAATATCTCGGCAGGCTTGCTCAAGTTCTTCTAGCACTGCACTATCCGAGAGATCAGGCAACCACACTTGCATCGGCTTCAATCCTTGATTTCGAAGGCGTGAGCGATGGGTGGCCACACGGTTGTTCACAGTGTTGTCCCCCTCAGCGCTCATTACTCCATGTTACATGTAACAAAGTGGATACGCCGGAGACTATCGCGTGACGGCCATGGTTCGAGGAACTTATCCACAACGAGGTCCCCGCCACTTCACGTCAGTAGTGTCAGCCATAAATGCTGCTGGTATTGGGTGACAGTGCGGTGAAGGTGCCAGCACTACCTATGGTGATCCGAGCAATCAGCTTCAGGCCTATGCCACTGAGGTGTTGGCCACTCAAAGCGACGTCATAACTACCAGGCGCCAGGCCTGGCAGTGTTGCGGTGGCTTCTAAATTGCCCTGGGCGTCAACGATTCCCTGGGCTAAGACAAACACCGGATGCGTGGGGTTACTCACACTAGTGACGGTGAGTACATAGGTCGATGCCACGGCCACACGGTCTGATCCGTAATAGACGGGGGATCCCTGGGCGCTTCGGCCCAGTGGCCCTGCCACATACAGATAAATACCGGGAACGCCGGCTTCACTACTGGCAGTGACACTCACCTCTGCTTCATAGGTGAACACGCTCGCTTCACCAGCATCGGCGCCACCATCGTCGTTGAGGTAGGCGCCGATGATCACCGCTGTGCCATTGGCACTCATCGCCACGGACTGGCCTGCTGTGTCTCCCGCTGCGTCCCCCACAAGGTCGCTGCCCAGTTGTGACCAGGTGGAACCCGATAGCTCAAAGACACGCGCAGAGCCTGCTGAAGTTTGTGGACTACCAGCGATGAACCTGGTTCCGGCGTCATTGAGAGACACCGACGTGCCAAATTCGTCCCCGGCGGCTGCACCATCAATGTCGCTACCTAGTTGGCTCCAGGAGCCTGCACCAAATTCAAATACTCGAACGTGGCCTGCTGCGGCTGCAGTGCCCCCGATGGAATTGAGCTTGGCTCCCACCGCTAGACGGGTGCCATCACTATTGAGCGATACGGAATCACCAAAGTAATCCCCAGCCGCTTCGCCTTGGAGGGCACTGCCCACGAGGCTCCAGGTAGTGCCATCGGTGGAATACACCCTGACGTGGCCTGAATCCACGCCGTTGTCATCATTCTGGCGGGCTCCAATAGCGACGATGTCTCCGCTCGAATTGATCGCGACGGCTTCACCGGCCCGATCTGAATTGGCGCTGCCATCCAGGTCACCGCCTACTTTGTCCCAGGCAGAAGTGCCGCTGTTCCACTCATAGACCCTGGCTGAACCCCGGGCCATGCCACCGCCGGCATTGAGATACGCACCGATCACCACGGTGGTGCCATCACCGCTGAGGGCAACCGACGTGCCCGAGGCATCAGAGCCTGATTCACCATCAATATCGCCACCCTGTTGGGTCCAGGCGTTAGCAATCCAGCGAAAGACCCGAACATGGCCAGCATTGCTGGCCGTTCCATCATTACCCGGTGCCCCCACGGCTAACCACGTGCCATCCGAGCTCAGCGAGAGTGAGGAACCAAAGAAATCGTTGGCTGCCTCAGCATTGATATCCCCGCCACGTTGTGTCCAGGACCCTGCGCTATAGGCCCACACTCGAACATGGCCACCGTCGGTGCCAGTTCCTTGGTTTTTATGCGCACCGATCGCAACGATGGTGCCATCACTGTTACTCGAGACTGCAACACCCGATTCATCTCCGGCAGCCTGGCCTGGGATGTCCCCACCGCGTTGCGTCCACTGCGTGGCAGCAAAAGCCTGGGAGAGCGAACTCGAGGGCGCTATCGAGAGCAGAAGGAGTGTGACCAGCGCTAGTGCGCTGTAGGAAACAAATGTTCTGGACATGAGAGCCTCAGGTTTCGTTGTGTGGGGACCAACAAACCCGGGCTAGCAATTTGTCGAAGCAATGCTGTGCTTCTTCTTCACCATTCCAGCTAGCTGAGCAATACACAACAGTTAACACACATTCTCAGGAAATGTTAAGAAAGTTGGCTGGATAGCGAACGGGGTCTGTTGACCCCGGGAATTCCAGGCCTTCCTCGCTATCGTGGGTCACGACGAAAGGACTTCCATGACGATCGAGCGAGTTGTCGATGTGGACTTACGCTGGGGCGATAGTGACGCGTTTGCCCATGTCAATAACGTGGTGTTTTTCCGCCTGCTCGAAGAAGCCAGGGCGCGGGTGATCCCCGAAGAGGGGCCTGGGTCTACGTTGCTCAAAAACGGTCTTGTCGTTGCGGAGCAACAATTGAAATACACCGCTCCCCTGCATTACCGGCTAGAGCCCATTTCGGTGGGGATGAGTGTGGATCACGTGGGCGGGTCATCCTTTCGCCTTGCGTGTCGAGTGTTTGATGCCCCCACTAATACCGTCTTTGCGGAAGGTTTTGTGTCCCTGGTGGCGTATGACTTCGCTACCGGGGCACCACGAAAGCTCACCGCCGATGAAAGGCAATGGCTTTCTTCCTAAGCCTCGGTCGCAGTGGGTGGATAACAACTAACTTAGCTAACCTAGTTGGTATATAGTGAGCCCATGGCGATCACGGTGAACATGCACGAAGCGAAGTCCAACCTGTCAAAATTGGTCGCCCAAGTTGAACAGGGTGATGAAATATATTTGGCTCGCGCCGGTAAAACGGTGGCGAAACTTATCGCTGTCGAGCCCCCGGCCCACCCCAAACGCTTCGGTGCGCTCAAGGGTCAGATCCCCGAGATATCTGACGAAGAATGGGAAGAATCAGATCGGGCTGTCCGGGAGCTTTTTAGTCTGTGAGACCACATCAGGGGGTGTTGCTCGACACTCACACTTTGATGTGGTGTCTCAGTGGAAACACTCGTGTGAGTCCGCGGTTGAGGAACATTCTCGACAGCGACCGCGTGGTGATGTATTCCGCAATTTCTATTGCGGAGATTCACATCAAGGCCACGATCGGTAAACTTCCCAGCCAGGAAGGCCTTGTCGACAAAATCCACTCGATTGGTTTGCGCGAGCTGCCCTTCGACTCAGCAAGCGCAGCTTCCCTAGACCGATTCCCTGGGCTTTTTCGCCATGACCCCTTCGATCGGATGCTCCTAGCCCAGGCCAGCACGCACAAACTGTATTTCGAAACTGCCGACACCAGGTTGCTCTCGCTCAATCTTCCAGGGGTCAGGGACGCCAGAGCGTAGGCCAGCAATCGCTCGTGGCGCCATCGTGGGTGTCACACTCGCATTATTGTTAGCCCCATGCCTAAACCCACACCCGAGAGCGTGGACGCTTACCTTACAAGCCTTGATGCGCCCCACCGAGAACTGATGTCCGCCATCCTCGATTTCGCCCTGGCCGAATTCCCCGGCACGACCACCACCATTGCCTGGAAAAAGCCGCATGTGAAACTGGGCAATGATTACGTCTTGGGACTAGAAGCGCTCACCCACCATCTCTTCTTCCACCCTTTTAGCGAAAAAATCATCACCGATTTCGCCCCTAGGCTCACCGACTACAAAACCGGAAAACGCTCTCTTCAAATTCCCTTGGGCTGGGAATTAGATACCGAATTACTGCGCGATATTCTCTCTGCCCGTATTGCCGAGGTGAGCTGACCACTGATCAGCAGTGAAGGGCAGGAGAGGTCATCATTCTCGCCCATGGTGTGAGCCATGGTACTCAGGGGTAGAGGGCCTGAGTCGTTAGTCGAGCTTCTGAGTATTTTCAAGCTCCGGGGAGCCGATATTGACCACCAAAATGC
>JAFMKX010000034.1:5471-11886 GCA_017852615.1 Pontimonas sp. | reverse complement strand
TAGCTCGCTGGGCTCATAACCCAGAGGTCGTAGGTTCAAATCCTGCCCCCGCAACTAAAGGATGTTCTCGAACATCACCATCCCCTACACCTTCGGGTGTGGGGGATGTCTTCTTTTCTGGGGTCACGATGGGGCAGCTATTTCCCCCTCAACGCCTAGTCTTAGACCATGAACAGCCCGCTTGTTGCTGCGATCGCTCAATATGCACCCTTAGCCACTACCGAGCTCAATGTTGAGGCGATGCAACCTTTGGTTCGCCAGGCAGCTGATGCCGGGGCGCAGCTGGTGGTGTTTCCCGAGTATTCCCAGGCGTTTAGTCACGGGTTGGGATCCTCCTGGTCGGGGCGTTATGAACCCCTGGACGGCCCGTTTGTTCAGGCTCTGAGCACGATGAGTTCTCGCCACGGTGGCATCGTGGTGGTGGCCGGCATGCTCGCGAAGAACCGTGAGGGGGAAAAGCCCCTGAACACTCTGGTGGCAGTGGGGCCCTCTGGGTTGCTCGCCAGTGCATCGAAAATACACTTGTATGACGCTTTCGGCGCTGGTGAATCCCGGTGGGTATCGCAGGCCTCCCCGGGTGAGCCTGCGCTGTTCCGGGTGGGAAATCAGGTGTTCGGGATGCTCGCGTGCTACGACCTGCGTTTTCCCGAAGTCAGTCGACGACTCGTGGAGGCCGGAGCAACGACCTTGATTGTGCCGGCGCAGTGGGTTCCAGGAGCGCATAAAGTACTGCACTGGGAATCACTGTTGCGAGCCCGCGCGATTGAGTCTCAGGCGTTTGTTCTTGCCAGTGGTCACCCCGAACCCGAAGGGGTGGGACATTCGATGATTCTTGATCCCTGGGGTGAAACACTGGCTTCACTCGGTGGCCAGGGCCATGCTGTGACGCACGCGACGCTGGAGATGGATACGGTCACCGAAATTCGCGCCCTTAATCCTTTGGCTACGGTGCGCAGATTCAGTATTGCCTGGGATCACTAAGCCCTTACGAGGTGCCGTAGCGGTTATCCCGCAGCCTCACGTCCAATAACGTGGCCCAGCGGTAAAAGGCAGCTTTTCCTGCCCCCGTGTCACTCACCTCGGCGTCATATCGATGGCCAAACATGGTCAACATTTCGCCGACGACCTCGGAGAGATTGTTATGTGGTGCGGTCAGTGCGAGACCACCAGAAATCACACTGAGCACCGAAGATATTGTGGTGGGGTTGGACCCTGGTTTCACCATTCCCGCGGCCATGAGCTCCACAATGAGCTCCTCACGGATCTCTGTGGTGGGGCGATAGACCTGAGCGTGTTGATGGCTCGTGATAATTCTCATGGTGTCTGGGTCAGTCATATACAGCGCTCGCGCCGTCGGGCGTTGGTACACCTGGGGGAGGGTATAGAGATAAATCCTGGACAGCAGTCCCCCGAGAGGGTCGCGCTCGACATCGGTGATGATCCCCTGATACATCGCGCTAAATTCGCGATTGAGCATCGCCACCAAAATATCGAGGTGGGTGGGATAGAGCTCTGAGAGGGCCTCGAGAGGCACCCCAGAATGGTTCGCTACCGCGTCGAGAGTCACGGCGGAATGACCGCCTTCGAGAAAAAGCTTCTCGGTGGAATCCAAGAGCGAATCGAGGTGATCGCCAAGGTCTATCGATGCCTGGTTCATGTCACGCTCTCTGTTGGGATGGGCAACGGGGTGCGTATTTCGCCCCACACTAGAGCATTACTCAGTGAGTTCCTGAGTGAGACCTGTGGATAAGTTTCTCGCGGTCATCACCTGGTTTTCTAGCCTCGCAGACATGCGACATGTCCGGAGGGCTCAGGGGTGGTGGTTAGCGTGTGTGCTGAGTGTCGCAGGGCTAACCTCCTGCAGCCTCGCGCCCGACGAAGTGTTAGCACCGGGGTCTTCGAGCGGAGTGGAGGCGGTGACCCGCTATGTCACCGCCCGGAGTTTGCCCCCTGATTTTCTCGATTCTGCCGCGCAGGCGGCACTGGCTGCCACCACGAAATATCTCGAGGTTTCTGACCAGATCACGGCCTCGGGGGGAGGTGACCCACAGGCTATGAGGACATTAGTAACCGACACCTGGTGGCCAGAGGAAGAAGCCGCTTTTGCCTATTACCGTGACCAGGGTCTTCGCACCCTGGGGGAGACCACGGTGTCTGATCTTGTGGTCCAAACCGCTTATGAGCGAGTCGATGGAAAATACGAAGTGGGGGTCATTGGGTGCGTTGATTCCACTGGAGTTTTTGTCCTACCCGATGATGCTGCTAAGCCACCCGACGAAGTGCTGCGCTGGCATCCCCACTATGACGATTTCGAGGGCACAGGAGAAGAATCAGCGATTATCGAAGAATTTCTGTCCCTCGAGGGTCTTAGTTGGGGTTCTCGCCATGCCGTGGTGTTCTGGTTTGAAGGCCCGAGGCTCTCCGACCTGGCCCTGGATAGCTCTCAGCAGTGGTGGGGGGTCTACTCGTGTTAGGAAAAATAGTGGTGGGGCTCGTCGTGATGATGATGGCGCTGATGGTGTCACCCGGAAGCGCCCAGGCCACCGAGTGTGCCCAATCTGCCAGAAACAGTGGCCAATGCGAGGTCATCACCTGGGATATCAGCGCCGATATCGACGCTGATCACGTAACCCTGGGTGCCACGCAGTTCACCCCGGGATCCCCGGGCGTGCGCAGTGCAACCCCATCTCAGGATGCTCCGGTGGCACCCGCCGCCCCAGCGCCTCCAGCTCCGGCTCCTGTGTCGACCCAGGTCAGCACCGGAGGGACGTCTGCCAGCGGTATTCGTATGCCGCGCCCTACTCCGCGCCCGGTCTCTCAGTGTGAGGTGATCGTGGCCAATAGATGTCGGCAATCCTCGCCATCGAAAGATTCTCCGGAGCTAGTGGTGAGTGAACCCATTGCTCCCACCTCGGTGAGCGATTTGGTTAGTTTTTCCCCCGCTACGGGCTCCCTCGTGGTGGAACCTGGTTCGTGGAGTCTGCCGCGGCTGCCCACCAACGTGTATTCGCGAGCTGGCGAATCAACCCAGGCGGGGGAACTCTTGGGGTGGCCTATTGAGGTGAGGTTCACTCCCCGCAGTTTTCGCTTCACCTATGGTGATGGATCGAGTGCCAGTTTTTCCACTGCCGGTGGCTCGTGGGGTTCTCGTCAGTTCACCCCCACGGCCACCAGCCATGTCTATAACTCCCCAGGGGTGTATGCCCTCAGCGCTGAGGTGACCTATTCGGTGTCGTATCGCTTTGACGGTGGTGATTTTGAGGCAGTTGCAGGAACCATCACTAAGCCTGGGGGGAGCGCTACCGTGCGGGTTCTTCGTGTTTCTAGTCTGTTGGTGGATCAAGGGTGTGCTCCGGGAGGGCTCGTTGACGGGCGATGTTAAGGGAATCTGCGGGTATCGTTAGGGCTCGGCTTAGTCTTCACACAGGTTCTAGAGCAACACTCTGAGCTAACGAAAGGAACGAACTACCGTGAGTACTTCGGAATCTCAGAGCGAAACCCCCGAGACAACTTCTGACGCAGCGACCACACCAGCCCCTGAGGCTGTGCCGGCCGCGCCAGCCCCTTCGTCGTCGAACTACACTGGCTCCCCCTACGCCCGGGGCGTGTATTCAGGCGTCGCCGATAGCGTAGCGAAAGACCGGGCGATGATTCTTGATGACGATAAGCGCCGGGCGCGCTCGCTGGGTATTTTTGTCACCGTTGCTCTTCTCGTGGGAGGCCTCCTTGGTGGTACCGCCGGCGGTGCTTTTGCCATTTGGAATCTTTCCTCCCGAGGTTTGGTAACGCCGGGAGTCTCGAGCCCCGCCACCATCACCGTCAACGCTCCGCTGCAAGCTAGTGAGATTACGGCCGTGGCGGCTAAAGCTATGCCCTCGGTGGTGACCATCGAAGTGGCCGGCGATACCGGAGCGGGAAGTGGTTCCGGCGTTGTGATTGATGAACGCGGCTATGTCATGACTAACGCCCACGTGGTCTCCATTGGCGCACAGGAACCCCTCGTGCGGGTGACCATGTCCGATGGCCGGCTGTTTGAAGCCGAGGTCGTGGGCCGCGATGTGCTCTCGGATATTGCCGTGATCAAAATCGCTGATGAGGGTCCCTTTACGGTGATGGCCATGGGAGATTCGAATCGCCTCAACGTGGGAGATCAAACCATCGCTATTGGTGCACCCCTGGGCCTTCCTGGCACGGTGACCAGTGGCATAGTTTCTGCGATTAACCGCAGCATCACGGTGGGTGCTTCCCAGGTTCCCGGCGAGGAAGACGGTCAGTTTGATTTTGATCTTCCCGGTGGTTCACCCATGGTGGGCACCACCATTTCGCTGCCCGTGATCCAGACCGACGCATCGATCAACCCGGGTAATTCTGGTGGTGCGTTGCTCAACCGCGATGGCGAGCTCATTGGGGTTAACGTGGCGATTGCCTCGACAGGTGGCCAGGGCTCGGGCAGTATCGGGTTGGGCTTTGCCATTCCCGCCAACTTTGCCTACCGAATCGCTACCGAAATCATCAGTGGCGCAGGTGCCAGCCACGGTCTCCTGGGTGCGATGGTGACCGATGCGCAATCGGTGGCGACCTCCACAGTGACCGGCGCGTATATCGATAGCGTGACTCCCGGTGGAGCTGCGGATGCGGTGGGCCTGCGGGCAGGAGACATTGTCACCAAGTTCAACGGTCTTCCCATTACCAACCGCATTGACCTCACCGCCCAGGTGAGAACACTGCCCGGTGGAACGACGGCGACCATGACCTATGTGCGGGCAGGTAATTCCTACACCGTTGAGGTCACGCTGGGAGAACTCGAGTAATTACTCGTCGCGAAGAGTTTCGTAGATCTCTTTGCACGTGGGGCACAGGGGGAACTTTTCGGGATCGCGTCCTGGCACCCACACTTTTCCACACAGCGCAATCACGGGCTTGCCGCTGAGAGCGCTTTTCAGAATCTTGTCTTTTTTGACGTAGTGGGAATAGCGATCGTGGTCGCCTTCATCCACTTGTTCTTCTTCGAGAAGCTTTTCTAATTCGCGATCGAGCACATCGGTGCCGCCGGTGGGAGATTCCTCAGACATGTCCACCATGCTAACCCGCGGCTTGGTCCAGAAAACGGGTAGGCAACGCGGGATCTCCCGGGCTGAGTGAAAAAGCCGCTTCGGGTAGTTCAGCAATGCTGGCTTGGTGGAGCTCTCGTGCGCGAGCAACCAACTCCGAGGCCGAATGAGCCTGACTTCGAATTCCTTCTTCGACCAACACCTCTTCCAGCACGCGTGCTCCTGCCGGTGGTGCGGGGGCGGGGCCAATGGTGACAATTTCTTCGGTAGCCACCCCCTTGTCGCGCGCACGGTAGGCCGTCTTTTTACCCCCGGGATTGGCTTTCTGGGCGCTCTTTTTCGCCACAGAAACCCATTCGCCGGTGTCTGAGGTTCGTGCCACGAGTTTGTAGACCAGTCCGACTGCAGGTGCTCCCGATCCGGTCACGACGCTGGTTCCCACACCGAAGACGTCGACCGGTGAACCTCGAAGTCCGGCAATGGTGTATTCGTTGAGGTCGTTAGTGACCACGATGCCTGTCTTGGTGGCGCCGAGAGAATCTAATTGGGCGCGCACCTTGGCGACGACGACGGGGAGGTCACCGGAATCAATGCGGACAGCTCCTAGTTCGGTGCCGGCAACCCGGATCGCTCTCTCCACGCCCTGGGCGATGTCGTAGGTGTCAATCAGCAACGTCGTGTTCGTGCCCATGCTTGCTACCTGAGCGGCGAATGCTTCTTCTTCGTTGTCGTGGACCAGGGTGAAGGAATGGGCCGCTGTGCCCCGGGTAGGGATGCCATAGAGTCGGCCGGCTTCGAGGTTGCTGGTGGCGGAAAAGCCCGCAATATAGGCAGCTCGAGCAGCGGCGACGGCGCTGTATTCACTGGCACGGCGAGCCCCCATTTCGATGAGTTCTCGATGATCACTCGCGTGCACCATCCGGGCAGCAGCACTGGCGACAGCGCTGTCATAGTTCAACACGCTCAGAATCAGTGTTTCCAGCAGGACGGCCTCGCCAAAGGTTCCCTCCACGGTGAGGATGGGGGAGCCTGGGAAATACACTTCGCCTTCGCCATAGCCGCGAATAGTGCCACTAAAGCGATAGGTGCTCAGCCAGCTCAGCGTCTCATCACTGACAATGTGGTGATCCGAGAGAAACGCGAGTTCTTCTTCGCCAAAGTGGAAATTTTCGATGGCATCGAGCAAACGGTGGGTGCCGGCCACGACCCCGAAACGTCGACCCGGTGGTAATTGGCGCCCAAAGACCTCGAAAACGGCGTGGCGCCCTGCGCGACCAGACGCTCGGGCCGCATCGACCATGGTCAGTTCGTACTGATCGGTCAAGAGCGCTGTGGACACGCTCCAAGCCTACTTGGTGAGGCTG
>JAFMKX010000034.1:0-5344 GCA_017852615.1 Pontimonas sp. | reverse complement strand
GGGGTGGCGCGTCTATGATGGGAAGTAGGTCGATTGCTAGCACGCTACGTGCTCACCAGAAGGGAGGAAGCGTCGAACATGGTGTTTGAGCCCAGTGTTTACACCGAGTTTCGCTTCCTTAGCGCCACCCTCAACGCCCACGATTTCAGTGTCCGCTTCGAGTATTCCCTCGTCGGCGAGGACTCCACAGAGCATTTTTCTGAATCGATTTCCTTCACTCCGGTGCGCGCAAGCCATGAGGTGGATTGGCCCCGGGTTCGAGGTCTGATCGTCATCTTGGGGGCCGCGTTAGGGCTGAGTTATTTCAAAGCGGCTGCGCCCTCTCGCTATGTGATTGAACTCGAGGGCATGACCCAGGCTGGTGTGGACTACCTGGGCGAGCTGATTACGCACGGCATGGCCGAATTTGCGTATCGAAACGAATTACCCGAACCGCTTCACCCTGAGATCGTCCTCACTGCGGGGGTGGCGCCTGCGTGGCCCGCAGAGGATCACCTGACTCCCTCGGGAGACCCTTTGGTTCCCATTGGCGGAGGAAAAGATTCTGTAGTCAGTGTGGAACTTCTCGCGGCGGCACGGATGCACCCCGTGCAATTTGGGGTCAACCCGAACAAAATTATGTATCGCGTGGGTCGCATCAAGGGCCACCCGGTCTTGGCCGCCACGAGAGAGCTCGATACTCGCATTATGGAGCTCAACGAAGCGGGAGCTCTCAATGGCCATGTTCCTGTCACCGCTATGAATTCGCTGATTGCCCTGGTTCAGGCCCGCATTATTGGCCTAGGCCCCGTGGTGATGTCGCTGGAAGCCTCCGCATCCGAGCCCACCCTGTGGTGGGGGGATATGCCGGTCAACCATCAGTGGTCTAAATCCGAAGTGGCCGAAGAGCTTCTTCAGGACATGTTGGGCCCGCAAGCGGGTCTATCCGCAGGGTCCTATTTCTCGTTGCTTCGGCCCTATAGCGAGATACAGATTGCTCGTTACTTCGCAGCACTGAGCGAATACCACCCCGTGATCACCAGCTGCAATAGAGCCTTTAGGCGTGGTGTGGAGGATGCTCGGTGGTGTGGTGATTGTGACAAGTGTCGTTTCATCTTCTTGATTTTGAGCCCCTTTATCCCCGCGACCTCCCTCACCCGTATGTTTGCCGATAACTTGCTGGATAACCCCAGCCAGCTCGAGGGCTACCGAGCGCTTCTGGGCTTGCACGAGCACCGCCCCTTCGAATGTGTCGGGGAGCAAGCAGAATCGATGCTTGCCTTGCACTGGGTCGCAACGGCGGGGGAATGGAAAAACGCCGCTGTGGTCAAGGCATTGGTCGCTGAGATCCCGGAATTACTGGTTCCCCATCCCGAATTAGAAGTGCAGGTGCTCGGTCACCGAGAGAGTGAACTCGCTATGCCCGGCGGATATCACACCCTGGGTCAGGTCCTTGCCTAACCCAGTCCTGCATCTGGCAGACCTTGACTCACGCACCGTCCTGGTCGTGGGGGTCGCTCGCGAGGGTCTCGCGATGGCACAGCGTTTGCTCTCTCGGGCAAAGCCCAGTGTCGTGCTCGGGCTCGACACCACAGAAAGCGCCCACACCACACGCTGGCGGGACACTTTTGGAGATGCGGCACCTCTTCACTTACTGGCACTACCGGGGGACGAGGCGGCCCAAGACCAGCTCAGAGAGCTCTTGGCCGGAGTAGAGATTGCCGTGATGTCACCAGGTATTCCGGCCACGAGCGAGCTCTATGCCTTTATCCACAGCCTTGGGGTGAGCGTCACCTCCGGTAGCGCACTGTTTGTGGCAGATCACCGTTCTACTCTGCTGGGCGTGACAGGCTCGAAGGGAAAGTCGACCACCAGCACCCTGGTGCATCACCTGCTGAGCGATTCAGGGGTTGAGGTATCCCTGGGCGGCAATATGGGTATTCCCCTGCAGGGTCTGGAGCCTGCGCACTACCACGTCGTTGAATTCTCTAGCTATCAGTGCCACTACCTGGCTACCTCACCGGATGTGGTGGTCTTGACCGCGCTTTTTCCGGAGCATTTGGATTGGCACGGCTCCGTGGAGGCGTATTACGCAGATAAATTGTCCATCCTCGAACACGGCCCGAGAGTGGTCATCGCAGCGAGCGATGATCCGATCTTGCGAGCGGAAATCACCCGGCGGTATCCACATCGTGAGCTCACCTGGGTGGGGCATGGTCAGCAATGGCATCTGGAGTCAGAGGGCCACCACTCCTGGATTATGCGCGGAGATGAGCGTCTTTTTCACACCGGGGAGAGCTCGGTGGTGGGAACACATAACCATCTCAATATGGCCCTCGCGCTGGCCGGTGCTGCCGCTACGGGATTACTGGATGAGAGCGTGATCGCCTCATCGCTGGCCAGTTTTAGGCCATTGCCGAATCGATTGGAAAAGATTCACGACCCCTCAGGAATCGTTTTTGTCAATGATTCACTGGCCACAAACCCTCACGCGGCCGCAGCTGCCCTGCACTCCTTGAACTCGCCAAATATGGTGTGGCTGGTCGGGGGAACGGATCGAGGCGTGGATTACTCGGTGTTGGTCGATCAGGTGCTGCGATCGCGCCCGGCACATATCCTGGGTCTTCCCGGTAATGGTGCGACGTTGGTGGAACTCTTTCGCCAGGCTCTGGATAGTGCCCCCGAGGGCTCGGTGGTCCACACCGAAGTGGCGGAGTCGATGGGCTTGGCTATCACGCTAGCCAGGAAATATGCCGCGGCAGGGGATATTGTGTTGCTTTCTCCCGGTGCACCCAGTTTTGGTCAGTATCAGGACTATCAAGCCCGGGCAGATGATTTTCGACACGCTATTGAATCCACAACCCCCAAGGAGAACCCATGAATCGCGCCGATGGCAGGCTGGCCAACCAACTACGACCAGTCACTATCGAGCGCGGATGGAGCTCTCAGGCGGAGGGAAGCGCGCTGATTAGCTTTGGCGATACCAAAGTTCTGTGCACGGCCTCCTTCACGCCGGGGGTGCCTCGGTGGCTCAAAGGTCAGGGAACAGGGTGGGTTACCGCCGAATACGGCATGATTCCTCGTTCCACGAATTCACGCATGGATCGCGAATCGGTCAAAGGCAAGCTCGGAGGTCGAACCCATGAGATTTCCCGGCTGATTGGACGAAGCCTGCGCGGCATTATCGATTTATCGGCCCTGGGCGAGAACACCATCGTGATCGACTGCGACGTGTTACAAGCCGATGGTGGCACGAGAACAGCGGCCATTACCGGCGCCTATGTGGCCCTGGTAGATTCTCTTTCCTGGGCCAAGGACGCCGGCCACATCTCCGCACACACGGTGGCGCTGAAGGATTCGATCGCGGCGATTAGCGTCGGGATTGTGGAGCAGACCCCTCTGCTGGACTTGGCCTATGTCGAAGATGTTGCCGCGGAAACCGATATGAACGTCGTGGTCACCGGCAGCGGTGCCTTTGTCGAGGTTCAAGGAACCGCAGAGGGCGCTCCCTTTGACCGAGCCGAGCTTGATAGCCTGCTGGATCTGGCACTCGCTGGCTGCGCTGAACTCTCCACTATTCAGCGCGATGCGCTGGCTGGGGCCTAGTTTTTCCTATGGAATTCGTCGTGGGAACCAGAAACACCCACAAGCTCGAAGAGCTCACCAGAATCTTGGCTCCTCTGGTTCCAGGCCTGGTGCTGCTTCCCGCCACAGGGGAGGGCCCCGAGGAAGATGGGCAGAGCTTTAGCGAGAATGCCCTGATTAAGGCACGCGCTGCCTTCGCGGACTCAGGTGTGGCCTCCATTGCGGATGATTCGGGGCTCGTCGTCGATGCCCTGAATGGTGAGCCAGGGATTCATTCGGCCCGCTATGCCGGAACGGGGATTGATAGCGACAACACCGCGCTGGTGTTGGACAAGATGAAGGGTGAAGTAGCTCGCAGCGCGCGGTTTGTGTGTGCTGCTGCCTTGGTCTCACCCCACGGCGAGATGGTGGTGGAGCGCTCCTGGGAAGGAACGCTTGCACAGCAGCCCGCGGGAGGCGGCGGTTTCGGGTATGACCCGATCTTCACCCCCTTGGGCATGAGCCACACTGCGGCCGAACTCGAGAGCGCCGCTAAGGACGAGCTTTCGCATCGTGGCCAAGCTTTTCGAGCACTCGCGGTGCACCTGGCGGAGATGACCTCCGCTCATTCCGGGGTCGAATAATCCGCCTGCGGGCGCTATGCTGGTGGGGCGCAGTGTCTTAGATGCTGTGACTTCGCGTGTCGGACTAAGGTCACACCCGTCGGTCTCAGGACATCTCGTAGGTGAGTTCACTCTCGTGCGGGATGAAGTGGGTGCGGTGGTGGCCCCGGCGCCAGGCTCACGCCGCGGGCGTGAGAACAACCGAGAACAACAAAAGGAGTGCAGCAATGGCTGCCGTCACCATACGACAATTACTAGACAGTGGTGTTCACTTCGGACACCAAACCCGCCGCTGGAACCCTAAAGTCAAGCGCTTCATCTTGACCGAGCGCAGCGGTATTCACATCATTGACTTGCAGCAGTCTTTGGCCTTTATTGATAAGGCTTATGACTTCGTGAAGGACACCGTCGCCAACGGCGGCACCGTGTTGTTCGTGGGCACCAAGAAGCAGGCGCAGGAGTCGATTGCCGAACAGGCCACTCGTGTGGGCCAGCCCTATGTCAACGAGCGTTGGTTGGGTGGATTGCTCACCAACTTCCAGACCGTGTCCAAGCGTTTGGGCCGCATGAAGGAACTCGAAGAAGTCGACTACGAAGACACCACCCAGGGTTACACCAAGAAAGAGCTTCTGATGAAGAAGCGTGAGCTCACCAAGCTCCAGAAGTCTTTGGGTGGAATTCGTTCGTTGACCAAAACCCCGAGTGCCATGTGGGTTATTGACCCTCTGCGCGAGCACCTCGCCATTGACGAAGCAAAGAAGTTGGGTATTCCCGTTGTCGGAATTCTTGATTCCAACGCAGACCCCGATGACTTCCAGTACCTCATTCCTGGTAACGACGACGCTATTCGCTCGGTGGGCTTGCTCACCAAGGTGATCGCTGACGCTGTGGCAGAAGGTTTGATCGAGCGCCACCAGAAGCCAGAAGCGGAAGGCAATGTTTCTGCGGTAGAGCCTTTGGCTGAATGGGAGCGCGAACTCCTCGAGGCCAGCACGGAGGCCCCCGCCCCCGAAGCAGCTGCTGAACCAGCCGCAAAGGCACCCGCAAAGGCCGCCGCCGCTAAGAAGCCTGCTGCTGAGAAAGCTCCTGCGAAAGCAGCAGCTAAGAAGCCCGCTGCGGCCACAGCGCCTGCAGCAAAGAAGGCACCTGCTAAAGCTGCTGCGGACAAGAAGCCTGCT
>JAFMKX010000033.1 GCA_017852615.1 Pontimonas sp. | reverse complement strand
GATCCACAAACCCCGTGTAGGGGTTCGCATTGAGATTCAGATCACCCTCGATTGCTCGCAGGGGTGTGCGGCTATTGAGCCCTGCTGAGACTGAATCCCCCGAACCGAAGACCTCGAGGCGCACATCATGGCCCACGGCATCGTGCCGAGCACCGGTGATCACGACCTGCACACCACTCACGGTGGTCGCGGAGATGCTGGAGACATCGGCATCATCAAAAGCCGCGTAATCCTGATACTCCCGAACCGCCTTAGTCGCATAGACGCTGGCAACTTCACTGCCCGTGAGCCAGCGGATGAGATCAAAATCGTGCACGTGCAGATCCCGGAAAATCCCGCCACTGCCCGCAATGAATTCCTTCTGATTGGGGGTGTGATCCCTCGAGGCCATAGACATCGAATACACCGTCCCGATTCGACCTGATTCGATGGTTTCGCGGACCCCGCGAATAGCCTCGTCGAATCTGCGTTGGAAACCGATTTGCAAAGTGGAACCACTGGAGGCAGCGAGGTCGATCACCGCTTGGGTGTCCTCAAGGGTTAGCGCAATGGGTTTCTCGCAGAGAACCGGAATTCCCTGGGGCAACACTGCGCTGAGAATATGTTCGTGAGCATCAGTCCCCACGGCTACCACCACCGCATCAGCTACCGGTTGCGTTGCTTGCTCCCACGGCAGGGCGGTGGCTCCCCACGATTGCGCCAACGCCTCGGCGCGCTCAAAGCGGCGATTGGTGACCAAGACTTCGCTTACTCGCGGATCCGATACGAGGTCTTCGACTCTGATGGCGCCCATGCGCCCTGCTCCGATAACTAATACTCGCATTGGTTCTCCTCACCGTGGCACGTCATTGTGTTGCGTGGCATACCCCAGTCTGCCATAATAGTTGGAACGTTCCAACGAAGGGGTGCCAGTGTCGGACTTTCTCTCCCGTGTGGCCTCCGCGCCCATTTCCTGGGGTATCTGTGAGGTGCCCGGCTGGGGCGCTATGTTGCCCACACCTCGCGTGTTAGGTGAGATGGCAGGCCTAGGGTTCACCGCCACCGAATTGGGTGCACCCGGTTTTCTTCCCAGCTCTGCCCAGGGAGTCAAAGAGGAGCTCTCGAGTTTTGGCATGTCACTGCTGGGCGGTTTCATCCCCGTGGTCTTACATGATCGATCCCAGCGCTCTGCGACGATCGAAGGCGTCAAGGCCACTGCGCAACTCTTTCGCGACGCGGGAGCATCGAAGTTCATCTCGTCTGCCGTGATGGATATGGATTGGTCTCACCCCCAGGCACTCAGTGCCAGCGAAATCTCTCACATGGCAGAAATGTTCGGAATCATCGACGACATTTGTGGGGAGTTTGGTTTAGAACAAGTTCTCCACCCCCATGTCCAGACCCTGGTCGAGACCAAAGATGACATCTCTCGAGTCCTGGACTCGTGCGATGTGCATTTCTGTCTTGATACCGGGCACATGGCCTTTGGCGGCCAAGACCCTGTGGCGTTTGCCGCTGAGGCAATGGACCGGGTTGGACACGTTCACCTCAAAGACATCCGTGTGGACATGGTCGCGCCGGTGCTACGCCGCGAAGTGTCCTTGATGGCCGCAACCCAGGCAGGAATTTTTACTCCACTGGGCCAAGGAGACGTTGACATTCTCGGTGTGGTCCAAACCCTCGAGGGCGCCGGATATGACGGTTGGTATGTCATTGAACAAGACACCGCCATTACCGATGGATTACCGGCGATAGGCGAAGGTCCGCTACACCAGGTCACCACATCGATGCAGTACCTCGTGGAGACTGTGGCCCCGACATTGGATTCTTCTGCCTCATGATTCCCGATGTCCTCAGCGTGGGGCGGATTAGTGTCGACCTTTACGCCCAAGAGCCCCACCAGGGATTTGACGCTCAACAAAGCTTTCGCAAGTCTGTCGGCGGCAGCCCCACCAACGTTGCGGTAGCGGTTGCCCAACTAGGTCACTCTGTGATGTTGGCCACGAAGGTGGGCGAAGACGATTTTGGGCGCTACGTCACTTCTCGGTTGCAAGGCTGGGGTGTCGACACCACCTATGTAGGGGTCACCCCTGGTGCGCAAACCCCCCTAGCTTTTGCCGCTCTTACTCCCCCGGAGACTCCTACCGTGGTGTTCTATCGCGGTAGCGCAGCACCCGACACCACCCTCGAAACGTCGGATATCCCCGAAGAGATTGTTCAGGGTGCTCGTATTGTGTGGATTAGCCAAGGCTCCCTCGCTCAAGGATCCACACCCGAAACCTGCTTGAGCTGGATGTCGTTGCGCTCCCAAGACCAGCACACGATTCTTGACCTTGATTACCGCCCCTCGTTGTGGCCAGATCTCGAACAGGCTCGCGCGATGGCCACCCGTGCCATCGCCCTCGCCACAGTCGTGATTGGTAACGCTGAAGAATGCGAAGTGGCTCTGGGAACCGGGGATCCCGATGCCGCAGCGGATGCGCTTCTGGCAGCAGGGGTGCGACTGGCCATTATCAAGCTCGGCGCCGGTGGCGCCATGCTGGCAACTAGGGACCAGCGTGTGATTGTGGCCCCCACCCCGATCGATGTGGTCTGTGGTTTAGGTGCCGGCGATGCTTTTGGTGGAGCTCTGTGCCACGGATTACTGGAAGAGTTAGGCCTGGAAGAAATCGGAAAGCTTGCCAACGCCGCGGGCGCACACGTTGCGACACAGCTCACCTGTGCGGATGCCATGCCCACGCGGAGCGAGCTCCAGGACATTATGGGAGAAGCAGCATGAGCGTCAGCGCAGAGCAATACCAAGACCTTCTTCAAGCACGGGTATTCACACCAGACGCTTTCCCTCAGGCTTTGATAGCTCGCACCCGTCGCACTGCCCAGGGCGCGGATGGCAATCTCCTCCTTATTGCTGCTGATCACACGGCACGCGGCAAGATTTCGCTCGGTAAGGACCCCCTGGCGATGTCTGACCGCCACACACTCTTAGATCGACTGTCGCGATGCCTGGCTTCCCCCCAGGTGGATGGCGTGCTCGGAAGCGCAGATGTCCTCGAAGAACTGGCTTTTCTGGGCCTGCTCAACAACAAGCTGGCGATTGGCACCATGAACCGTGGCGGCATCATCGGCGCGACGTGGGAACTTGATGACCGGGTCACCGCCTACGACGTCGATCACGTGGAATCGATGGGCCTCGATGGCGGGAAAACACTGCTGCGTATTGATTATGACGATCCCGCTGTAGCCCAAACCATCGAAACAGTGGCTTCGATCACGACTGCCCTAGCGGATCGCAAGTTGCTCTCCATGATTGAGCCGCTGCCCTATCTCAAGGATTCGCAGGGCAAGGCCATCTTGAACACCTCCGATGAAGCGTTAACCACCGTGGTGGCCATTGCCTCAGGGCTTGGCTCTTCTTCTGCCTATACCTGGCTGAAAGTCCCCTCGAGTGATCGCATGGCCGAAGTGGCCGGCGCCACGAGTTTGCCGGTGCTCATGCTCGGCGGTGATCCCACCCAGGGTGTGGACGCAATTTTTGACCGTTGGAAAACCGGTATGAGTGTCCCCAATGTTCGCGGATTGCTCGCCGGGCGAACCCTGTTGTATCCGGCTGAGGGGGACGTCGAGAAAGCTCTCGAGCGTGCCAGCTCCATCGTGCGACCCCCCGCACAAGCCACCGCCGGCGGTGGCGCATGATGTGTCCCACCCCTCCATATGACCGCTCGGTGTCGCAGATCACGACACCGTGCTCCAGAAAGGTGAAGTAACGATGAAGAAACCACTTGGTGTAGCTGTTCTCGGTTTGGGTTGGATGGGCCAGGTGCACTCTCGCGCCATGCTGCGCATGCCCTCACTGTTCCCCGAGCGCTCTTTTGATCCTGTTCTCGTGGTGTGTGCTGACACCGAGCAAGAGCGACGCGACCGCGCCGTCAACGATTTTGGATTCCAGCGAGCAGTCAGTGACTGGCGAGAAGCCGTCGAGGCTGACGATGTCGACATCGTCTGGGTGACGGCTCCGAACATGTTGCACGTGCCCATGATCGAGGCAGCTGCGGCTGCCGGCAAAGCAGTCTTTAGCGAAAAGCCCATTGGCGGAAAACCCGAACAAACCCTCACCGCCTTCAAGGCAGCGGAAAAAGCTGGGGTTCGCACGGCTGTGGGATACAACTACCTGTGGGCACCGCTGGTGCTCCACGCACGCGAGCTCATTGCCTCCGGGGCTCTGGGCGAAATCACCCACTACCGGGGTCGCTTCCTCTCTATGTATGGAAGTGACGAAATGGGCCTGCTCACCTGGCGGTTCATCCTGGACCAGGGTGGCTATGGCGCCACCAGCGATATTTTGAGCCACTCCATTTCTTTGGCTCAGTTCCTTGTCGGCGAGATCACCGAGGTGGTGGGTATGCGCAACACCACTATTCCTCAACGACCACTTCCCACCGGTGCCGCCAGCCACTATGGCCGCGGTAAGCCAGAAGACCCCAAGGGGGACGTGGAAAACGAAGACTTTGCTTCCATGCTCTGTTCTTTCAAGTCTGGAGCAACCGGAACGTTTGAATCCAGCCGCACCATGGTCGGCCCCGAGAGCCAAAACGCCTTTGAGGTCTATGGAACCAAGGGCGCTTTGTCCTGGAACCTAGAAAAAATGAATGAGTTGCAGTACTACCGACTCACTGAAGACCCCAACTCGGGATACACCACCATCTATGGCGGTGACCGGTTCCCCTTCCACGGTGCTTTCGCACCCGGCCAGGCCAATCCGATTGGCTTGGAAGACCTGATGGCCATCGAGGATTATTCCTTCCTCGAAGCCATCGCGAGCGACTCCCCGTTCTCCCCGAGCTTCCGCGAAGCAGTAGATGTTGTCAGCGTGCAACAAGCGCTGATCAACTCGTGGGAATCACGCGCGTGGGAACCAGTAGTGGATTTGGCAGGAAAATAACGTGGCTATTGCGACCACCCGCATCACTGTTGCCGAAGCCATTGTTCGCTTCCTCATCGCCCAGCGCACAATCGTGGACGGGGACAACGTTCCCCTTTTCCCCGGTGTGTATGCCATTTTTGGCCACGGCAATGTGACCAGCCTGGGTCACTCGCTGGAAACCCACCGAGAGGAACTACCGGTGTGGCGAGGACAGAATGAGCAAGGTATGGCTCTCGCCGCCGCAGCCTTCGCCAAAGCAACGAGGCGCCAACAAATCATGGTCGCCACATCCTCTATTGGACCCGGGGCCACAAACATGGTCACCGCGGCCGGTGTTGCGATGTCGAATCGGTTACCGGTGCTCTTTATTTCGGGAGACACCTTTGTCTCGCGTCTGCCTGACCCGGTTTTGCAGCAGGTGGAACACTTCGGAATGCCCTCGATGACGGTCAATGATGCCTTCCAGCCAGTGACCCGATACTGGGATCGCATCACTCACCCCGCACAGATACTCAGCTCACTGCCCCAGGCAGTGGAGACCATGCTCGATGCTGGTGATTGTGGACCCGCATTCCTGGGTTTACCCCAAGATGTTGCCGCTGAAGCCTATGACTTCCCAGAATCTTTCTTCGAGACCACACTGCGCAGCATGCCTCGTCCACGTCCCGACACCAACCAGCTCAGTGCTGCGGCAACGCTGCTCACCTCAGCGAAGAAACCCGTCATCATCGCCGGTGGCGGAGTGCACTATTCCCAGGCGGAGGAAGAACTGGGCCGCTTTGCCCAGCGCCACGGCATCCCCGTGGTGGAGACGGTGGCAGGCAAATCGTCTCTGCTAGCAAGCCACCCCCGATACAGCGGCCCCCTCGGTGTGACCGGTGCTGCGGCAGCTAATGCGGTCATCAGCCAGGCTGATGTCGTACTTGCCGTGGGCACCAGGCTCGAAGACTTCACGACGGGATCATGGACTCTCTTTGACCCAACCACCGCGTTCATCGGTATCAACGCGGCCCGGTTTGATGCGGGCAAACACAAAGCCCTTCCTGTGGTGGGCGATGCACGAGAATCGCTGATTGAGCTCAGCACCGCACTGGGTGATTGGGCCACCGACGAATCGTGGGTGACCCAGGCTCATCACCACCGCGCAGAGCTCGAGGAATTTGTGTCCTCACGTATTGCTGATGATGGCGTGTGGCCACCTAGCTATGCACAACTTGTCGGCCTCGTGCACGAGTCGGCCACACCCGAGGACTATGTCCTGACCGCTGCTGGCGGGCTCCCCGGTGAGCTCAACATCAACTGGATGAGCAAAGGTGTTGCCACCTTCGATTGTGAATATGGCTTCTCCTGTATGGGATATGAAATCTCAGGCGCCTGGGGCGCTGCGATGGCGAGAAAAACCGGTGAGGTCTATTCGCTGGTGGGAGATGGCTCCTATCTGATGATGAACTCCGACATTTTTGCCTCCGTTCTGTCGGGGCACAAAATGATTCTGGTGGTGTGTGACAACGAGGGATACGCCGTGATTGAGCGCCTCCAGGTCAGTCAAGGTGGAGCTTCGTATAACAACATGCTCAAAGATGCGACGGGAAGTGGCACTGACATCAGGGTTGATTTCCATGCTCACGCTCAGGCACTGGGAGCCATTACCCATGAGGTCACGAGCCTGGACGAATTTGGTGAAGCCTTAGCCAAAGCCAGAGCAGCGGATCGCACCACGGTCATTGTCACCAAAGTCCGAGCCCAAGACTTCACCGAAGGTGGGGCTTTCTGGCAGGTGGGGGTCCCCGAGGTATCACCACGACCCGACGTTGTTAACGCTCGTGCTTCCATGGACAAGGGCCTCAAGGCTCAGCGCCCCGGCGTATAGAACCGATCACGCTAACACCCGGGTGAGGGCAACCTCCCCGGGTGTTACCGGTTAAACGCGTTCGCGCCTGGGAGCAGGTGGCCCGGCGACGTGGGGATCGCGCCGACTTTGTTGTAACATATTGACAAATTGCTAACTATGACCGTTATGTGCTGATGAGAAAAACCGAAGTCCTCCTTCCTGAGTCGCTCTTTGCTGACATTGACCGCGACAGTCCGATTCCACTGTATTTTCAGGTCTCCAAAAAACTCGAGCACGCTATTCGCACCGGCACCTTGACGCCGGGAACTCGGATCGAAAACGAGATTTCCCTGAGTGAGCGTCTTGGGCTTTCTCGCCCCACTATTCGACGTGCAATCCAGTCGCTAGTGGACTCTGGACTTGTGATTCGCCGCCGAGGCGTGGGGACCCAGGTGGTCCATGGATCCATCACCCGAGATTTAGAACTCACCTCGCTCTTTGATGACCTCGCCGCACAAGGTGGTAAGCCCAGTACCCGGGTGACAAAGTGTGAGATGGAAGAGGCCACGGCCTTTATCGCTGCTGAATTGGGAGTAGACGTAGGGTCCCCAGTCCTAGCAATTTCGCGGGTGCGCAGCGTCGATAGTGTTCCCGTTGCGATTTTGACCAATTGGTTGCCGGGAGAACTTTCAGACATCACAGTGCGCGAGCTTGAGACGACTGGTCTCTATGAAGCTATGCGCAAGCGCGATCGGATCCCCCAGGTCGGGAAACAAAAAATCGGTGCCAGAAAAGCCACGCCCCAAGAATCTGACCAGTTAGATATTGACCGCGGCTCCGCGGTGCTGACCATGGACCGCACCGCCTACGACAACCTTGGCCGCGCCATGGAATCGGGACACCATTGCTACCGACCTGATCTCTATTCACTCGAATTTACGGTCGTATCCAAGTAACAATCTCTGCCGGGGGCTCGTGAGAGCTAAGAGCGGCCAATCGTGTCTCACCAAAGCCTTTTTTGGGCGGCGAGAAGGTGACATGGACCATTGTTTCTATTTGGTAACGGGTCCCTTTGAACTTGCACAATTTGTGCTTACAAAGTCTAATATGGGGGTTGGTTGCACTTGTCTTGTTGAAAGTCAGCCATCCATAGAAAAGTAACTCAAGGACGAGAGGTTCACAATTGTCATTTAAGAAATTGGCTGTCCTCGCCGGAGTTGCCGCACTCACCCTTTCGGGCTGTGCTGCTGCCGCCGACGACACCGCTAGTGAAGCCACTAGCTCTACCGAAGAAACAACCGCCGCCGCAACCACCGAGGAACTGAAAGACATCAAGATTTGTGTCTACACCCACGGTGATGGTGGAACCTTCTGGTCTGTTGCACAGATGGGTGCTGAGGATGCAGGTAAAGACCTCGGTATCACTGTTGACTACCAGGGCTCCAGCAACGACTCGGCAAAGCAGGCTTCGACCATTGATGCCGGTATCGCTGCCGGTTGTAATGGAATCGCTGCTTCCGCACCTGACGCTGGCGCTATCGAGCAGGCCATGCTTGCTGTGAAGGCTGCTGGTATCCCCACGGTGACCATGAACTCCGGTTCGGACGTCTTCAAAGACCTCGGTGCATTCACGCACGTTGGTCAGGATGAAATTGTTGCTGGCCGCGAAGCTGGTTACAAGTTCAACGATGCTGGCATGACCAACATCCTCTGCCCCATCCAGGAAGCAGCTAACTCCGGTCTTACCGACCGTTGTGCTGGTGCTCGCGAGACCTCTACCGGTACCGTGTCCGACTTCAACCTCGATGGTGGTCTTGCTGACCTCACCGCCGCATCTGCCAAGATCAAGGCTGCTCTCGAAGCAGACCCCACGATCGACGCTGTGTTCGCATTGAACGCTGACATTGCAGCTAAGGCTGTTTTGCCCGCAGTTCAGGACCTCGGTCGCGACATCATGATCGGTACCGTTGACATGTCAGAAGACGCTCTCAACGCAATTGCTGCAGGTGACATCGCTTTCGCGATCGACCAGCAGCAGTACGCACAGGGCTACATGTCTGTTGTCTTGTTGTACTTGAACGTAACGAACGCCCACTCGCTGGGTGGTGGACTCCCCATCTACACGGGTCCAGGATTCGTTGACGCAAGCAACGTAGCGCAGGTACAGGCCCTCGTGGCAGCAGGAAGCCGCTAGGCTCCTGAAACACTCCTAAGAGCGGGAGGGTGTCTTCCTTTGGGAAGCGCCCTCCCCTCGTGGGACACTACAAGGACGTAGAAGAAGGAAAACAATGATGTCTAATCTTTCAGATGAGCGAGTCTCTCAAACCTCGATCGCCACCAGAATGCTCCGTCGCCCCGAATTGGGCGCTTTAATCGGAGCTTTTGTTATTTTTAGTCTTTTCTGGGGGTTTGACACCACCGGCAACTTCGCAGCTCTCGGCGGTACCGCCGGCTGGACCGACATCGCCGCCCCCATTGGCATCATTGCCGTGTTTGTTTCGCTTCTGATGATTGGTGGCGAGTTTGACCTCTCCACCGGTGTCATGGTGGGAACGTCGGGACTTCTCGCCGGAATGCTAGTGACGGAGTATGGCCTGAACATGTGGGTGGCCATCCCGATTGTTCTTCTGTTTGCCGCCGCCGTCGGGTTCATTAACGGCATGATCGTGGTGCGCACCGGGTTGCCCTCGTTCATCGTCACGCTGGCCACCTTCTTCGTCCTCCGCGGAGCTAACCTGGCTGTGACCAAGAGCCTCACGGGAACCGTCCGCGTTTCGGGCATTGAAGAAGCAGAGGGATTCGATTCCGCTCACGCCATCTTTGCCTCGCGTTTGATGGTGGGCACTTCGAGCTTCCAAATATCAATTTTGTGGTGGATTGCTATAACAATCCTGGCCACCTGGTTGCTCTCGCGCACTCAGTTCGGTAACTGGATTTTCGCTTCGGGTGGCGACAAGAACGCGGCGCGTAACGCTGGTGTTCCCGTGGACCGCACCAAAGTCACGCTGTTTATCATGACTTCGTTGGCCTCGGCCTTCGTGGGCATCATGTTCGTGCTTCGCCTGCAGGGTATGCAGGCTGGCCAGGGTGTGGGTATGGAGTTCTTCTACATCATCGCTGCGGCGGTAGGTGGAACACTCTTGATGGGTGGAGCTGGATCTGCCATTGGTGCTTCCATTGGTGCCGCCATTATGGGAATCGCCGATATCGGTATCCCCTATGCCCTCTGGGATCAAGACTGGCGCTGGACCTTTATTGGTGTGATTCTTCTCGCCGCTGTTTTGGTCAACACATTTATCGGCAATCGAGCAAAGGGGGCCAAGCGATGAGCATTGCATTAGAGCTCAAGAAAGCTGGAAAAGCATTTGGAAGTGTTATCGCGCTTCAGGATGTATCGGTAAAGGTTAGGCAAGGCTCGGTCACGTGCATTCTGGGTGATAACGGTGCGGGTAAGTCCACACTGATTAAGACCCTCTCGGGTGTTCACAAGCCAAGCTCGGGTTCCTATGAGGTCGAAGGGGCTGAAGTTTCCTTTGGCTCACCTCGTGACGCTCTGGCTGCCGGTATTGCCACCGTGTATCAGGACCTCGCGACAATCCCCCTGATGTCGGTATGGCGTAACTTCTTCCTCGGAAATGAAATCACCAAGGGCTGGGGCATCCTCCGTCGCCTTGATGTCAAGAAGATGAAGGAACTGACCAAGCAGCAGCTGATGGAAATGGGTATCGATTTACGCGATACCAACCAGCAGATCGGAACCCTTTCCGGTGGTGAGCGTCAAGCTGTTGCCATTGCCCGTGCTGTGTATTTTGGTGCCAAGGTACTCATCCTCGATGAGCCCACCTCAGCGCTGGGTGTTCGTCAGTCCGGAATTGTGCTGAAGTACGTTCTTGCGGCAAAAGACCGTGGGGTCTCCGTGGTGTTCATCACCCACAACCCCCACCACGCTTACCTCGTGGGCGACTACTTCTACCTGCTCAACCGTGGTCAATTGGCTAACGAGTTCGAGCGCAAGCATGTGGAACTCGATGAACTCACCAAGGCGATGGCCGGTGGTGCTGAATTGGATGCTTTGACTGCGGAAATTCAGCAGGTTCGCAACGTTTCCTAACTAGAGGCTGGTGGTGACGGGGTGTAATGCCCCGTCTTCCTCCGCCTTGAGGTGCTCGAGCATGTCTCGAACACTCACGGGACCAATACCGAGTTCCGTCTTCACCCGTGTGTTATCCAGGGACGTGTCCGTGGGCACAGGCTGGTCAAAACGATCTCCTGGGCCAGGCTCCACCTGGGTAATCAGGCCAGTATCTAAGCCAAAGACCTCGGCGGTCAACATCGCCAAATCCCAGCGATCAATGGCGTCATCGGAGACGACGTGGAAGACCCCCCACGCATTTCGATCGACGATGCGTCCGATGGTGGCACCGATTTCGGCGGCAAGCGAGGGTGTTGCCGTGAGATTCACCCCAGGGCCGCTAAAAACCCCGAACTCCCGGCCACTGCGCACCGTGTCGACGAGCGAGGACACAAAGTAGCCAAACCCCACATCTTGAGACCGTGGAGCGCCCTCGATGAGGCGATTGCGTCCCATCACCCCGCCAATACGGCAAATCGCACCCACACCGGGGCTAAGGTCACGAATGACCTGTTCCCCCAGAGCCTTGAGATAACCATAGGTATTGACCGGTTGCCCAATGCTGTCCTCGGTAACCTTGTGTCCGGTGCCATCCATTACCCAGTCTGTCGAGATATAGACAGGCTTGGCTCCCACACTCATCGCAGCACGGGTGATGGATTGCGTAAGCCCTGGATAGGCACGATAAGCCTCTGAAGGCTCTAAGCGCTGAAAATCATTAGCAATGGCCGTGTGCACTATGGCCTGGGTTCCCTGTGCTGCCTGGGCTACTGCTTCGACGTCATAGGTATCCACCACGGCGTAATCCCAGGGCAGGGAGATACTGGGCTCGCGTCGAGTCAAAGCAATGACGTCAAAACCACGTGCACTCAGGACAGCGGCAACATTGCTACCGACGAATCCTGTTGCGCCCGTGATTGCAATGGAGGGCATCGAATCTCTAGTTCTGTGGGAACCCGAGGTTGATTCCCCCGTGAGAGGGATCCAACCAACGCGAGGTCACTACCTTTTGCTGAGTGAAGAAGCGGAAACCTTCTTCACCGTGCGCACGGGAGTCACCAAAGA
>JAFMKX010000002.1 GCA_017852615.1 Pontimonas sp. | reverse complement strand
AACCAAGAACAACTGAACCAGAATCAGCCGTGTTGCCAATTACACCACACCCCACTGCAAGGGGCGCAAGCCCCGCGTGAACCGCCCTTAGCTTAGCGCACGCCTAGAGCGCCGCGCGAAGACGGCGCAATCGAGCCAGGCTTGACTCACGTCCCAAGACCTCCATCGACTCAAACAGCGGTGGGCTGATTCGACGACCAGAGATTGCGACACGAAGCGGACCAAAAGCATGCCGTGGAGAAATCTCCATCGTCTCCACAATGGCGGCGCGAAGAACGTCCTCCACGGAAGCCGTGTTCCAGGTCTCCAGCCCCTCCAGCGCGGCGATCGCTGCCTCGAGCACCGATGCGGAAGAATCCTGAAGCGTCTTGCGGGCATCGGCCTCAATCTCGATGGCGTCATCAGCAAGGAACACAAAGCGAATCAAATCCGGAACTTCGCCCAAGAGACCCACGCGCTCTTGAACGTGGGGCATGATCTGCGTCAGCTTCGCCATGTCCTCCTCGCTCACGGGTTCACTCAGCACGCCCGCCGATTCCAAATACGGAAGGGTTCGGGCCTGGAAGTCTTCGGGGCTCAGTAATCGAAGATGGTCCCCGTTGATCGATTCTGCCTTTTTCAGGTCAAAACGTGCCGGGTTGGGATTGACCGAGGTGACGTCGAAGGCAGCGACCATTTCGTCCATGGAAAAGACGTCGCGATCCGGCGCTAGGGACCAGCCCAACAAGCTGAGGTAGTTCAGTAAGCCCTCGGCAATAAATCCGCGGTCACGGTGGTGGAACAAGTTGGATTCCACATCGCGCTTTGAGAGCTTCTTATTGCCCTCCCCCATGACATAGGGCAGGTGAGCAAAGCGAGGAAGGTGATGGGCAATGCCCACCTCACCCAGCGCGTGATACAGGGCTAGCTGTCGCGGAGTGGAGGAGAGCAAGTCTTCCCCGCGCAACACGTGGGTGATGCCCATAAGGGCATCATCCAGAGGATTGACGAAGGTGTAGAGGGGTTTGCCCCCACCGCGAACAGCAACAAAGTCGATCGTGGAACCCTGCGGAAACGAAACATCGCCGCGAATAAGGTCACTAAACGATAAGTCCACCTCAGGAACCCGCAAACGAAGTGCCGGTATGCGCCCTTCATCCAGGTATGCCTGGCGCTGTTGTGCACTGAGTTCGCGCTCATGATTGTCATAGCCCTGCTTGGGGTCGCGTCCGTTGGCCACGTTAATCGCGGCCATTTCCTCTGGCGTCACAAAACTTTCATAGAGGTGGCCGGCCTGGAGCAAGGTGTCGATCACCTCGGCATAGATATCGCTGCGCAATGATTGCCGGTAAGGCTCGTGGGCCCCGCCCATTTCAGGGCCTTCATCCCAGTTCAGCCCCAACCAGCGAAGAGCCTCTAAGAGCTGCTGGTAGCTTTCTTCGCTGTCTCTTTCCTGGTCTGTGTCTTCGATGCGCAACACAAAAGCACCCTGGTGGTGTCGGGCGTATGCCCAGTTAAACAAGGCCGTTCGCACCAGCCCCACATGTGGGGTGCCAGTGGGGGATGGGCAAAAACGAACACGGACATCAGAGCCGGTGGCATTAGTAACAGAGAGCGTCATGAGGACACCAGTCTAGGAGGTGACAGGCGCGAGCCTAGATGTCATAGGTGCTAGGCGAGAGATCACGAAGCTTCGCAGAGTGTCCGCGACGATGAGCCACCGCCATCGTGAGCGAAATAATCACGACCAGGCTCACCACGACAAAAGACAACCCGCTGTAACCCAAGAAACTGAGGACCACGCCCGCGAGAGCTCCCCCGGTGGCACCGGAGCCACTCATCAACAAATCCGAGACACCTTGCACTTTCGCCCGTCGTGCGAGTGAGGTTGATTCTGTCAGCAACGTCGATCCGGCCACCGTCGAAGCGCTCCAGCCCAACCCTAAGAGCACCAGACCGATAACGACCGCGATCTCGTTTTCTGAGCCAAAACCGGTAAAAGCCAAGCTGATGGCAAAAATAACCTGGCCGATCATGATCGTCGAGATGCGCCCCAGACGATCGGCCAAGATGCCAAAAAGAGGTGCCAAGGCATACATGCCGGCAATGTGCAGGGAAATGGTGAACCCCACAATGGCCAGAGAAGCACCATGGTTGACCAAGTGCACCGGCGTCATCGCCATCACCGAGACCATGACGGCATGGGAGAGGGCAATAGCCGCAATAGCCGCGCGTTGAACCTGCGGGCTATCCGGAACGTCTTGCGTTGGTGAAGTGCTGCCGCTGGTGGCTCGAGCGAGCGCAGCATCTTTGGCCAGGGTGAGTGGATCAGGACGCAGCCCCACGAAATAGACAATCGCGGCACTGAGCTGCGCACCAACAGTGAACACAAAAGGCCCGGCTAATTCCGGGAGTCCCAGCCAACCACCCAAAATTTCCCCGGGGGTAAGCAAGTTAGGACCAGATACTGCCCCCACTGTGGTGGCCCACACCACCAGGGAAAGATCTCTTCCTCGGGTGGCCGGCGCCGCAATATCGGTCGCGGCAAAGCGTGATTGCAAGTTGACGGCCGTTCCTACGCCCACCATCATCAATCCCACTAAAAGCAGAATAAAACTGCTCACCACAATGGCGCCGATAACGACGAGCCCGCCCAGTGCTGCCACGCTGGCACCACTGGCGAGAGAAATTGCCCGACCTGCGCGTGACGCCAGGCTCGCCAGGGGAACCGCCGCCAAGGCAGCGCCCAGGGTTGCCATGGTCGCCGCCATTCCTGACAGCGCATCCGAGCCTCCGATGCGACCGGCCAAAATAGCGCCCATGGACAGGGTTGCCCCCATGCCAAGGCCGGCCATGATTTGGCCCAAGATCAAGACAGCGCGAACTTTGCGCTGGGCGATTTCTAGCGAAGCATCAGTTTGTGCGGTCATCACGATTCTTTGCCGGGTTCGAAAGGGTACCCAGGCCTTCGATGTGAATGTCAATCGTTTGACCATCGACGAAACTACCGAGCCCCGAGGGGGTTCCTGTGCAGATGACATCGCCCGGGAGCAACGTCCACACGTCCGAACAAAACTCGATGATTTCGGGTATCGAGTAAATCAGGTCTTTGGTGCTGCCCTTGCGGCGCAGTTCCCCATCGACATAGGTGGTGATCTCTAAGTCAGAGGGGTCAATCTCGGTGTCGATGAAGGGGCCTAGGGGACAAAACGTGTCATAACCCTTAGCTCGCGCCCACTGACCATCGGCAAACATCACGTCTCTAGCCGAAACATCGTTGGCAATGGTGAATCCAAAGACCACATCACGCCAGTCCGCCGCTTTCACCCGCTTGGCCACAGAGCCAATGACGATAGCGAGTTCTCCTTCGTGGACGATGCGGCCTTCCACCGGGGGAATCACAATCGGATCTCCTGGGCCAATCACCGAGGTGTTGGGTTTGAGGAAAATCAGCGGGTTTCCCGAACTCTCGTGATCCATGTCTTTGGCATGCTCGGCATAGTTCATCCCCACACAGACCACTTTGGATCGAGGAATCACCGGTGCCAACAGCGTTGCTTTATCCATCGGGACGCGTTGGTCCGTGGGATTTATCCCGTGATAGAGCGGGTCGCCAGCAAGAACCACCAGGTCATCGCCATCGACGATGCCATAGAGCGGCTCGCCCCCGCTGAGGCTAAACCTTGCGACCTTCATTACTTCAGCGTACCTATCTCTTAACCGTTGGGCGCGTCTTGTTTCTTCAAACGCGACGTGATCCGGGCACGCAGATTTTGATCCAATTCCACCTTGCGAATACGCACAATCTCCGGGGTGACCTCAACGCACTCATCCTCGCGGGCAAATTCCAGACATTCCTCTAAGGACATTTGGCGCGGTGGGGTGAGACGCTCAAGTTCTTCCGCCGTGGAGGAGCGAATGTTGTTGAGCTTCTTTTCTTTGGTGATGTTGACATCCATGTCATCGCCGCGAGAGTTCTCCCCCACCACCATGCCTTCATAGACGGCTTCGGTGGGCTTAACAAAGAACGTCATGCGCTCTTGCAGAGCCATCATGGCGTTGGAGGTAACCACACCGGTTCGATCGGCCACGATGGAACCCGAGTTACGGGTGACGATGCTGCCAGCCCACTTATCAAAACCAGCGGCAATGGCGTTGGCAATTCCCTGACCACGAGTCATCGTGAGGAATTCAGTCCTAAATCCAATGAGGCCTCGGGAAGGAACGGTGAATTCCATGCGAACCCAGCCGGTGCCGTGATTGGACATGTTGTCCATGCGACCTTTACGCGCAGCTAAGAGCTGGGTGATGGCACCCACAAATTCTTCCGGCGCATCAATGGTGAGCGCTTCAAAAGGTTCGTGAACGGAGCCATCTACCTTCTTGGTGACAACCTGTGGCTTACCCACGGTGAGCTCAAAGCCTTCACGGCGCATGTTCTCCACCAGGATGGCCAGGGCCAATTCGCCTCGACCTTGAACTTCCCAGGCGTCGGGGCGTCCCACGTCGACAACGCGAATGGAGACGTTACCAATGAGTTCACGATCAAGACGGTCCTTCACCATGCGAGCAGTGAGCTTGTGTCCCTTGACCAAGCCCACCAGTGGGGACGTGTTCGTGCCAATGGTCATCGAAATCGCGGGTTCGTCCACCGTGATGGCGGGCAACGGCCGAACATCATCAGGATCGGCGATGGTTTCACCAATGGTGATTTCTTCAATTCCTGCCACGGCGACAATATCTCCTGCCATGGCGCTCTGAGCAGGAACGCGCTCGAGAGCTTTGGTCATCAATAATTCGGTAATGCGCACGTTCTGCACGCTGCCATCATGACGAACCCACGCGACGGTTTGGCCCTTGGTGAGGGTGCCCTGGAAAATACGCAGCAAGGCAATACGGCCCAAGAACGGTGAGGCGTCGAGGTTGGTGACGTGAGCCTGCAGGGGGTGGGTGTCGTCATAGGTGGGCGGTGGGATGTGGGCAAGAATCGCGCCGAAGAGGGGCTCTAAGTCGCCATTATCGGGCAGGGTGCCATCCGCTGGCTTGTTCGTGCTCGCCGCACCCTCACGGCCTGAGGCATAGACAATGGGGAGATCCAGGATGGCGTCCACATCTAAATCCGGTACTTCATCCGAAAGATCCGAGGCCAAACCAATCAAGAGATCCTGTGTTTCGTGCACCACGGCATCAATACGAGAGTCGGGACGGTCAGTCTTATTGACCAACAAAATCACGGGAAGTTTCGCGGCAAGCGCTTTACGCAAGACAAAGCGAGTTTGCGGAAGCGGGCCTTCACTGGCATCAACCAGCAGCACCACACCATCGACCATGCTCAGGCCGCGTTCCACTTCGCCACCAAAATCCGCGTGGCCAGGGGTGTCGATCACGTTGATCGTGATGTCCGATCCCCCAGCGTGAATACCGCTGTAGGTCACCGCGGTGTTCTTCGCGAGAATCGTGATGCCTTTTTCTTTTTCCAGATCCCCTGAATCCATGGCGCGATCAGTCACAGGTCCGTGATCGGCAAAGGATCCGGTCTGGCGCAACATGGCATCAACGAGGGTCGTTTTACCGTGGTCAACGTGGGCAACAATGGCGACGTTACGCACGTCACTTCGAGTGGCGATAGCCATGATGAGATTTCCTTAAGGGGCTAAGACGGAGCAGAAACTTCCAACCGTAGCCCTGCCCCCCTATCCTACCGGCCCCACAGACAGAAGGCCTAGCATGGAGGTATGCCCCGCTCGTCCTCGATTGATCGCCACGTCTTAATTTATGACGGTGATTGCGCGTTTTGCACCCTGTGGGTGAACCGATTACGCGAGTGGCTGCCCCGCTTCCCTGAGGCCAAAACCTCGCAAAGTATTGCTATCGAGGACTATGCCCTCACCCCACTCGACGTGGAAAAATTCGCCTGGTACATCACACCCACCCACCATTACGGCGGAGCGTTAGCCACCAGCGCTTTGCTACGAGCGCAACCGCGTTTTGCTCTTCGACTACTCGGATGGCTTCTCGCGACCCCACCGATTTCCTGGTTGGCCTCGGGCGTCTATGCCCTCATCGCTCGCTACCGCCACAAACTGCCCGGGGGAACGCCGGCGTGTGACCCCGCCAGCCCCACCCGCTAACCCACCGCAATGGCGATGAGCAGACGGCGTCTGATAGTCGAAATCACTATCGTCTTAGGCCTGAGTCTGGGCATGAGCGCACTGTATTCCCTGGTGGGGATTGCTATTCGGCTCTCGCGGGACACACCCCTGAGTGCTCAAACCGCCACCTTGAATCGCAGTGCGAGTGACCTGGAGTGGGCTGACTTTAGTTACCAACTTCTCGGTGTGGCCTCAGCCCTGATGCCGGTGGCTCTCGTGGTGTTGTTGTTATGGAACCACACCCGCCCTCACCTGGGGAGGCTTGGACTAGACCTCACCAAACCTGGGCGCGATAGCGCCAGGGGCCTTGGCCTTGCTGCGGCAATCGGCATTCCCGGTCTGGGGCTTTATTTCCTCAGCCGCTCTCTGGAGCTCAACGTCACGATTGTGGCCTCGGACCTGTCACCGTATTGGTGGAGTGTGCCCATGCTGTTGCTGCTTGCGCTTCGAGCAGGCGTGCTCGAAGAAGTCATCGGGGTGGGCTACCTCTTTGCCAGGCTTGAGCAACTGAAGGTTCCTGTGGTGGGGATCATTTTCGGCCAAGCATTCTTGCGCGCGAGCTACCACCTTTACCAAGGATTTGGTGGTTTTGTGGGGAATTTTGTGATGGGTTTGGTCTTCGGGTATTTCTATGCGAAAACCCGGCGTTTGGCGCCGCTCATTCTTGCTCACACGCTCATCGACGCGGTGGCGTTTGTGGGATATCCCCTCGTGGCTGAGAACTTCCCAGAAATTCTCGGGAATGTGGGTTAGCGTGTCCTCTCGTGACTACACCTGAGATTGGCGAACTAGCCCCCGACTTCACCCTTCCCGGAATCACCATGGTGGACGGGCAGCCAGCGAAAACCCACTTCACGCTCTCCGAGCGCCGAGGCCACCCTGTGGTGCTCGCTTTTTACCCGGCCGATAATTCCCCCGGATGCACAGCTCAGCTGTGTAGCTATGAAGATGAGATGGATGCGTTTCGAGAGCTAGGCGCCGAAATTTGGGGGATCTCTCGTCAAAACGCCGGGAGCCACGAGAAGTTTGCTCGCACCAAACGCCTGGGATTCCCGCTGCTCTCCGATGAAAAAGGTGATGTCGTCCAGGCTTACGGGGTGGGCCTGATGGGTATTGGCGTGCGACGCAGTATTTTCATCATCGATGCCGAGGGAAAGCTTGCGTGGAAACACGTTGCCCTGTTGGGGATGACGTTTCAAACAGCGAAAACCCTCCAGCGAGAGCTCGTCAAACTCTAGGCAAAAGCCTCAATCGGTGGGCACGAGCACACCAGGTTACGATCACCAAAAGCTTGGTCTACTCGGCGAACCGGTGGCCAATACTTACTCGCCACCCCGGGCATAGCGCCAAGACCATCACTCACCTCAGGTAGTTGCGCCACAGCAGCGGGATAACACGCAAGCTCGCGTGAATAGGGGTGAGTCCAGTGCGAGGTAGTAACACTGGCCGCGGTGTGCGGAGCATTGACCAAAGGATTGTCGTCACTTGGCCACACACCGGCAGCCACCTGATCCGCTTCGTGTCGAATGGCAATCATGGCGTCGATGAAACGATCGAGTTCGCCTAAGTCTTCACTTTCGGTGGGTTCGATCATGAGGGTTCCCGCCACGGGGAACGACATCGTGGGAGCGTGGAAGCCATAGTCGACCAAACGCTTGGCCACATCATCGACAGTGATGCCGGTGGCGGCACTCAAGGGTCGAATATCAATAACGGCTTCGTGGGCCACTAAACCGTTATCCCCGGTATACAACACGTCATAGTGCTCGCTCAGACGAGTGGCCACGTAGTTAGCAGCCAACACCGCCGAGGCGGTCGCCCGCGCCAAGCCATCGGGTCCCATCATGCGCACATACGCCCAGGGAATCGGCAAAATGCTGGGGCTTCCATAGGGCGCCGCCGAGACGGGAACGCCACCGTGAACCTGGGTGCCAGCCTTCAGCGTTGCGGGATCAAACGGTGGATGAACATCCATTTGAGCCTGGGGGTGGCCGGGTAAGAAGGGAGCTAAGTGCGCTTTGGCGCCGACCGGGCCTACGCCTGGGCCACCACCACCGTGGGGAATACAGAACGTCTTGTGAAGATTGAGGTGCGAGACATCTCCCCCGATATCGCCATAGCGAGAAAAGCCCACCAGAGCGTTGAGGTTGGCGCCATCGATATAGACCTGCCCACCAGCGGCATGCACGGCATCGGTGATGTCGTTGATGCCGTGTTCATAAACTCCGTGGGTCGACGGATAGGTCACCATCAAAGCAGCCAAATTATCCGCGTGTTCGGCAATCTTGGCGTGGACGTCCTCAATGTCGACATCACCGCGCTCGTTACAGGCAATAACGACCACCTGCATTCCCGCCAACACTGCACTGGCAGCATTCGTGCCGTGGGCGCTAGAGGGGATCAAACACACCGTGCGGTGGTCATCACCGCGGGAGCGGTGGTAGCCACGAATAGCTAAGAGGCCCGCGTACTCGCCTTGGCTTCCAGCATTGGGCTGAAGCGACACCGAGTCATACCCGGTCAACTCAGCAAGCCACGTTTCGAGGTGCGACATCATCACCAGGTAGCCCTGAGTGTCTTCTTCCGGCGCGAAGGGGTGCAATCCAGAAAACTCTGGCCAACTCACGGCTTCCATTTCGGTGGCGGCATTGAGCTTCATCGTGCAACTACCCAGCGGAATCATCCCTCGATCCAGCGCGTAATCCTTGTCCGCGAGTTGCTTGAGATAGCGCATCATCGCGGTTTCTGAATGGTGAGCGTGAAACACCGGGTGCTCCAAGTACGAGCTGGTGCGCACCAAATCCTGGGGCAGTGCGGGCGCGGCTAGTTCTCCGGTGTAGTCGGTTAGTTCAAAGATTTCCGCCAAGTGTTGCTCCAGCGTGCCCTTGAGCACACCGGTGTGCTCGCCAATGGTGGTCTCATCCAGGGATAGCGACACGGTGTTTGCATCCACCAGGTGGAGCAACACCCCCACCGCGCGTGCCTTGGCCACCAAGGCTTCAGCGGCTCCTGGGAGATTCAGTGTCAGGGTGTCAAAAAATTCTCCGTGGACCACATCATGCCCAGCGTCACGTAAAGCCTGGGCCAAGCCTGCGGTTTTTGTCGCAATACCTGTTGCGATGTCTTTGAGCCCCTCAGGGCCGTGATAGACCGCAAACATTCCCGCCATGACGGCGAGGAGCACCTGAGCGGTACAAATGTTGCTCGTGGCTTTATCTCTCCGGATGTGCTGTTCCCGTGTTTGCAGGGTCAACCGGTAGGCCGGGTTACCCGCAGCGTCTTTGGACACACCAATGAGTCGACCAGGCATTTGACGCTCGAGGCCGCCTCGAACAGCGAGGTATCCAGCGTGAGGGCCACCAAAGCCCAAGGGAATTCCCAAACGCTGGGTTGTTCCCACCGCAATATCAGCGCCACATTCACCCGGCGAGGTCACCAGTGTCATCGCCAACATGTCGGCGGCCACCACGACCATGGCGTCGTGGCCATGGAGGGCTTCCACCACACTCGTGGGATTCCAGATTCGCCCAGAAGCACCGGGATATTGAATAAAGGCCCCAAAGCACTGCGGAATATCGCCCGAGAAGTCGGTCTCCACAATCTC
Source organism: Pontimonas sp. (assembly GCA_017852615.1). Taxonomy (GTDB): domain Bacteria; phylum Actinomycetota; class Actinomycetes; order Actinomycetales; family Microbacteriaceae; genus Pontimonas. The sequence goes on along the minus strand of JAFMKX010000002.1, from coordinate 44,015 downwards.
AATACCCAGAGGTTCGGCCCGACCGGCCACCACTGCTTTGGTGTGGGCAAACGCATCGCGGTCGACGAGAAACACATTGCTGGGAGAACCCGATGCCCGCCTGGCCAGCAACATTGCCTCCGCCACAGCGGTCGATTCATCCAACATGGAGGCGTTAGCCGTGGCCATGCCAGTGAGGTCCGCCACCATCGTCTGAAAATTAAGCAGGGCTTCGAGACGACCTTGAGAAATTTCTGGCTGATACGGGGTGTAGGCGGTATACCAGCTGGGGTTTTCTAGCACGTTGCGCTTGATGACTGAGGGTGTGTAGCTGGGGTAATAGCCCTGTCCGATCAGAGACCTGTGCACCGTGTTGGCCTGCGCCAGGGCGCGCAACTCAGCCAAAGCTTCGGCTTCACTCGCTGCGGGAGGAATCACTGATTCAGCGATTTCTGCCATTCGTAAATGACCGGGGACTGCTGCATCCATCAACGCATCGAGGCTGGGGAAACCCAGGCGGTTGAGCATCAACGCTTGCGCGTTGTCGTCCGTTCCGATGTGTCGAGAGGAAAAGGCAGCGGTCATGGTTACTCCTGGATGAGGGCTTGGTAGGCGGTGGCGTCTAAAAGCTCGGGGAGCTCACTAAAGCGAATCTTGATCAGCCAGCCGTTTCCATAGGGATCGGCGTTGACGGTGTCGGGAGCATCCACGACGACCTGATTGGCCTCCAGCACCTCACCGGCAGCGGGAGCAAAAATTTCTCCGACAGACTTCGTCGATTCCACTTCCCCAACCACGGCACCTGGCTTGATCGAATCCCCCACCGAAGGCAGGGCGACATAGACAATGTCACCCAGGGCATCAGCAGCGAACTGAGTGATGCCCACCGTGGCTACATCGCCATCAATGAGGAGCCACTCGTGCTCTGCGGTGTAGGAGAGATTTTCGGGTACAGCACTCATCACGCAACCTTCTTTCGAGAATAAAACGGAAGTTCTTGAACACTAACGCTCAGATGAGACCCGCGAACATCGACCAGGAGCGAATGACCCGGTGTTGCGTGATCTGAATCGATGTACGCCATTGCAACGGGATACCCCAGCGTGGGCGAAAGCGCTCCAGAGGTAACCTCTCCGATGGGCTCACCCTCGCTCGAGAGCACAGCGTATCCGGCTCTCGGAGCTCGTTTACCTTCGGCAACAAGCCCCACCAACACTCGAGAGGACGTGGGACCCACCGGCATCACACCAGCGCCGACAAAATCATCTTTGGTGTTATCGACGGCTCGAGCCAGGCCAGCCTGGGCTGGGGAGTAGTCAAGACCAAGTTCGTGACCATAGAGCGGCATCCCCGCTTCTAAGCGCAGAGTGTCCCGACAGGCAAGGCCGCAGCGCACTAGACCCAGAGGCATCCCCACCGCTTCGAGATCCGCCCACACCTCGCTGGCGTGAGCAGCAGGAACAAACACTTCATAGCCGTCTTCGCCGGTGTATCCGGTTCTGGCAATAGCAATGGGCTGACCCTGGAATTCACCGGTGATGAACCGGTAGTAACGCAAATCCTCGAGAGGTGAATCCGGGGTTATCGACGAAGCCATCATGACCTCGCGAGAGACCGGGCCTTGCACCGCAATGAGCGCCCAGGCATCAGAATCATCACGCACCTCGACATCGAAATCGGCACTGCGAGCGAGTAGTTCACTAAACGCGACCTCGCGATTGGACGCATTGGCCACAATGAGGAAGTGCTCCGCACCAAATCGATACACAATCAGGTCATCGACTACCCCACCCGAGGGACTCAGCAGAAGCGAATACTTAGCCTGCAACATCTCCATCGCCGAGAGACGATTGCTCAGGGCATAGTCCAGGAACTGGGCAGCCTGAGGGCCACTGACATCGATTTCTGCCATGTGGGAAAGATCAAAGATTCCCGCCGCAGTGCGCACGCTGTGGTGCTCTTCAAGATCTGAGCTGTAGCGCACGGGCATGTCATAGCCCGCAAAATCAGTAAAGGTCGCTCCTGCTGCCACATGCACTGCATGCAGTGGAGTGTGTTTGCCGCTCATAGGTCCCCCGAGTCACCGTGCACAAATAACGCTGTGACTCCCCCTCTGTCATTGGCCTGAGAGTTTCACGCTCGAGAGCGCTTTCACCGTCGGCGGGAATGATGAATCATTCCACTTTCCAGAGTGGCCTCGCTAGACGGTACGGGTGACCTGAGAGATTGGCGGGGAGGCTTGCTCCTTCGGTGACATCACAGTTTCTGATGTCTCTCCCGCCCAGCGTGGGGCCCAATATGAAGTTTGTGGCTACACAGTAGCAGGGAGCACCGAGAGGTTTCCTCGCCACACCCGAAGTAGAGGTTTAGACTCTGCCCACTTCCACCAGCGCTTCATTGCGACGGGCAAAACCTGGTTTCCAGGGTGGGTCATAGCGACCATAAAATACCTCACCCACGGCTACTAATCCCGCTTTTTCGACGGTCTTGGTGAGCTCCTGCGCGTTGTCTAACACCTGGCTTTGCCGCCACCCACCGCTAAAGCGCCTAGCTGCCACTTGTCGTGGTGGCACCTGCACCACAGTGACGCGAGCATCGGAGGGAACCGGGGCATCTTCTGGGGCCATACCCTCGGGCAACACAAAGCTGATCACGTGATGGCGGGCGGTCTGGGGCGCATGGAGAACCGGGGAGGTCATGGCAATTTGCTGACGAGCCTGGTTCGCCCCCGAGATGTAGCGCACCAGCGGTCCAAAGCCGCGAGAGCCTGCTTGTTCTAAGTTGTCATCGACTTCGCAACTGATCAGAGTGTGCGCTGGGTAATCACGAAGTTCGGTGGTGCGATCGAGTTTTTTCACCACGGTATATGCCTGAATTGCTGCCATTGTTTCTCTCCTTCCCACCGAGACTAGTCTTGTTTGCTATGAGCATCGATGTCACCCAAGCGCACGAAATTTCGTCTCGAATCCCGGCTGATTTCACACTCGGCGTAGCCACCTCATCGTGGCAAATTGAAGGCTCAAGCCACAGCCGCGGCCGCAGCATCTGGGATGACTTTGCCCAAACCCCAGGAAAAATCCTCGATGGCGCCACTGCTGATCCCGCGTGTGACCATCTGAACAACATCCCTGGTGACCTAGACCTTATTCAAGGCCTCGGTGCCAACGCCTACCGATTTTCGCTCTCCTGGCCCCGAGTTATGCACGAGGGAATGGGGAAGGTTTCCCTTGCGGGGCTTGATGTCTATGACCGGATTGTCGATGGCGCGCTAGAGCGAGGGCTTGCTCCCTTTGCCACCCTCTATCACTGGGATTTACCCTCGGCGCTCCAGGACAAAGGCGGCTGGTTATCACCGGATAGCCATCGATGGTTTGCCGATTATGCGCATCTGGTCGGTGAGCATTTTGCCGATCGCGTGGACACCATAGCGACACTGAATGAACCCTGGGTCTCCGCCTTTTTGGGCTATGCCGCGGGAGTTCACGCACCCGGCGAACACGATCCAGCAGCGAGCCTGGAGGTCTTCTATCGCCTGATGGTCGCTAGCGGTCACGGCATCCAAGCGTTGCGCTCAGCAGGCGTTCGCAACCCCGGCCTGGTGCTCAATCTCACGACCATCATTGCCGAAGATGACGACATTGAACCCACCGCATCAATCATCGATGGATTACAAAACAGAATGTTTTTGGATCTACTGGCTGGCCGGGGCATTCCCGAAGATATCCAGGAAGCGACCTCCTCGATCACGGAGTGGTCCTTTGTCTCCAGCGAGGGTCTGGCGATGGCTGCCGAGCCGATTTCCTGGCTCGGAATCAACTACTACACCCCCACCCGGGTGGCCTCGGTAGCTCGTGACGCAGGAAAAATAGTGGGCCAGGACGCCAGTGTGTATCCAGGCGTGAGCAACGTGTCCTTCGTGCCCAGGTCGCCAAGAACTGCCATGGGCTGGGAAATTCACGCCCAGAGCCTCACGACCACCTTGGTCGATACCGCCCAACGATTGCCCGGAATACCGCTTTATGTCACGGAAAACGGGGCCGCGTTTGATGACGTAGTGAGCGAGGACGGCATTCACGATAACAACCGCATCGACTACTACGCCTCACACATCTCGGCGGCACTGGATGCGCTGGAGCAGGGAGTTGATCTGCGGGGCTATTTCGCGTGGTCACTCTTTGACAATCTCGAGTGGGCCGAGGGCTGGACGAAGCGCTTTGGAATTATCCGCGTGGAGGCCGAGAACCAAGAACGAACTCTCAAAGACAGCGCTCTGTTCCTGCGAGAGATGTATTCGAGCGCTCCCTAGGCAACCCTGGGAGGTACTACCAAAGGAAGTGTTCTAGCCCTTGACCGAACCGGCAAGGAGCCCTCGCACGAAGTAGCGCTGGAGAGCAAAGAACACAATCAAGGGCACGATAATCGAAATGAAGGCGCCCGCCGTGAGTACTTCCCACCCAGAGCCCCGGGTTCCCACCATCTCCGCCAAGCGCACCGTCATGGGCGCCACCGACTTGGATCCCGCTCCGAAGGTGAGTCCCACTAACAGGTCATTCCATACCCACAGGAACTGGAAAATCAGGAACGACGCAATAGCGGGCACGCTCAGGGGCAACACGATTTTGGTGAACATGGTGAACCAGTTCGCTCCATCGACTCGCGCTGCCTCCACCAATTCGCGAGGAATCTGACGCAAGAAATTGTGGAGCAAGAAAATTGCCAGCGGCAACCCAAAGATGGTGTGGGCAATCCAAATCGGAATGTAGGTCCCGGTAATACCTAGGTCGGGAATGATGGTGGTCTCCCCAATGACCAGCCCCTTAGCAAAAAGCTGCAGCAGTGGAACCAAGGTCAGCTGGAGAGGAACGACCTGGAGAGCAAAGATGGAAAAGAAAATAAAGTCGCGGCCTTTGAACTCAAACCACGCCAGGGCATAAGCAGCAAAGACCGCGAGCGTAATGGGAAAAATAACGGCCGGGATGGTCACGGCAAGCGAGTTGAAGAAATATTGGAACATCGGAGGATTCACTCCGGTTCCCACGAAGAGCACCTTCTCGTAGTTGGCAAAAGAGACCGAGGGGTTGACAAAGAATGTCCACCATCCCGAATTGTTGATGTCTTGCTCTGGCCTGATAGAGGACACCAGAAGCCCAAAAGTCGGGATGGTCCACAACACCGCAATAATTACCGCGGCAGCCGAGGCGATCGGGGAACTAAAGATGTCTTTGGCGCGCTTTTTTTGCAGCGGGCTGAGTCGGAGGCTTGCCGTGTTTGCCATTATCGCTCCGTCCTTTCCAAGCGCAGTTGTCGCACGTTGTACCAAATGATGGGAATCACACCGACGAACAAAATCACGGCCAAAGCACTACCTTGGCCGTAATTGAGTTGCCTAAAGGACTGGGCATACATTTCATTGGCAATCACGTTGGTCTGGAAGTTACCGCCGGTCATGGTCCGCACAATGTCGAACACCTTCAAGGTTCCAATCGTGATCGTGGTGAGCACGACGACCAAGGTGCCTCGAATCATGGGCAAGGTGACTCGAATGAAGCGGCGCCAGTTGCTGGCACCATCGAGCATTGCTGCTTCGACAACTTCGTCAGGAATGTTTTTCATAGCGGCCGAGAGAATGACCATGGCAAAACCGGTTTGAATCCAGACCAACACCAGGATGAGGAAGAACGTGTTCCAGGGTGGTTCGAGTAGCCAGTTGCGGGGCTCTACTCCCACCACGCGCGCTATGGCATTGAGTAAGCCAATTTCTGGATCATTGGGGTTGGGTTCAAAGTTATAGACAAAGCTCCAGATAACACTGGCGCCCACAAAAGAAATAGCCATGGGCATAAAGACCAGGGACTTCACTACTGAAGCGCTTTTCATCCGGTCGGTCATATAGGCAATCGCCAAACCAATCAACGTAGAGAGCAGCGGAACAAAAACTACCCACAGGATGGTGTTGCGCAACACCAGTTGAATTTCAGGAATGGTGAAAGCCCAAATGTAGTTATCAAAGCCGATGAAGTTTTCCGCGCGCTTGTCCATGAAGGACATCCAAATGGTGCGCAGCGCTGGGTAAATCAGCCCCACGACAAGGAGCAAGAGTGCCGGGCCAAGAAAGACGCCGTATCGAAGCCATCCCTGCCAGCGAACAGAAGCGCGGGAGCCAATCAGGAACAGGGCGTAAATCACCGCGGCAAAGGCGACAAGTGAGATGACGAGCAGGGTCAGATTCGGGGCAATGACGTCCCAGGTTGATCCGCGCATGTATTCGCTCGCCCTTTCATATGTAACGCCGCGTCGTTGCGGCAAACAAAGGTGGGGGATTCGCTCTTTGGGAGCGCCTCCCCCACCAATGTTACGTGCTGTGAGATTACCTAGCTAGCGGGCCAGGTTGCCTCAATTGCATCGAGAACTGCCTGGTCTGCCTTATCTTCGGCAATCCACGCGGTCATTTCGGTCCAGAAGGAACCAGCACCCACTTCACCGGGCATCACGTCGGATGCGTCGAAGCGGAAGGTGGTGGCGTTCTGGAGGATTTCCACGGCCACGGCGTTAACCGGGTCGGCCACGTTAGCGGTGTCCAGGCCGAGGTTCGCGGAGAACCATCCACCCAGAGCAGCCTTCTTGTTGTTCCACTCAGGAGTGGTCAAGTAGTGCTGCACAGCTGCAACCGCAGGAGCGTCGCTGAAGGCACCAACGAACTCTCCACCACCGAGGGCAGGAGTCTGGTCAGCGCTGACACCGGGGAAGTAGAAGGTAGAAATTCCACCCTCAACATCGGTCTCATCAGGTCCTACAACAGTTGCGCCGTAGTCACCCACGAGGATTCCACCGAGGAAGGATGCCTGGCGGTGCATGGCACAGGAGCCATCCACAACACCGGAGCCACCCTCAGAGAAGCTGGTGGTCGCAATCGCCGAAACGTTGCCGACGTAGTCAGCGTTCTTCAGGATCTTGCCGGCTTCACCGATAACTTCCAAGACCTTGGGGTCGTTGAAGGCCATCGAGTGGTCAACCCATGCGTCATAGGTAGCTGCATCCTGGAAACGAAGCATCAAGTCTTCCATCCAGTCTGTTGCTGCCCAACCAGTGGCGGCACCAGATTCGATACCTGCACACCATGCGTTACCAGCGAAATCGCTCGCAGCAATTTCGTCAGACAAGGTCAGCATGTCGCCCCATGTGGTGGGGATAGCCCAGCCGTTGTCTGCGAATACCTTGGGCGAATACCAGACGAAGGACTTCACGTTCGCACCAAGAGGTGCAGCGTAGAAGGTGCCATCGACGGTGCCGTAGGTCTTCCAGTCAGCGGTGTAGTTTGCGTCCACCGAGGAAGAAACTGCCGCGGGGGCAGCAACCAAATCAGCAGCGAAGGACTTCAAGAGTCCGGGCTGAGGGAAAATCGCGAGGTCGGGGGCAGTTCCACCCTCAACACGAACGGCGATCTGCTCTTCGAATGCCTGGTCACCGTTCCACTCGATGGTGATTCCGGTGCAGTCTTCGAAGTCCACGAAGGACTCCTGGAAGAGTGTGGATTCGGGCTCGATGATGGTGGTGTAGATTTCTACAGTTTCACCCTCGTTGCCCATGTAGTCTGCGTAGGCTTCACAGCCTGCAGCTACTGCGGACTCGGTGTCCGTTGAACCCGAGTCAGTCGTTGCTTCTTCGCTACCTGCGTCGGCAGCACAGCCAGCCAATGCCAAAGCGGCCACAGAAAGCGTGGCAACACCGAGCATGGAGCGGCGACGTACAAAGTGCCTCATGGGTACTCCTTGATTTGTCGAATGTGGATGCCCGCACCACAGCACACTGCGATGTGGGCACTGCCACCCTAACAATTCTTCGCAACCGGTTCCACTTTTGTGGGTTTCTTTTCGGTAACGGAACTTAGTGGAACTGTTTCACCCCTGTTCCACTAGGGAACTAGGTCTGGTCGTTGGGCAAATCGTTGGCGGCACGAAACGTGATCAATGCTTCACTGACCGTCTCTATCGTGTGAGACAGCAGCCAACTCACCTCCGGCGCCGCCAGGAGATCCTGGTGATCCAGAGTCCCTAAGGGTGAAATACCCGCTAATTGCCAGGCTTTTTCTATCGGATCCTCAGCCAGTTCAATATCGGTCGGCCACGGAATCGACAGGTCGAGAGTGGCGAGGTATTCCAGGGCACCGCGGACGGTCGATTCGGCCAAATCCAGCGCAGTGGCATCCACCTCGGTTGACTCAAAATCCTCGAGATACTCGATGTCGGCTTGAGGATAAGGTTCCTCCGCTACCCACTGGATGACTCGAAACCGTCGCTCCCCCCTGGCCACAACCTCAAGGGGGCCATCGGGGGCCTCGATTTGGAGCACTCGTGCCGTCGTGCCGATGTCAAAGCGCTGGTCTCCCCCACCCACTTCCAGACCACGCTCAATGAGCACCACACCAAACTCGGAGGGTTGGTTATCGAGAACTGCGCCCATCATTTTCAGGTAGCGCTCTTCGAAAACCCGCAGAGCCAACGGCATGGCGGGGAACAAAACAGACCCCAGGGGAAACATCGGCAGCAGCGGCATAGCTACAGAAAACCACCGAGGTGGAAAAACAACAAGCTGAGGAGGCTTTTTCCCAGGTTGGGCACTTAGGAACTAAAGCGGAACTCCACCACGTCGCCGTCTTTCATGACGTAGTCCTTACCTTCGATTCGGGCTTTGCCGGCCTGTCGCGCCTCAGCGAGAGAACCAGCAGCCACCAAATCATCAAACGAGGTCACTTCTGCTTTGATGAATCCTTTTTCGAAATCAGTGTGGATTACCCCCGCAGCTTGCGGTGCTTTCCAGCCGCGACGAATCGTCCAGGCTCTCGTTTCTTTCGGACCGGCCGTGAGATAGGTCTGAAGCCCCAGGGTGTCAAAACCGATATGGGCTAGTTGATCCAGGCCGCTTTCTTCCTGACCCATCGAAGCGAGAAGCTCCTGGGCTTCTGCTTTATCGAGATCGATAAGTTCGCTCTCCACCTTGGCATCGAGGAACACGGCCTTCGCCGGCGCGACCAGAGCCGCCAGCGCTGCTTGCTTGGCAGCGTCACCCAGCGTTGCTTCATCGACGTTGAACACGTAGAGGAAGGGCTTGGCGGTCAGTAATCCCAGTTCACTGAGCGAGGAAGCATCAAAGGCGGCTTGAAAAAGTGTTTTTCCGCTATCGAGAATGGCTCGCGCTTCTTCAGCGGCAGCCAGCACACTGGGGTCCAGTTTCTTACCCTTGACCTCTTTTTCGTATCGGGTCATCGCTTTGTCGAGCGTTTGCATGTCCGCCAAAATGAGCTCGGTGTTGATCGTTTCCATATCAGCAGCTGGGTCGACCCCACCATCAACATGGACCACGTCGGGGTCATCAAATACGCGCACTACCTGAGCAATGGCATCGGCTTCGCGAATGTTGGACAGGAATTGGTTGCCCAGCCCTTCGCCTTCGCTGGCTCCGCGGACGATACCGGCGATATCCACAAAGGACACGGTCGCGGGCAGAATTCGCTCGCTACCAAAAATCTCAGCCAACTTCACGAGTCGCTCATCGGGCAGATTCACCACACCGACGTTGGGCTCAATCGTGGCGAAGGGATAATTTGCGGCCAAAACATTGTTTTTGGTCAACGCGTTGAACAGGGTGGACTTGCCCACGTTGGGCAGACCGACGATTCCAATAGTGAGAGCCACGGAAAGCAACCCTACTGCAGGCTCCCCTGGGGCTGCGCCGTGACTGCCCCACTCGTCAGGGGTGAATGGCAGACTGTGAAGATGGATTCAGCATTGATCACGCTTCTCGTCGCTGTTGTATGTGCCCTCGCCGCCGGTGTCGCGCTGGGCTACGCGCTCAAGTCCCGCAGTATTGGTCAAGCCGCGGGCGAAGATCCGCTGGCACTGAGAGCCCAACTGGATCTTGTTCAGCAGCAATACAACGATCTGCGTTTATCCAACGAAGCGGAAAACAAAGTCCTTCAAGCATTAGCCCCTGTCTCCGAGCGCCTGAGTGACATGCAGCGCACAGTGCAAGAACTGGAAAAACAGCGCAATGAACAACACGGTCAAATCTCCCAACAGTTGCGCGCTGCGGTGGCCAGTGATGAATTACTCCGAGGCACTGCGGAGCAACTCGCTTCTGCGCTTCGATCCAATAGCGTTCGGGGCGTGTGGGGAGAGGTTCAATTACGTCGCGTGGTGGAAGCTGCGGGTCTGATCGAACGCGTCGACTTTGATGTTCAATCTCAGGTCACCTCGGATTCGGGACTGGGCAAGCCAGACATGGTCATCCACCTTCCCGGCGGTAAAAACATCGCGGTCGATGCCAAAGTTCCTTTCACCGCCTATTTAGAAGCCAGCCAAATTCCTTTCACCGCCACTGGGGAGGAAGCAGCCAGGCGCGAAACTCTGCTGAAAAAACACGTCGCCGCCGTGCGCTCCCACATCGATGCCCTGGGAAAGAAGTCGTACTGGGATGGCTTAGCTGCCTCGCCGGAACTGGTGATTTGCTTCATCCCCAGCGAAGCCTTGATTTCCAGTGCGATTGAAGCCGACCCCTCGTTGATGGACTACGCCTTTGGGAAAAAGGTGGCCTTGGCCTCGCCGGTGACGCTGTGGTCTGTGCTCAAAACGGTCGCGTTTTCGTGGCAACAAGATGTACTCACCGAAGACGCCGCCAAGTTGTTTGATGTGGGCAAGGAACTTCTCCAACGTCTCGGGGCAATGTCGAAGCACCTCGACACCCTGGGTCGCTCCATCACCAGCACCGTCAAGGGGTACAACGCTTTTGTGGGCTCCCTGGAATCCCGCGTGTTCCCCAGTGCTCGCAAACTATCCGAATTGGGTTCGGGGGCTGATTTGCCCGATGAGCTCGAGGGAATCGAATCCATGCCTCGAGAGCTCAGCGCGCCGGAACTGACCGAAAATCCAGCAGCGATCGATAAGAAAAAAGACTAGTTAGGCGTGCTCGAGCCACTTACTTGCTTGGTGGTCTGCCGATACCCGGCGCAAAGTTCCTGAGCGAGCCCGCAACACCACACTCTCGGTGGAAATCATGGGTCCTGCTCGCCTCACACCGCGCACCAGCTCACCATCGGTCACACCGGTAGCAACGAAGAAGGTGTTATCACTGGCGACTAAACCATTGAGGTCATAGACCGTGTCGAAATCCAGACCCGCGTCCAGACCGCGTTGTTTTTCCTCATCAGACATCGGGTGGAGAACGCCCTGCATAAACCCGCCCAAGGCTTTCACCGCACACGCTGTGGCGACACCTTCGGGGCTTCCGCCAATACCCACACACATATCAATGCGCGTATCGTGCCGGGCTGCATTGATTCCAGCAGCCACATCTCCATCCAGAATCAACCGGGTGCCCGCGCCCGCTGCGCGAATTTCGGCAATCAGTTCCGTGTGTCGAGGTCGATCAAGCACAGCAATACGAATGTCTTCCACCGATTTGCCTTTAGCTTTGGCTAAGGCCTGGATGTTCTGAGCAATGGGGCGATTGATATCCACCACGCCGATGCCCTCATGAGACGTCACCATTTTTCTCATATAAAAAACACTGGAAGCATCCAGCATGCTTCCCCGGTCCGCCACCGCAATCATCGAAATGGCGTGCGAGCGTCCCGCGGCCGCCAGTGAGGTGCCATCAATGGGGTCGACAGCGATATCGCACTGTGGGCCACTACCGGTTCCCACAATTTCGCCGTTGAAGAGCATGGGGGCGTCATCTTTCTCCCCTTCGCCGATAACCACCAACCCCTGGAAGTTGACCGTGGAGAGAAATTTGCGCATGGCATCGACCGCAGCACCATCGGCGGCATTCTTATCGCCTCGCCCGATCCACGGTGTCGCCCTGATGGCGGCAGCCTCAGTAGCCCGCACCAAATCCATCGCGAGATTTCGATCGGGATGTTCGAAGAGTTCTGCGTGCTCAACCTCGGTCATGACATACCCTTTGCGCACTTGGGAGCATTTGTGATTTCAGTCTAGTCACCTCCGCACCATGGGGCTTCTGGGCAGATAGTCTTAAAACCTCACCGACCACCTCACCACTGGAGTGCCCATGCCTGTCGCAACCCCGGATCACTATGCACAGATGCTCGATGGAGCAAAAGCGAAGGGCTTTGCCTTTCCCGCGATTAACGTGTCGTCGTCGTCCACGATCAATGCGGTCCTCCAGGGACTGAGTGAAGCAGAATCCGATGGCATCATCCAGGTCAGCACCGGTGGAGCAGACTTTTTTGCCGGACAAAGCGTCAAGGCCCGTGCCTCAGGCGCCCTTGCCTTTGCCGCCTACGCCACGGAGGTCGCAAAAAACTACCCCGTGACTGTGGCCTTGCACACCGACCACTGCCCCAAAGACGCCCTGGATGGGTTTGTGCTGCCCCTCATTGCTGCCAGCGAAGAGGCAGTCAAAGCCGGTGGCAACCCCATTTTTCAATCCCACATGTGGGATGGCTCGGCAGTGAGCTTGAAGGAAAACCTGGAAATCGCCTCCGACCTGCTGCCACGAATGAAGGCCATTCACTCAATTCTTGAGGTGGAAATCGGCGTCGTGGGCGGGGAAGAAGATGGTGTCAGCCACGACATCAATGACAGCTTGTACACCACCCTCGATGACGCCATTGCAACGGTGGAAGCACTGGGCCTGGGTGATCAAGGTCGTTACATGGCGGCTCTCACCTTTGGCAACGTCCATGGTTTTTACAAGCCAGGCAACGTCAGTTTGCGCCCTGAACTGTTGGCTGAGATCCAACAGGGCTTAGCCGCCAAATACGGAACCGGTGAGAAGCCTTTGGACCTCGTGTTCCATGGCGGTTCGGGAAGCTCCGATGCCGAAATAGCCGAAGCGGTGGCGAATGGGGTCATCAAAATGAACATCGATACCGACACGCAGTATGCCTACACCCGCGGTGTTGCAGGTCACATGTTCAGCAACTACGACGGAGTGTTACGCATCGACGGCGAAGTCGGCAACAAGAAAACTTATGATCCCCGCGCCTGGGGCAAAGTCGCCGAAAACTCGATGGCGGCACGCGTGGTGGAAGCGACCCGCCAACTGGGTTCCGCTGGTCACAAAATCTAGGAAGCGGAAAGGCTTAGAGCCTAGGTCCTGTTGCGCCCACCAATAGTGGAAGGGTCCACCACGCCACTGGCGTCTTTGCGGAGCTCTTTGGGCAGGGAGAACTGAAGGTCTTCCTCGGCCGTGCGTACTTCTTCGACCACGGTGAATCCCGCATCGGACAGATCAGCCAAAGCGTGATCGACGAGAACTTCGGGTACCGAAGCACCTGAAGTCACCCCGATAGTTTCCACACCCTCGAGCCAGGCTTGCTCAATTTCACTGGCGTAGTCGACCCGGTAGGAGGCTTTCGCTCCGTATTCGAGTGCCACTTCCACTAAGCGCACAGAGTTCGATGAATTAGGGGAACCCACCACGATGACAAGGTCGCATTCGGGCGCAATCTTTTTGATCGCCACTTGCCGGTTTTGGGTGGCGTAGCAAATGTCGTCACTGGGGGGATCTTGAAGGTGTGGAAAGCGCTCACGAAGACGACGAACAGTTTCCATCGTTTCATCCACACTCAGTGTGGTTTGGGAGAGCCAAATCAGGTTTTCCGTCTCGGGGGGTTCAATACGAGAGGCTTCCTCCGGGTCGTTGACCAAAGTGGTGTTCTCCGGAGCGTGACCCATCGTTCCTTCTACCTCTTCATGGCCTTCATGGCCGATAAGAAGGATGTGGTAATCCTGGCCCGAAAAACGCACGGCTTCCCGATGAACCTTGGTCACTAACGGGCAGGTTGCATCGATGGCGTTGAGCTCCCGATCCGCTGCCTGTTGGACAACAGCGGGTGAAACACCGTGAGCAGAAAAGACAATGTTGGATCCCGGGGGAACGTCGGCAACCTCGTCCACAAAAATCACGCCACGGGCTTCGAGCTCACGAACCACGTGAATGTTGTGAACAATTTGCTTGCGCACATACACCGGCGCACCAAAACGCTCGAGGGCTTTTTCCACCGCAATCACCGCACGGTCGACTCCAGCACAGTAACCGCGGGGGGCTGCCAGCAAAATCTTTTTGGAACCGGAAGTGGAAACGGGGCGAAGCTTTTCTGCCCGTTGGGGAATCAGCGGGGTTTCCAAGAGTGTTCCACCGCTGCCATTGCTAATACTCACGGGCTCCAGTGTATGGGGCTCATTCCGCAAACAGGCTGAGTGTTCTAGCCTGGGGGTGATGACGTCTTCGACCAATGATTCCTCTCCGGAGGCCCCGTGGCCTCTGCGACGACTTTCTGAGCTGCTGGGCGGGTACATCGACCGCTTAGGCGCAGTATGGATTGAGGCTGAAGTAACCCAGTGGAGCCAATCGGCGGGAAACATCTACGGCAAGCTCACCGACTTAGAATCCGATACTTCTGTGGGCATCACGATTTGGCGCCGCTCGCAAGAAAACATCCCCGAGGGCATTTCTCGAGGAGACCGTGTCATAGCCCAGGTAAAGCCAAGTTGGTGGGCCAAGGGCGGCACACTGAGCATGAACGTGCTTCAGATGCGCCACACAGGTCTCGGGGAAATCCTCGAGAAACTGGAGAAACTGCGCGCCACCCTGAGCGCCGAGGGTCTCTTTGCTCCCGAGCGCAAAATCCGCCTGCCTTTTCTCCCAGGAACCATTGGCCTTGTGACGGGGAAAGACTCGGATGCGGAAAAGGACGTCATCACCAACGCCACGCTGCGCTGGCCTGACGTGTCCTTTCGCATCGAATACGCCGCAGTGCAGGGCGATCGCTGTGTGCCAGAAGTCATCAAGGCCATGGAAATCCTTGATCAAGACCCCGAGGTCGACGTCATTATCGTGGCCCGAGGCGGTGGAGACTTCTTGCACCTGCTGCCCTTTAGTGATGAGGCTCTGGTGCGTGCCGCAGCAGCGCTTGCGACCCCACTGGTCAGCGCGATTGGACACGAAGCTGACCGCCCGCTGCTCGATGACGTCGCCGATCTCAGGGCTTCCACCCCCACCGATGCGGCCAAGCGGGTGGTTCCTGATGTGGAGAATGAACGCAGCATCATCGCCCAGGCTCGCTCCAGGCTGGATAATCGGCTGCTGGGAATCCTGGATTACGAGGCAGAGCGCCTCTCGGCGGTGAAATCCAGGCCAAGTCTTGCCGACCCACAGAGCATGGTTGATCTTCGAGCACAAGAGATCATGTTCCAGGTGGCCAGAGGTGATGACCTCTCACAGCGCCAACTAGAGCGCAATGCTTCTGAGATTGGTACCTTGAGCACGTCACTGCGAGGTCTGTCGCCCCAGAAAACTCTCGATCGCGGATACGCCATCGCCCGACTAGCCAATGGCACCGTCGTCACGGCCGTAGGGGATGTGAGCCCCGGGGATGCCCTCGCCTTGGTGGTTCGTGATGGGACCATCGATACCCACGTTGATTAGCCCCCTCAAGCCTTTACTAGACTCCATAGCGTGAGCACCGATAAAGATCCCCTGGCAGATGTGGCGCAGTTGAGCTACGAGCAAGCCCGGGATCAATTAGTCGAGATCGTCACCGCATTAGAGACCGGTGGAACCACCCTCGAAGAGTCCATCACGCTCTGGGAGCGCGGCGAAGCGTTGGCGAAGCGATGCGAAGAATGGCTTGAGGGCGCGAAAGCACGCCTGGACGCCGCCAAGAAAGAGCGCGAAGAATAACCCGTGGCATCTCAAGAACCGCGTGAAGTAGCCGGGTTGGGTCGCCCTGAAACTCCTGCCGAAAAACATGATCGAGTGACGAAAGCTCGCGCTGAGCGTCGCGCGCGCCAAACCACCAGAAATCTCGTGTGGTCCTTGCTGACCTCCCTGGGAATCGTTGCCCTGCTGATCATCGTCGTGGTGCGCCCCGATAACACCTTGGTGGAATCTGTCGATTACCAAAGCGTGGCGGTGGAAATCTCGGATGAGCTTCCGGGCAGGGCCGTTGTTCCCCAACTCTCGGAGCAGTGGAGTGCCAATCGGGCTGGAATCTCCCAAGAACCAGGGGCCTCGGTGACCTGGTCCCTGGGGTTGCTCGGCCCTGAATCGAGCTACGTTTTTCTGGATCAAGGATTTAGTGCTGATGCGTCGTGGGTGGCGTTGCGCACTGACCGCGCTCCCTCCACGGGCGACATCAGTTTTGGTTATGACGGTTATCCCTCCGTGGTCTGGGAAGAATACGATCGGCGCGAGAGCGATCCCGAGAGTAACAATGCCTACGTCGTGATGGTGGTGTGGGATGATTCCACGATCATCATCGGTGGGACCAGCAAGCGCGCAGTGAGTGATGTTGCCAACGAAGTGTCCTACCAGTTACGCAGAGACGACTCATGAGTGCCCCCGTATTGTCCCCCGCCCAAGCCTGGGAGCTGATGAAAAGTGGCAATGACCACTTCATTGCTGGTACTCCGATGCACCCCCGGCAGGATGTGGAGCGACGCGCAGAAATAGCGATAGCTCAAACTCCCCAAGCGGCACTGTTTGGGTGCGCTGATTCACGGCTCTCGGCAGAAATCATCTTCGATTGTGGCCTGGGCGATCTTTTTGTGGTGAGAAACGCCGGGCAAGTGATGTCCTCGTCTGTCATTGGTTCGCTGGAATACGCGGTCGCCACCTTGGGTGTGGCGTTGATTATTGTTCTTTCCCACGATGACTGTGGTGCCGTGCGGGTAGCGATAGAACAAGACCATGAGGATGCGCCGCCCCTGCCTCCTCATATTCATTCCATGATCGAATCCATTGAGCCCGCGGTGACGCGCGTGCGCCTTGCCGAGGGGAAAAAGCGCGGCCAAGAACTCGATGCCAGTGTGATCGGTCGCGAACACCTACGTGACACCGTGTCGAGTCTTCTCGCGGGCAGTGAACTTATTAGCGTTGCCGTCGCCGAGGGTAAGCTGGCTTTAGTCGGAGCGAATTACACGCTCGACGAAGGCCGCGTCACCCCGGATGTCATTATCGGCTCCGTCGAGAGCGACTAAGCACACTAGAGTCATCGGGAAAGTTAAGGACCTTGTCATGAGCGCAGAGAACGAATTCCGCATCGAACACGACACCATGGGGGAAGTGCGGGTTCCCGCACACGCCCTCTACCGCGCACAAACGCAACGCGCGGTGGACAACTTCCCTATCTCCGGTCGAGGCCTAGAACCTGCTCAGATTGTGGCACTGGCTCACATCAAACGTGCCGCTGCCCTGGTCAATCACGAACTGGGCATCATTGACGCCACAACCTCTAGCTCGATCGTCGCCGCGGCGGACACCATCATCGCTGGTGAGCACCACGATCAATTCCCCGTGGACACCTACCAAACCGGTTCGGGCACGAGTTCCAACATGAACATGAACGAGGTGTTGGCGACCCTAGCCACCACTCACGCAGGCCACGACATTCACCCCAATGACCACGTGAACGCTTCACAGTCCTCGAATGACGTCTTCCCCACCTCTGTTCACCTCGCAGTGACCCAGGCCCTGATCACCTCACTCATCCCCGCCCTGGAGCACTTAGCCGGCGCACTCGAGGAGAAAGCCGCCGCGTGGAAGACCATGGTCAAGGCGGGCCGCACCCACCTCATGGATGCCACCCCGGTCACCCTGGGTCAAGAATTTGCTGGTTTTGCTCGCCAGATTCGCCTCGGTATCGACCGAGTCAACGCGGCTATCCCCCGGGTTGCCGAAGTGCCACTGGGCGGAACGGCCACCGGCACCGGAATCAACACCCCGCTGGGTTTTTCCGCCAAAGTCATTGAGGTCTTAGCTCAGTCCACCTCGTTGCCCATTACCGAAGCCGAAGATCACTTTGAAGCTCAAGGTGCCCGAGATGGCCTCGTCGAGGCCTCGGGAGCACTGCGGATTATTGCGGTGTCGCTGACCAAGATCTGCAATGACATTCGATGGATGGGCTCGGGTCCCAATGCGGGTCTGGCAGAAATTCATATTCCTGACCTCCAGCCCGGAAGCTCGATCATGCCCGGCAAGGTCAACCCCGTGATCCCCGAAGCAGTCTTGATGGTCTGCGCACGGGTTATCGGAAATGACCAGACCATTGCCTGGGCTGGAGCTAGTGGAAACTTCGAGCTCAACGTGTCCATCCCCGTGATGGGCACCTCACTCTTGGAATCCATTCGACTCCTCGCGAATTCCACCAGGGTCTTGGCCGATAAGACCGTGGTGGGCCTCGAAGCTCGTGCTGACCACGCGCGTGCTTTGGCAGAATCCTCTCCCGCCATTGTTACTCCACTCAATCGCGTGATCGGCTACGAATCAGCCGCCACAGTGGCAAAGCACGCCGTGGAGCACCAAAAAACGGTGCGGGAATCGGTCATTGACTTGGGCTTCGTCGAGCGCGGTGAGATTACTCTCGAAGACCTCGATGCCGCCTTGGATGTCTTGAAAATGACATCCCCTGGTCTTTAGGCGACCTGGCTGCCCTCTTCCAACAAATCAGTAACTAAGGCAGCAATTGCGCTGCGCTCTGATCGTGTCAAGGTGATGTGAGCAAACAGGGACTGGCCCTTAAGCGCTTCGATCACGCTAGCAACACCGTCGTGTCGACCGACTCGGAGGTTGTCTCTTTGCGCCACGTCATGGGTGAGCACCACACGGGAGTTTTGCCCGATACGAGAGAGCATCGTCAACAAGACATTGCGTTCAAGAGATTGCGCCTCATCCACGATCACAAAAGCGTCGTGGAGGGAACGGCCTCGAATATGTGTGAGCGGGAGAACCTCGAGGAGGCCACGATCCATCACTTCTTCGACCACGTTGTGGGACACCACGGAAGATAGCGTGTCAAAGGTGGCTTCGGCCCAGGGGTTCATCTTTTCGCTGGCATCTCCGGGGAGGTAACCCAGGTCTTGCCCGCCCACCGCATAGAGCGGACGAAACACCATGATTTTGCGATGTAGTTGCTTCTCCAGCACCGCTTCGAGACCGGCACACAGCGCAAGAGCTGATTTACCGGTTCCGGCGCGACCACCCAGGGACACGATGCCAATACTTTGATCGAGCAATAGGTCAATGGCGAGGCGTTGTTCCGCAGAGCGTCCACTGAGACCAAAAAGGTCCCGGTCACCGCGCACCACCGACACTGTTCCGGGACTTGTCACCCGGCCCAGAGCTGATCCCCGATCTGAAGAAATCACCAGCGAGGTGTTCGTCGGTAAATCATCCGCCACAGCGGTCTTTATGATTTCTTCGTCATAGAGCTTTTGCATCTCCTCGGCACTCATGCGCACTTCGGAGATTCCCATCCAGCCGGAATCAGGAGCTAATTCTGCTCGGTATTCCTCGGCGGTGAGGCCAATAGAAGCAGCCTTCACTCTCATGGGCAGGTCTTTAGACACCACGGTGACGGCAAGCCCGTCATTGGCCAGGTTCGACGCTACTGCGAGGATGCGCGAATCGTTATCGCCCAGCTGGAGCCCACTGGGCAGGACCGATTGGTTGGAGTGGTTGAGTTCAACGCGAAGCGACCCTCCCTCTCCCACAGCAATCGGGAAATCCAATCGCTCGTGGTCGTGACGCAAATCATCCAGATTGCGCAGTGCCTGTCGGGCAAAATATCCGATCTCGGGATCGTGACGCTTTTTCTCCAGTTCCGAGATGACCACGACGGGTAGGACCACCTGGTGCTCGGCGAATCGAAAAATAGCACCCGGGTCACTCAATAACACCGAGGTGTCGAGGACGAACGTCCGCTCCCCCGTTTTCTTCTTACGTGCTGTGGTTTTGGTCGAAGAGGGAGAAGCGGTTTTTTCCACAAAAGCTCCTAAATAAGAGGCGAAGGGGGTAGTTATGAAACTACGTCAGCTCACCTGGTGCGCTGGTCAATGACACGCCTTGGAGATGGCGAGAAGGTGAATTCTCAGATTTCTCTACTGGCCGTAGCGGCGCTGGCGGGTGCCAAAATCACGCAGAGCTCGCAAAAAGTCAATCTCTCGCAGGTCGGGCCCGAGGGCTTCCACAAAGTAAAACTCGCTGTGAGCGCTTTGCCACAACATGAAGTCACTCAAGCGCTGCTCGCCAGAGGTCCTGATCACAAGGTCAGGATCGGGCTGCCCGACGGTGTCTAAATGATCCGCGATGGCCTGAACACTGATGTTCTCAGGCAGCTCATCTAGCGAGCCGCCGGCGTGCTGATGAGATTCCACCAGTCGGCGAACGGCACCAGTAATTTCTGCACGACCGCCATATCCGACTGCCAAATTGATGTGGAGTCCCGAATTCTGGGAGCTGCGTTGTTCAGCGGCTTCGAGAGTGTGCTGCAGATGAGACGGAAGGGCACCGGCTTGACCGACGTGTTTGACTCGCCAATTAGAAAAACGAGACAGCTGGTTAGCCAGTCCCTCAATAATTTCAGCGAGGTCGTCGAGTTCCTGCGAATCGCGCCCGGTGAGATTATCCGACGAGAGCAGATACAGGGTCACCACCTCCACACCCTGTTCTTCACACCAGGTGAGAAACTCATGAATCTTGTCAGCCCCAGCGCGATGGCCGTGGGAACTTGATTCCAAAGCCCGCGCTTTAGCCCAACGACGATTGCCATCCAGAATCATGGCCACATGGTGAGGTTTGGCAAGGCCATCCAGTTCTTTGAGGATGCGCCTGCGATAGAGACGATAAAGGAGACCTTCGCCTAGGAGCCATTTGATCCACCGCACAGAACAAAGGTAGTACTACTTGGGCCTAGTGGAGGTTTCCTACAAAAACATCCCCTCTTCATTGCCTCAAACCCTAGAGTGAAGCCATGTCCTCTCCCCACGCTCCGCAGGGTTCTCTAGAACTGCCCTTGATGGCTGATGCACTTGACCACCAGCCATCGGCCCACACGCCATCCTGGCGAGGCTGGATCCACCTCGGCACCCTGCCGCTGGCCTTAGCTGCCGGCATTGTGTTGATTGTGGTGGCACAGGGCGTTGCGGCGACCGTGTCCAGCGCCATATTTGTCACCACCTCGGTGTTGATGTTTGGTGTCTCTGGCACCTACCACCGCTTTAATTGGAGTCCGAAAAATAAAGTACTGCTCAAGCGCCTCGACCACGCCAACATCTTTCTCTTGATTGCCGGAACCTACACTCCCATTGCAGTGTTGGCACTGCCCAGCGACAAAGCGTTGCGCTTGCTTATCGTGATTTGGGTGGGAACACTCTTGGGTATTGGCTTTCGAGTGTTGTGGATTGGTGCTCCCCGTTGGCTCTATGTGATGTTGTATCTGGGGTTGGGCTGGGGCGCTGTGATGTATATGGGCGACCTCTTTCGAGCCAACGTCGCGATGATGGTGTTAGTTATTGCCGGAGGCTTGGCCTACTCGTTAGGTGCCATCGTGTATGCCACTAAGCGACCCAACCCGGCTCCCGCCACTTTTGGGTTTCACGAAATCTTTCACGCACTGACGGTGGTGGCTTTTATGTGCCACTGGAGCGCGGTGCTGCTGATTGCTCTTAATCCCCCACTGGTGGGTTAGCTTCGGCATCCAGCTTCTCGTTGATTTCGCTGCGGTAGCGCACTCTGCGCACGCGGCGCACCATGTCAAAAATTAGTCCCACGACTGCTGCCGCAATCGCGAACGTCACCACAAACCCGATGGCCCCAGGGGTGACCGAGTTGGGATCCACCTCAATCGCTGGAATCAGTGGATCATCGGCGAATGGCACAAGACTGGCTAACCACACAGTGACACCTCTCCCTTTGCTCACACACAGGCAAGCTACGCTGTAGATAGCGTAGCGAGAGAAGCCTCCATAATGCCCACGAAAGACTCTACGGACTCCCCTTCCGTCGATCGTGACGCTGCCCAGGCAGATACCCTTGCCAGGCGCTACGGGCGCACGGCGTCCTCGCGACTGAGCCAACGTGGCATTGGCATCTCTGCCGCCATTGCCGCCGCCCTCGTCATCGGTGCATGGCTGTGGTGGGGTGGCGTTCTTGAAGCGCCCTCCCAAGTGCAATACCGCGACGTCGGGCACACCATTGTGGATGAAACCACTGTGGTGGTGCGCTATGAAATCACGACCGCTCCAGAAACCAGTGTTACCTGTGCCATCCAAGCGCTGAACGCTTCCTTTGGCATTGTGGGCTGGAAGATTGTCGAGATTCCCCCCGAGGACACCTGGACCAGAGTCTTTGACACCACTCTTCGCACCAGTGAACCAGCGGTGACCGGGTTGCTCTACGAGTGCTGGTTGCCCTAGCCTTTGGGAACACGAACCGGCCCTGTGGGTGGCCGGTTTTCCTTATCAAGGAGCGACCATGTCTGCGAAAGATTCCGAGAGCGTTGTCTGGCTGACCCAGGAAGCCTATGACCGTCTTGCTCTGGAGCTCGAGGAGCTGACCACCAAAGGACGCAAGGATATTTCTCGCAAGATTGAACTGGCCCGCGAAGAAGGCGACCTCAAAGAAAACGGCGGGTATCACGCCGCCAAAGAGGAACAAGCCAAAATGGAAGACCGGATTCGCACCCTGACGACCATGCTCAAGCACGCTGTGGTGGGCGAGATTCCTGCAAGTTCTGGAGTGGTCGAACCCGGCACAGTCGTCACGGCCCACATCCACGGAGACCAAGAAAAGTTTCTTCTGGGTTCACGGGAACTCGCTGGTGACACTGAGTTAGACGTGTACTCCGAACAAAGCCCCCTGGGACAAGCCATCATGGGTCTTGCCGTGGGCGCCAGTGGCACCTACACAGCTCCCAATGGGGCAGAAATCGCTGTCGAAATTCTCGACGTCGAAACCTTTATTCCCTAGAAATCTAACCGCGGTTCGTAACCTTCATCGCGCAAGGCTTGCAGCACTGCCTGCGCGTGCTCAGGTCCTCTGGTTTCGATATGAAGCTCTAGTTCGACCTGACTAATTTGCAGCCCAGTGCCGTGGCGAGTGTGAAGGACCTCCACCACGTTGGCATTTTGACTAGCCACAATCTCTGACGTTCGTGCCAGCTGCCCGGGTCGATCAGGAAGCGGGATGCGCAGTTTCATATACCGCCCCGCAGCTGCCATACCCCGGGAAATCACGCGCTCCAAAATCATGGGATCGATATTGCCGCCACTCAAAATAACTACCGTGGGTCCCGTGGCCTTGATTTTGCCAGCAAGAATTGCCGCCACACCCGCAGCACCCGAAGGCTCGACCACCATTTTGGCTCGCTCCAGCAGCACCAAAATTGCCGTGGCGCTTTCATCGTCACTCACGGTGACCACTTCATCCACGCAGCGCGAAATAATGTCGAAATTAAGATTTCCCGGCTTAGAGACAGCGATTCCATCAGAAATCGTGGGACCTAGCTCGATTTCCACGGGTTTGCCCTTGGCGAGGGAGGGAACATAGGAAGCAGCATTTTCTGCTTGCACTCCAATGACGCGGATTTCCCGGCCCTCTCGGGCAGCGGTTTGCTTCATGACACTGGCCACACCGGCCATCAACCCGCCACCGCCAATAGGAACAATGACCGTCGTCACCTCGGGGGTCTGATCGAGTATTTCCAACCCAACCGTTCCCTGTCCAGCGATCACATCGGGGTGGTCAAAAGGAGGAATTCGGATGGCACCGGTTCGCTCGGCAAAGGCCGCAGCTTCGCGCAGAGGCTCAACGATGGAGTCCCCACCCAAGACAACCTCAGCCCCATAGGCCTTAGTGGCCTGGAGCTTGGGCAATGCAACACCGATGGGTGTGAAGATGGTGGCTTTAATGCCCTGTTCGCGAGCCGCAAACGCTACCCCCTGAGCGTGGTTGCCGGCACTGGCTGCCACCACGCCGTGGGAACGCTCTTCCTGGGTCAGTTTGGACATGCGGTAATACGCGCCACGGATTTTGTAGGAACCCGTTCGTTGCAGATTCTCACACTTGAGGTGGACAGGCTGGCCCAATTCCTCGCTGAGGTAGCGAGAGATTTCCATAGGAGTGGTTTGAGCAACTCCTTCCAACACCCGCTGGGCATCGGCAAAGTCATCCAGGGTGGGACCAGGAATAGTGGTCGCAGCTTTTTTTCCCAAGAGCGCCATCAGCGAACCTTGTCTTCTATTCCGACCACTGCGCCGGGATCCCCACGCCACTCGCCAGCGGCCAAATACGTGACCACGACGTTGACAAAAGCGACGACGGGAACAGCAAAGAGAACGCCGGGAATGCCCGCTAAATACCCACCAGCTGCCACGGCAAGAACCACTGCCAGAGGGTGAATGCGAACAGCGGCACCCATAATCAAAGGCTGCAAGACCTGTCCCTCAATCTGTTGAACAACCAAGACAATAATCAGCATGATCAGCGCGATGAAGGGTCCTTCATAAACCAGGGCCACCAACACCGCCAAGGCTGCAGCCACCGTGGCACCCACGATGGGGACAAAAGCTCCCAAGAACACCCCAATAGCAATGGGGACCACTAAGGGAAGGCCTAAAAAGAAAGCGCCTAAGCCAATACCCAGGGCATCAACAAAAGCCACAAAGATTTGCACCTTCACATAGCTCAGAAGAGTATCCCAGCCTGCTTTTCCCGAACCCAAAATGGCCGGACGGGCAAGCCTGGGAAACCACGAGACCATGTATTGCCAAATTCGAGCACCATCGTGGATGAAGAACACCAAGGCAAAGAGCGCGATACCAGCGCCCACCAGCCACGAGCCCACCGAAGAGGTCACCGAGAGGGCGCCACTGAGGACCCACGCAGAGTCAATATTCGATTGCTCCATCAAGACAGCGAACCAGGTATTGAGCTGAACTTCAGAGACCTCTAGAGGTGACTCCAGTAAGAACAGTACAAAGTCGTCATAAGCAATGATGGTGCGATCGCGCAACGATTCCCATCCTCGAACAAGTTCACCCACCACCAGCCATACCAAGCCGGTGACCAGGGCCACAAACACAATCAAGGTGGTGAGAGTCGCCAGCCATCGGGGAAAGCGCAGCCTGCGAAGTCCGATCGCCAACGGAGCTGCCAAAGCGGCCAACAGCACCGCAATCAGGAGGGGAACAATCAAAAAGTTCAACTGAATAATCAGAAAAAGGCCAATGGCTGCTGCCGCCGCGATCACCAAGAATCGCCACGACCATTCCGTGGCACGTTGAAGGCCTATCGGAATCACAATCCGTGACACCGGTGTTTTACTTGATCTGCGCGGACTCAGCATCCCCACAGTCTAGGTTGTCGGGGTGATAAGCACACCTAAAAGCGCGCTTGATTCTCCAGCAAACGTGCCACCCGATCTTCGATAGGCGGGTGGGTTTGGAACATGCGATCGATCACTCCGGGCTTGATGGGGTCAGCCATCCACAAGTGCGCCATGGACGCCTGTTGTTTTTTCAGGGGCCTCCCGTATTCAGCCAGCTTTTCTAACGCGCTGGCCAAAGCTTCCGGGTGTCGCGTTGTGAGAGCCCCTGTGGCATCAGCCAAATACTCCCGCTGGCGCGAGACAGCTGCCTGAATCAGCGCAGCAAGCACCGGGGCAAGAATCATCGCGGCAATACCCATCAGGATAATCAGCGGATTACCGCCCCCATTGTTACGACGCATTCCGCCGAAGAACGCCATCCTGGCCAACACATCGGCAATGATGCCCACGACCACCACAAGACCAAAAACAATGGTCGTCACCCGGATGTCGAAATTCTTGACGTGTGCCATTTCATGGGCCATCACCCCTTCGAGTTCCGAATCCGTCATGATCTCGAGCAGTCCCGTGGTGGCGGCCACAGCGGCATGGTCAGGGTCTCGGCCGGTGGCAAAAGCGTTCGGTGCCGGGTCATCCACTAGATAGACCTTGGGCATCGGCATTCCCGTGGTAATCGCGAGGTTTTCGACAATGCGATACAACCGAGGGTTATCCGCTTTGTCGATTTGGTGGGCGCCGGCCATCGAGAGCGCTTGAGACCCCGAGGAGTAATACTGGATAGCGACATAGATTGTCGCGCCAATCAACACGGCGAAGAAGACCACCCCGGTCCCGCCACTGAGATACAGATCAGCGGCATAGCCCAGAGCACCGATCAAGATGATGAAAAACACCATAATGATCCAGGTGTTGCGCTTATTAGCTCCAATAGCCCGATACATACTTAGCGCCCCTCGGGCTTGCTAGAACTGGACGCGAGGCGCTGAAGCAATAGCCGCGGCGTCTTCTACTTCAAAGAAGTCTCTCGAACTAAAGCCCAGGTTCTTGGCAAAAAGAGTGTTGGGGAAGAGCTGAATCTTGGTGTTGAGCTCCCGAACACCGCCGTTATAGAAACGCCTCGAAGCCTGAATCTTGTCTTCGGTATCCACCAACTCAGATTGAAGCTCGAGAAAGTTCTGGCTTGCTTGAAGCTGCGGATATGCCTCAGCGACAGCAAAAATGCTCTTGAGCGCGCTTTGCATCATGTTTTCTGCGGCAGCGGCCGAGGAAGGGTCTCCCGCACCCAAGGCAGCGGCTCGCGCCTTGGTTACTTGCTCAAAAACTTTGCTTTCGTGCGCCGCATATCCCTTGACCGTTTCGATCAGATTAGGAATGAGGTCTGCCCGGCGCTTGAGCTGGACAGTAATGTCGCTCCACGCTTCATCAACCCGGACGTTGAGGGTGACCAACGCGTTATAGGTCGCCCAGAGATAAATACCCACGGCAATCGCCACGACGACGACAATGCCCACAATCACTAATGCATCCATAGCCCCCACCCTACGCCGAATGCCTTGGAATTTTGTGTGGGTGCCCCGGCAGGGACTCGAACCCTGACTGGGACGATTTTAAGTCGTCTGCCTCTGCCGATTGGGCTACCGGGGCTTTCGCACCATATTAGCGAGCGAGAACTTTAGCCTTTTTCGTTTCCGATGCCGGCCTCGTGGCAAATTCCTCAAAGAATTCGCGAGGTCGTTGAACCTTGCGAACACTCGAGAAATCGCGTCCCCAGAACACATGAACGAGCCAGTTGGTAAAGACCCGAGCTTTGCGCTCAAACATCGGAATAGCGAAGCCATGGTAGAAACGGTGCATTACCCAGGCTAGGAAGCCTGTCACAGCAAAGTTTCCGCTTTGGAAGACGCCATAACCGACTCCCAAACCAGCCACCGCGCCCAGGTTCTTGTGGACGTAATTCTTAGGCTCTTCTTCGCGCAACACAGCGACAAGGTTCTTCGCTAATACTTTTCCTTGGCGAACAGCGTGCTGGGCGTTGGGCACACAGTAGCCACCCACTCCGCCTCCACTGAGATCGGGCACCCTGGCGACATCGCCGGCGCTCCAGAGCCCCTCGATGACCTCGGTGCCCTCCACCACACGTAAGTCAGCTCCAGCACAAATTCGCTCGCGATCATCCAGAGGAATGCCGGTTCCGCCGAGCATGGAATGGGCTTTCACACCGGCAGTCCAAATCACCATGTCGGTCTCGATGGTCATGCCGTTGGAGAGCTTGAGTTTGCCATCCACTGCATTTTCGAGCTGAGTATTCAAGTGGATGTGAGCTTGACGCTGCTCCAGATTCTTAATAACCCACAACGAGCTCTTGAGAGAGACTTCGGGCATGATGCGATCCATCGCCTCGATGAGGTGGAAGTGAGTGTCGTCAATGCTCAAGGTGGGGAACTCTTTGAGCATCGCTGAAACCATGCTGCGCAGTTCCGCAAAGGCTTCAATGCCGGCAAAACCTCCACCGATAACCACCACGGTCAGGAGACGATCGCGTGCTTTGCCCGGGGGCAAATCTGCTGCCACGTGGAGATTGTCAATCACCCGGTCGCGAATAGCGATGGCTTCTTCGATGGTCTTCATTCCGATGGCGCAATCGGCAACACCGGGAATGGGGAACGTTCTCGACACAGCACCTGCAGTGATCACGAGGTGGTCATAGTCAAGGCTAAAGTCCGCAAAACCCTCGGGGGTGACGGTGACCTTTTTCTTGGCGTGATCCACACCGGTCACGCGACCGGTGATGACACGGGTCTTGGGCAAGTGACGACGCAGGGGAACAATCGCGTGGCGGGCTTCAATAGAGCCAGCCGCAACCTCGGGCAAAAACGGCTGATAGGTCATATAGGGCAGGGGGTCAATCACGACGACCTCTGCTTCACCACGCCTCAGCAGTTTTTCGAGCTTAAAAGCGGTATAAAAACCGGCGTAACCGCCGCCGACTATCACTATTCGAGTCACACATCACCTATTTTTTCCGGGAAGACAGGTACTAACTTACCGCTTTCCTCGGCGCAGCCATGCAAGTCCCGTGCCACTGGCCAGCACCAGCAACAGCAGCACGGCAAAGATTCCCGTCACCACGTAGGGCAACGTATCTCGTCTGGTGTCCGGGGCCGCCGCGATGACTCGATCAGCGGTTTTCGGCGCTTCCTCAGCCACATTGGTGGGTCCCAGCGGAACCACAATCGAGCTTCCCTCCAGCCGGCGATGCAGCGTGACCCACTCGTCCAACGTTCCTAGTGGATGGGCATCAACGAGGGGAACCTGGGCTGTGACGGCAGCGTAGGCATCGACAAGACCATAGCCATATAAAGCATCCGGGATGCTCTGCCCCACCGGCCGTGCGGTTGCCAAAATCCGATTCACCACATTGGCCGCATCCATGCTGGGATAGGCGGCTCGAACCAGGGCCACGATTCCCGCCACGATGGGGGTGGCGCCGCTCGTTCCTGACCAGGACACGTAGCCACCCTCGGGTATGGCGCCCACGAGTCCTTCGCTGGGAGCCATGACACCAATAGTGATGCCCTGGGACGAAGCGCTATCGCTGGCAATGCCCTCTTGCGTGACGCCACCGACGGTCAAGACACCCGGCATGGTCGCCGGTGCTCCCACGGCCACCGTTCCACTGCCACGATTACCCGCCGCGGCTATCACGACGACATCGTTGTCCTCGGCATATCCAAAAGCGTCGTCCCAGGATTCTGGCCAATCCCTGGTGTTGCGAGTCAACGACAGGGAAATAATGTCGGCTTGGTTATCCACGGCAAAGCGCACGGCCTGAGCGATTTGTTCATCCGGTGAAATCAGTCCCCCACCAAAGCTCATCGACAAGCTCAAGAGTTGCGCCTCCGGTGCGCTACCGAGCACCCCATCAGTTCCGTTATTTCCTCGGCCTGCCGCGAGCGAGGCCACCATGGTCCCGTGACGTCGCTCGCTACCCACGGGAGTTTGCCCGTTGAAGCTGCCAAGACCGGAGAAGTCTGCTCCGCCCACTACGGCACCGAGCAAATCGGGATGACTACCGTCAATGCCCGTATCGATAATGGCGATACGGACCCCAGCACCTTTGGTTACGCTCCAGGCAGCTTCAATTCCGTAATCCTGGAGCCAATACTCCCGCTCGCGAACCTGGTCGGCATGGGCAGGGCTTGTCGACATCACCGCGGCAGGTATGCCCAGGAGAGCGCCGATGAGAATCAGCGCGGGAGCGACTCTTAGCACCAACACTTTTCCGTGCTCCAGGTGGTGTCTTCCAGAGCCCAATCCCCCACGGGGTTGACTCCCGGTCCCACGGAGAGTGAGTGTGCCATCAAGGAATGTAAGCATTTCACCCGAGTGGGCATGCCACCGGCAGATATCCCCGCAATTTCATCGACAACACCCAATGATTCTCGGGTCTGCAAAAAAGATTCATGAGCGCTGGAATACAAGGCTTGAGCGTCGGGTTCCTCGGCTAGGCGCTGCTGATACTGCGCCATTTTGCCCTCGGCTTCGAGCCGAGAAGCAGCTTGGGTAGCAGCAAGCTGGGTGAGGTAATAGACCGTAGGAAAGGGAGTTCCATCCTCTAATCGCGGCTTCGTCATCACGACCACCGGATTTCCACACACGCACCGGGCAGAGATAGCCACGATATCTCTGGCGGGCCTGCCCAACTGCTCACTGACTACGGCAATGTCTGCGGGGCTCGGAGCATCGTGGACTACCGTCACGGAGCACCACCGGGATCTGGCGAAGGGATGAGCTGCGGCTCGGCTGGCTCGATTCTTTCCTCGCTCCGCGAGGTGGTCGCAGCGACCAAGTAGGAGGCCAGCAGAGATTGACGCCAATCCGTGGACGACGCCACGAGTTCTTGGGAAATCTCACGCTGGTCTTCGGTGTCATCGATGCCCACGTCATCAATCACCAAGTAGGTAATATCGCCGGGATAGACAAACATCAGGCGCTCTCTGGCCTGGGTTTCGACATACGCGGGGTCTTTCCAACGCTCGCGCTGTTCCTCTAAATCAAAGACTTCTTGGTTACTGCTCGCCAGTGTTTCTTCCAATTGGGCTATTTCTTGTTGCTGCTCGGCCAACACCCGCAAAGTCGGTGAGAGCATCACCACACCTGTCACCAGAAGAATCAACACCGTCACAGCAAAGCCCGAGGCCTGCAACGACAGAAGCACTGAGGCGGCAGATGCCACGCCAGGGCGTTTTTTTCGTTGTGCTACTCGGGCCACACCGTCAGTGTAGAACTTAGAGCCTTGGTGACTCGCTGGGCTCGCAGGACTTAGGCAAAGCGAGGATACGCACCGCGACCCGCGTAGCGGGCTGCGGTGTCTAATTCCTCTTCAATGCGCAAGAGCTGGTTGTATTTCGCGACCCGCTCGCTTCGCGCTGGTGCACCGGTCTTGATCTGTCCACAGTTCGTGGCCACAGCCAAATCCGCAATCGTGGTGTCTTCGGTTTCTCCGGAGCGGTGACTCATGACCGCGGTGTAGCCGTTGGTGTGAGCCAACGCCACAGCATCCAGTGTTTCGGACAGGGTGCCAATTTGGTTGACTTTCACCAGAATCGAATTAGCGGTACCGGCCTTGATTCCGCGGGCAAGACGCTCGGGATTGGTGACGAACAAGTCATCGCCGACCAATTGGACCTGAGAACCAATGGCTTCGGTCAAGGAAGCCCAGCCTTCCCAGTCATCTTCATCCAGAGCGTCCTCAATCGTGACCAGTGGGTAATTGGCTACCAATTCCGCATAGTAGTTCGCCATGAAGGCAGCGTCGCGGCTAGCCCCCTCGAAGGTGTAACTACCCTTGTCGAACATTTCGGTGGCGGCCACATCCAGACCCAACGCCACCTGTGCACCGGGCTCATAGCCTGCCGTGGTGATGGCGGTCATCAAGAAATCCAACGCGGCGCGGTTGCTAGCGAGTTCGGGGGCAAATCCACCCTCATCACCCAGACCGGTTTGCATACCAGCCTTCTTCAGCTCGCTTTTGAGTGCGTGGTAAATCTCGGTCCCCATACGCAGGGCCTCGCGGAAACTCTCGGCACCAATGGGGACGATCATGAATTCTTGGATATCGACACCGGTATCAGCGTGCGCGCCACCATTGATGACGTTCATCATCGGAACCGGCAGGACGTGAGCATTGGCCCCACCGACATAGGAATACAGGGACAAGTCAGCGGACTCGGCAGCGGCCTTGGCCACGGCGAGAGAGACACCCAAAATGGCATTGGCGCCCAATTTTTCCTTGTTGGCACTGCCATCCAGGTCAATCATCAATTGGTCAATAGCGCGCTGTTCGGTGGCGTCCATACCTTCCAGGGCTGGACCGAGAACATCCACCACGGAGGAAAGTGCTTTCTGGACCCCTTTGCCCAGATAGCGCTGAGGGTCACCATCGCGAAGTTCAAACGCCTCAAAAGCTCCGGTGGATGCACCGGAGGGAACTGCTGCCCGAGAGACGACACCGTCTTCCAGCAGGACCTCTACCTCGAGGGTGGGGTTTCCTCGAGAGTCCAAGATTTCGCGGGCGGTGAGTGCTTCAATGGCGGCCATGAGGGTTCCTCTGTAGACGGGATAAGCGACGCTGGTGGCGTCGCTCTAAATCTTAGTAAGGCACAGATGAGCTGCGTGACTACGCGCCGAGCTCACGCCAGGAAAGTGCTTCCGCATCGCTGGTTGCCTCGCTCACCTGAGCCACGCGCGTGAACCCATCACCTGCGAGTCGCTCATACAGCGCCCGGCGATTTTTGCTTGCCTCGACCAGGCGCACGGTGTGCCCGGTGGAGACCAACTGCATTTTGATCTTGACCACGTGCTCGAGCTCGGCCTGTGCGTCATAGACCAACGCCACGCGATCAAGATTGCTTCCTTCGTGTGCGTCGACTACTTCCACCAGGCGCTCAAAACCCAGGGAGAAGCCCACTGCAGGAACTTCGGTGCCCAAGAAACGCCCGATCATGCCGTCGTAACGACCACCACCGCCGAGTGAAATCCCCAAATCAGGATGGGACACTTCCATGATCGACGCGGTGTAATAACCCATTCCCCGCACCAGGGTGGGGTCAAAGACAAACTCACCAGCACCTCGAATGGATTCCACGACGGTGACCCATGAGCACAGCTCCTGCGCAGCAGCGGTGGCACTTTCGCCTGAGCCCATCACCGCGGCGATGTCTTCGGGGTTAAATCCTGGGGTTGCACCGGAGAGCACAGGGCGCAAGACCTCAGTGGAAAAACCAGCAGGCAGCGCCTGCTCCAGTTCGGCAAGAACAGCATCTGCACCTATTTTGTCGAGCTTGTCCAAGATGATGAGTGCGGTGGTGTGATCAGCGGGTGCGATACCAGCGGCTCGAAGAAGCTCTAGTAATAGACGACGATCATTGACTCGAAAGCTCCAGCCTTCCAGGCCCAAGCGATCCAGCACATCCGCGGTGGCCAGCATGATTTCTACCTCAGCGCTGGTCTCGCCCTGGCCGAGAATATCGATATCGCACTGCACGAACTGGCGATAGCGGCCTTTCTGGGGTCGCTCTGCCCGCCACACCGGTCCCACATGCAGGGATCGAAACACAGGAGGCAGTGCGCCGTGATGCGAGGCATAGAACCGGGCAAGGGGAACAGTGAGGTCAAAACGAAGACCCAAATCACTCAGGTCTTCTGAGGAGTTCGTCGCGGCGATGTCTTCGCTGCTCAGCCCACGCTTGAGTACCTGGAAACTCAGTTTTTCGTTATCCCCGCCCAATCCCGAGTGCAAGCGCTCACGGTCTTCCAGAGCCGGGGTTTCAATGGAATCAAATCCGTGCCGGTGATAGGTCTGGGTAATCACCTCGAGAATCGCGTCACGTCGTTGCTTATCCCGGGGAAGAAAGTCGCGCATTCCCCGTGCCGAAGTGACCGCCATACAGCGATTCTTTCACTAACTAGTGCTCAAGCCCCGTTTTTCCGCTGCGAGGTGCGCTCGTGTTCTTCCACCAGAGCTTCAAAAGCCCGTGTTCTGAGCCTCAAAGCCTTCTCGGCATCCAGGCCCTGTGCTCGAGCCTGAGCCACCAGGGCAAACAGCAGCTCACCCAATTCCTCTTCCCCAGAAAATTCGGGAAGCTCACCAGGGGGTGTGTGCACCACCACCTCTCGGCTTCGTTTATGAACGCTCGCTGCCCTGGCTAGTGCGGAGAGTTTTTCCGGAATGCCTTCCAGCACGCTGGTGCGCTGGGCTTTTTCGGTGGCCTTGATTTCTTCCCACTTGGCTGTGACTTCCGCCACGGTGGTGGCTTCGCCCTGGGCAAAAACGTGGGGGTGACGGGTGCGCATTTTGTCATCCACGGCCTTGGCCACATCATCAATGTCAAAAGGCCCACTCTCGCTGGCCGCCGCAATATCTGCGTGGAAGAGAAGTTGGTAGAGCACATCCCCCAGCTCCTCTTTCACATCTGCCGCGGAGCCGCTCTCCAGTGCTTCGATCAGCTCGAAGACCTCTTCTAATAAATAACCCACCAGACTGTCGTGAGTTTGTTCCCTATCCCACGGGCAGCCCTCCTCGGAGCGCAACGTCGCCATGGTGGAAATCAAAGAATCGAGTCCGGGATGTGATGACATGGCTCTAGTCTGCCGGGTTAACCTCCACCGGCGGCGGATAGAGGGCATCGAGCACCCCTTCCACAAACGTCACCATTGCCACATCGGTGTAGTCCTCGGGAACGGGAATCAAAGCCACCCGAGCGGGAGCCATATAGGTCGCCCGCGGATACACCCTGGTGAGGCGAACCTGCAGGGAATCGGGCAAAGGCGGCCCCACCACGCGCAACTTGTTCCCCATCACGATTACATCGCTCAGGCCCCTGGTCATCGCGGTGCGACGAAGCCTGGTGACTAAGACCAACGTGGTCACTGCCCCTGGGAGTTCGCCATAACGATCGCGCATTTCCTCCACCACATCATCAATGGCGCCCTCAGGGCTCGAGGGTGCGACCGCACCGGAGAGTTTTTGATACATCTCCAAGCGCAAGCGTTCACTATCGATGTAATCCAGAGGAATACGCGCATCAACGGGGAGTTCTAAGCGAAGTTCGCTCTGCCCAGGGGCGACATCATCCCGGAAAGTGGCAATCGCTTCACCGACCATACGCAAATACAGGTCAAAGCCCACCCCTTGAATGTGGCCGGCTTGTTCAGCACCGAGGAGGTTTCCTGCCCCTCGCATTTCTAAGTCCTTCAACGCAATCCGGGTACCCCCACCAAGATCAGTGGTGGCTGCCAACGTGGCCAGCCGGTCGTGGGCATTTTCGCCCATCGGCAGATCTTGGTCATAGAGCAAGTAGGCGTATCCGCGTTCGCGACCTCGCCCCACGCGTCCGCGTAATTGGTGGAGCTGGGAGAGGCCATATCGCTCCGCGCGGTCAATAATCAACGTATTGGCATTGGTCACATCCAAGCCCGTTTCGATAATCGTGGTCGAGACCAGCACGTCGAAGCGTCGCTCCCAGAAATCCACCATGGTGGCTTCAAGTTCCGACTCGGGCATTTGTCCATGCGCAATCGCGACGCGCGCTTCGGGCACTAGTTCTGCCACCCGGGCTGCCACCTTGTTAATGCTGGAGACGCGATTATGAACAAAGAACACTTGACCTTCGCGCAGAAGCTCCCGCCTAATCGCTGCCACCACTTGGGCCTCGTGATAGGGGCCCACAAAGGTCAAAATGGGATGACGCTGCTCGGGCGGGGTGGCCAGCGTGGACATCTCTCGAATCCCGGTGACCGCCATCTCCAGGGTCCGAGGGATTGGTGTCGCGCTCATAGCGAGGACATCCACATTGGTCTTGAGTGCTTTGAGCGAGTCTTTGTGTTCCACTCCAAATCGTTGCTCTTCATCGATGATGATCAAGCCCAAGTCTTTGAAGGCCACCGACTTGGATAACAACCGATGCGTTCCAATAACGACATCCACACTGCCATCGGCGAGGCCAGCAATGACTGCTTTAGCCTCGCTCTCGGTCTGGAACCGAGACAGCGCTCGCACCACCACGGGAAAGGGCGCATAGCGCTCTTGGAAGGTTTCCATGTGTTGCTTGACCAACAAGGTTGTGGGCGCAATCAGAGCTACCTGCTTGCCATCCTGAACGGCTTTGAACGCAGCTCGAACAGCCACCTCCGTTTTACCAAACCCCACGTCCCCGGCAATGAGGCGATCCATCGGAATCGGCCGCTCCATATCGGCTTTCACCTCATCAATGGTGGTGAGTTGATCCGGAGTTTCGACAAACGGGAACGCTTCTTCCAGCTCACGCTGCCAGGGAGTGTCGGGAGAAAAAGCAAAACCCGGTGCCGACATCCGCGCGGAATAGAGCTTCACTAAATCGACGGCTAATTCACGAACCGCCTTGCGGGCCTTGCCCTTGGTGGCAGCCCAGTCAGACCCGCCCATTTTCGACAGGGTGGGCTGATCGCTGCCCACGTAGTGACTGAGCAAATGAAGCTGATCCGTGGGCACCGAGAGTCGATCGGGTGGGCCGCCTCGTTTACTGGGCGCATATTCCATCACCACAAACTCACGAAGACTCTTGATCGCATCACGACCCCCCGTGGATACTTCCCGGGACACTAACTCCACAAACTTGCCCACACCGTGGGTGTCGTGCACGACATAGTCCCCAGCGCTCAATTGCAGAGGATCCACCACCCGGGTGCGCTTGGTAGCCAAGGTTCGATTACTCCGGGGCGAAGCACTCACCGCTTTACCAAAGAGTTCTTTTTCGCTCACCACCACGAGACCGGCACCGGGCAGCCACAAGCCCTCGGCGAGCGCGCCCTGAACAATCAACACCACGCCCGGCGTCATCGACGGATTCGGCGAATCATCGCTGCGGTGAGGAATATCGCGCTCCCCCAACAGATCTCCGGTGCGCTCGATCAGGCCATGCCCCGCCATCACGCACACCACGCGATCACCGGCCCTGGCCCGCTGGGCCACAAAATCCCAGATTTCTTCAGACCCCGGAGTCCCTATGGGAAGAGCCGCCGCCTCCACGCGCACGGAAGCCACATCCCCGGTGTCCAGGGAGTCCAACGAAATCCAGGGCCTTGGCGAAACACTGGCTAATACCTCGTCACGGGAAAGGAAATCCCCCGAAGCAAGATCCACCGGTGCGTTCGTGCCGGTGAGTGCGGCTGCCTCCCAGGCTGCCTGGAGAAACTCTCGATTGGTGTGGTGCAAGATCTCGGCACGTGCCGCAACTTTTTGAGAAGAGACTTCGATAAAGACGGCGTCCTCGGGAGCCAGACTCGCGGGAGCGACAAGAGTGCCCACCAGCAAGGGTTGCAGCGATTCCATCCCTTCACTAGGGATTCCCTCTGCGATTTTTTCTAAGAGGGTCCCCAATCCGGGATATTCCCCCGCCAATTCACGCGCCTTGGCTTTCACCGTGTCGGTAATCAGCATTTCTCGGGCGGGCTCCAGCGAGAGCGAGCTCACGTGATCGGGAAGTGAGCGCTGATCCGAGACCGTGAAATACGTCATGTTCTCGATGGTGTCGCCAAAGAAATCAAGCCGGAGCGGATGGTCTGACAGGGGTGGAAACACATCCAGGATTCCCCCACGAAGCGCAAACTCACCGCGACGAGTCACTAAATCCACGCGCTGATAGGCAGCCTCCAGCAGATAGGACACCCATTCGCCCAGAGAGTGCTCACTGCTGCCCTCGAGGGCTATCCACGGCGTGAAACGAGCAATCTCGGGGTTTATGCGTTGCACCAGAGCGCGGATGGAGGCCACCACAATCAACGAATTGCGCCGGGGATTGCGCCCCGCCTGCCACAGCGCTCGCAGAGCACTCCGCCTGCGGGCGGTGGTTTCCGGGTGGGGGCTGAGGCGTTCATGCGGCAACGTTTCCCAGGCGGGAAAATCAAGCACCTCAGTGCCCTCCTCCACCAAGCTTCGCAACTGGTCTCGCAGAGAGTCAGACTCACGCCCCGTCGCACAGACCACCACGGTGACCGAGCCGGCCCCGCGTTGTGCGGCAGAGCTGGCCACCACGGGCGCATAAGCACCCGCGGGCACCACTAATTGGCCTCCCTCACTGGTGGCATCGAGGGCCTGGGCAAAAGCGTCATCCTCGGTTAGCCACGAGGGAATAAAGCGAAGACTCACTTGAGGAAGTCTAGGTTGCCTGGGTCTTGCCAGTCTGAGGGTGAATCAGTCCTTGAGCAGTTTCTAAACCCTGGACCGCGATCGCTTCAATGGCGTGGCAGCACAGCGAAATCACGTCGGGCAACAGAGCTTCTTCGTCTGGGCTGAATCGACCTAGGACATAATCCGCGGCACTGCGACGAGGTTCAGGCCTACCAATCCCCACCCGCACCCGAAAAAAATCACTCGTTCCCAGCACCTGGGAAATATCGCGAAGCCCATTGTGTCCGGCATGGCCCCCGCCAAATTTCAACCGGACTACTCCGGGCGCTAAATCGAGTTCGTCATGGACCACGATGAGGTTGCTCGCAGGAATCTTGTTAAACGCCATCATGGCGCCCACCGGGCGACCAGATCGATTCATAAAACTGCTCAGGGTGGCCAGGCGAAGACTCACCCCCGAAGGGTGTGTTATCGATGCCTGGACACCATGGGTCTTGAATTTCGAGAATCCCACACCCGCACTGTGAGCGCAGCCGGCAATAACCCGGTGGCCTACGTTGTGTCGCGTGTACTCGTATTGGCTACCAGGATTTCCCAGCCCCACAATGAGCCACTGGGAGGTTGCGCTTTCGCGCTGGGAGCCAAATCGCCCAAACAGGACTATTCGCCACCAGCGTCATCGCCACCGGAGCCCGAGGAATCATCGCTGGACTCAGCAGAAGCAGCGGCGTCGCCCTCTTCGCTGGCCGCAGGAGCAGCCTCTTCAGCCTTGGGTGGCTGCTGAACAGTCAGGATCAACATCTCAGCAACGCTGACCAATGTGGAGCCATCGGGAAGAGCGATGTCGCTGGCGCGAACTTGAGTTCCCTCAGCGAAGCCCTCGACATTGACTGTGACCGATTCAGGAATGTGGGTAGCTTCTGCTTCCACGCTGATCGTGTTGTGCTCGAGCTGGACCATGGTGCCTGAGACCGGGTCACCTTCAATGTGCACAGCGATGTCCACGGTAACTTTCTCACCCTTGCGCACGATGACCAGGTCAACGTGTTCGATGATCTGGCGAACTGGATCGCGCTGAATGTCTTTGATCAGCACAAGCTGCTGCGAGTCGGTCATCTTCAAATCGATCAACGCGTTTGCCCGACGGGCAATCAGTGTCGTTTCGTGGGCGGGGATTGCCACGTGAAGTGGTTCTGCGCCGTGGCCATAGACCACAGCGGGAATTTTCCCTGCAGCGCGGAGTTTGCGCGCTGCGCCTTTGCCAAACGAGGTGCGGATATCCGCGTCTACGTGATTCTCAGCCATGATAAATACTGCTCCCTTTGAGGTTTAAGATTCCTGCCACTGCAACGCCCTAGCGTGAGGAGAGACCTTGGGAGCCCGCTCCACCGCGTCGATTACGAAGTGATGTATTGACAACACTTCCTCGCCGAAGTACCTCGCAATGCTAACGCAGACTAGGGCTCTTCGTCTATCTGCCCTCGGGATTGGTAAGCCTGGACTCGCGCAAAGACCATCACACCGAGTGCCAGGCACAGCGCTCCCGCCACCAGAGATTGCCACGGCAGCGCCGCGACCAACGCCAGACACAACACCAACCCTGTCCAAGCGACCAGGCGCGGTGCCAAGCGCTCATGCGCTGGTTGGGCCAGGGCACAAAGGTGTGCGATGGCGTAATAGCTCAACACAGCACTCGAGGACAACGCCACTAGCCACAGGGGATCCACCAGGAGCGCCAGCGTCATGGCAGCAAGAGCCATGGTGATTTCTGCTCGGGCAGGCGATGACGTGCGCGCCCACACAAGGCCCAGAAAGGAAGGCAGATCGCCTTCCTGGGCCATGGCCATGGACGTTCGTGATAATCCGGCAAGAATCGCAGCCAGCGAACCCAGGCTTGCCAAAGACGCCACGGCAACGACCATGAGCCGCCAGGAATCCGGTGCCATGTCCGCCACCGGTGTTGCACTAGCAGCGAGGCCTTCGACCCCCACACTGCCCAGCAACGCCAACGCGAGCAACGCATAGAGAACTAACACAGCCCCCAGAGTCCCCACGATCACCCGAGGTAAGACCACGCGGGGGTTCTTCACCTCTTCTCCCAGAGTGGCCATGCGGGCATAACCGGCAAAAGCAAAAAATATTAATCCTGCCGCCTGGGCCACACCATAGACACTGACCTCGGAGGGCACACCGAACTCTGGCATCCTCCAGGGGGATTGCACCATGAGTGCCACCAGGACCACGACAACAATGGACACCAGGCCAATACTGATTCGAGCAGTAGTGCGAAGCCCGGTCAGGTTCGCGGCAGCAAAAACGGCAATCAGCAAAGCTGCGAGAAGACGGGTCTGATCCGGCGCCAGGTACTGCGCAGCGATGAGAGCGATGGCTGCCGCCGACGCAGTTTTGCCGAGCATAAACATCCATCCCGCAAGAAACCCTGCGCGAGGCGAGACATATCGGCGGGCATAGTGATAGACACCACCAGAAACGGGATGTTGCAGGGCCAGCTGAGCCATCGTGATGGCGTTGAGCAACGCTACGACACCCGCAAGGGCGAGCGATATGAGGAGAAAGCGCCCGGCAAGGCTCGCAGCAGGAGACCAGACATAAAATGCACCGGCACCCACCATCGACGCCGCACCGATACCCGCACTACCCCACGGCCCCAGCGTTCGTCTTAACTTCGCCACGGCGTCACTATAGCCAGCGTGAAAGACTGGTGGGTGACTATGAGTATCGACAACGAGAATTTTGACGACGCCGACGATCGTCCGCTGCACTCCCCTGCTCGAGTGCTCGGAATGCGCATTGTGGTGAGCCTGGCGATTGCGGGCTTGGTCCTACCGGGAATCCTAATCACCTGGAGTACCCAAGCCAGAACTGCCGCCTATGCGTGTGAGATTGCGGTGGCCTACTACGCACCCGGTGCCAGTGCTGCTCATGCCCGTTTCCAGGTTATGGACCCGCGACTCGTGGGCTGGAATTGTTACGCCGAAGGATTTAACAGCGACGAAACGTTTGTCGCGCACCTTGGAGTTATTCCGGGAGCACCACGTCTGGTACCGGTGAGCGGAAGTTAGGCTGCTCCATCAAACATGGAGGTAACAGAACCATCTTCAAAAACTTCCCGAATAGCGCGAGCTAACAACGGAGCAATGGGGAGCACCGTGAGGCGATCCCATCGCTTGTCCTGGGCCAAAGGCAAGGTGTCGGTCACGACGACCTGATCAATCCAGTCGGATTGCAACACCTCGGTCGCCGGGTCAGAGAACACGGCGTGGGTGGCCGCCACGACAACGGAAGTGGCGCCGTTGTCTTTGAGAGCTTCGGCGCCCTTGGCGATCGTGCGACCAGTGTCGATCATGTCATCGACGAGCAAACACACCCGACCCTCTACCTCACCGACAATTTCGTGGACGGATACTTCGTTGGGAACACGGGGGTCGCGACGCTTGTGAATAATCGCCAGCGGTGCGCCTAATTTGTCACTCCAAATATCAGCGACTCGCACCCGACCCATATCGGGACTGACCACGGTGAGGGTGGCGGGATCGAGCTGCTTCTTGAAGTGCTCGAGCAAGACGGGCATGGCAAAAAGGTGATCCACCGGGCCATCGAAAAAACCTTGAATTTGAGCGGCGTGCAAATCAACGCTCATGATGCGATCAGCCCCCGCTGCTTTGAACATATCTGCCACCAATCGAGCAGAAATAGGTTCGCGGCCGCGGCCTTTTTTATCTTGGCGCGCGTAAGGATAAAACGGAGCCACCACGGTGATGCGCTTGGCACTGGCGCGCTTCAGAGCGTCGACCATAATCAGCTGTTCCATCAACCATTCATTGATGGGCTGGGTGTGAGCCTGGATGACGAAGGCATCACAGCCTCGAACGCTGTCCCCGTATCGGGCATAAATTTCGCCGTTAGAAAAAGTGCGAGCCTCCGTGGGAACCAGGGTGGTGCCCAGTTCTGTGGCAACCTGCTCCGCCAGTTCGGGATGAGCGCGACCGCTCACCAGGACAAGATTCTTTGTGGACGTGGTGGAGATCATGCTCACGGGATTATCGCCTTATCGCTGGGTGGTGGGCGGGAGATGCTTCATTGTTTATTTTTACCGCTCTGGGCCTTCGAAGCGGCGGTGGCAGACGGCGAGCCTTCTCGGTTGGCTTCAACCCAACCTTCTAGGTTGCGCTGAGAACTCACACTCATGGCTAACGCGCCGGGGGGAACGGCGCGGCGCACGACGGCGCCGGCGGCGCTGTAGGAACCATCTCCCAATTCCACGGGGGCGACAAACACAGTGTGGGAACCCGTGCGCACGTGAGCACCAATCGTGGTGCGGTTCTTGTTCACCCCGTCGTAATTGGCGGTAATCGCACCGGCACCAATGTTGGTGCCTTCGCCGATATCGGCATCGCCGATGTAGCTCAAGTGAGGAACCTTGGCGCCTCGGTGCAACGTGGAATTCTTGATCTCGACGAAAGCACCCACCTTGGCTTCGGGGCCAAGGTGCGCACCGGGGCGCAGGAAGCTGAAGGGACCCACGGTGGCGTCCTGGTCGATATGAGCTCCCTCGGCGTGGGTGCGCACGACGCGGGCTCGAGGACCCACCACCGTGTCTCGCAGGGTGCTATCCGGGCCAATCGTGGCTCCCGCACCCACCTGGGTGGCGCCCAAAAGTTGCACACCGGGAAGAATTTCCACATCTTCGGCCAACTCCACACCCACATCAATCCAGGTACTCGAAGGATCAACGATGCTGACTCCCGCTAATTGCCACCCGCGAATAATCATTGCGTTGAGGTGGGCGTGGACCTCGGCGAGCTGAACTCTGTTGTTGATGCCCTGAAGCAACCAGTCGTCTTCCACCCGGATGGCATGCACCTTCACGTCCTGGGAGCGAAGCGTCTCCATCACATCGGTGAGGTATTTTTCCCCCTGGGCATTCTTGGTCCCCACGGCGGCCAAGGCCGTGGTGAGAGCACCACGGTCAAAAACATAGGTTCCCGCATTGACTTCGGTGAGTGCTATTTCGGCCTCGGTGGCATCGCTGTGTTCGACAATGCGAAGGACGTCACCGTGATCATCACGAATCACACGACCGTACCCGGTGGGGTCGTCTGGCACGGTTGAGAGCAAGGTTGCGCCAACTCCCTGCGTGCGGTGA
This sequence comes from Pontimonas sp., assembly GCA_017852615.1. Lineage (GTDB taxonomy): Bacteria > Actinomycetota > Actinomycetes > Actinomycetales > Microbacteriaceae > Pontimonas. The sequence continues at coordinate 1,571 of JAFMKX010000002.1, read as the reverse complement.
TGATCGAGCACCGCCCGCAGTGTGTCGGAATCCAAGAGCGGAACATCGCCGGAGACCACGAGGACGTCTCCAGCAAACGACGAGGGCAATGCGGCAAGCGCCACTTCCACGGCACGTCCCGTTCCCGGCACATCATCTTGATCAACCAAGAGAGCATCGGGAGCGAACTGGTCCACCACGGCCGCGACAGCATCGCGTTCATGACGCAACACCACCGCAATGTGATCGGGCTCTAACGCGCTAGCGGTGGAGAGCACATGGCCAATCAGGGGAAGCCCGGCCACCTCATGCAACACCTTGGGGGTGGCAGATTTCATTCGGGTACCGGCCCCGGCCGCAAGGACCACCACTGCGAGCGCCTGTTTGGTCATACCCACCATTTAAGCCCATCTGGTCACGATCGTGGTGACTCACGGACATGCTCTCCGTGGCTCCGCCCCCAGGATTCGAACCTAGACCTAACAGCTCCAAAGGCTGTCGTGCTGCCGTTACACCAAGGCGGAATGACCCAAAGGCCTCCCCTATTGTGCCAGAGGTCGGATAATGGTGTGATGACTACGCCCGGTGATGATGTGGATCGCATTGTTTCTGCGTGGCGCAGGGAGCGACCAGATCTGGATGTTTCCCCGCTAGAAGTGCTATCTCGGGTGACGCGCATTGCCAAAAGAGTCGATCGGTTTCGCAAAGAAGCCTTCAAAACTTCCCAGCTCGAATCCTGGGAATTTGACGTGTTGGCTGCCCTGCGCCGCGCGGGAGCTCCCTATCAGCAAAGCCCCGGTGCACTGATAGCCCAGACGCTGGTCAGCTCCGGCGCCATGACCCACCGTCTCACCAAGCTAGAAAAACGGGGTTTCGTCACTCGATCCTCCGACCCGGATGATGGCCGGGGTGTTGTGGTGAAACTCACCAGGGAGGGTCTTATCGCGGTGGACACAGCCTTTGCCACGCTGGTCCAGGCCGAACAAGAACTCCTCGGTGCACTGGACAAAAATGATCAAGCCCTTGTGGCCAACGCTCTTCGAGCCTTGAGCCTTGACGTGGAAAATCGATAGCGCCCCTCGCAAGGCATGGAATACTCGAGGGTGACCCCTGGCCCGTGTGCCAGCCCTTTGATGGCACAGGAGATTGTGTGACCAAGACCACTGCGCCAGCGCATCGACTTCGCCTCGTGGTGGGGTTAGGTGCCCTCGCCATTGTTCTTCTCGATCAGGCGACCAAGTGGTGGGCAGAAACGACTCTGGTTCTTCGCGAATACCACCCACTGCTCGGCGATCTGCTCGGCTGGCGCTTGGTGTATAACCCGGGTGCCGCCTTTGGTCTGGCCGCCGATTACACCTGGGTGCTCACTATTTTTGCGGGAGTAGCGGTCGTCGGGTTAGTCATTTTTGCCCTGCGCAACACCAGTGCTGCCTGGGGCATAGGTATTGCCTCCTTGCTCGGAGGAGCCATCAGCCATCTCGGGGACCGGTTATTCCGCGACCCCGGTTTCGCCGTGGGTCACATTGTGGACTTCATTGACTACTCAGGAATTTTTGTCGGGAACGTGGCCGATATTTTCCTCGTCCTGGGTG
>JAFMKX010000032.1:3314-12213 GCA_017852615.1 Pontimonas sp. | reverse complement strand
GGGCTCAAACTCGCTGTGGAGTTATCTGCCCCGCGTTACGACATGACCTGGATTTTCTACGACAACGAAGAAGTTGAGGCAAAGAAGAATGGCCTGGGCCTTCTTGGAGCTTCCCATCCCGAATGGCTCACCGGCGATTTCGCTCTCGTGGGGGAGCCCTCCCATGGCTCTATCGAAGCGGGATGCAATGGAACTCTGCGCGCAGAGATTGTGGCTACCGGTGTGAGAGCTCACTCCGCCAGATCATGGATGGGGAGCAACGCGATTCATAGTGCTTCGGAGATTTTGGGTATTCTCCAGGCCTATCAGCCCCGCGAGGTCGACGTGGAAGGTCTTGTCTATAAAGAGGGCTTGAATGCAGTGGCTATTTCTGGCGGCATTGCCGGCAACGTCATACCTGATGAATGTATCGTCACGATCAATTATCGATTTGCCCCGAATCGGTCCCTTCGCGAGGCGACGAATCACCTAGAGGAACTGTTTTCTGATTTCGAGGTCCGAGTGGTTGATGCTGCTCCTGGGGCGATGCCAGGAATCACGAGCGAACTGGGCACAGAGTTTGTGGAATCTATGGGGGTTGCCGTCACCCCAAAATATGGCTGGACTGATGTTGCGCGATTTAGCGAATGGGGAATTCCCGCGGTTAATTTTGGCCCAGGCGATCCAAGCCTTGCTCACGCCGATGACGAAAGAGTAGAAATCTCCGATATCAATGCGGTCTATGGCGCGATGAAGAAGTGGCTTAGCTCCTAATTCTGTGGACTCGATTTTTCCCTGCCTGGAAAGTGGGGGATAATAGAGCTTTAGAAGCGACGTTTGAGGAGTGCACTGTCATGGCAGCAATGAAGCCCAGAACTGGTGATGGACCCATGGAGGCCATCAAAGAGGGACGCCTCATTATTGTCAAGGTGCCGTTGGAAGGTGGAGGCCGGTTAGTGGTGTCCGTCAATGATGCCGAAGCCACGGAGCTCCACGATCAGCTTGCAGGAGCGCTCGGAAAGTAGTCCAGTAGCGCTGTGTGATTAGTCCGTATCGGGTAGTCGCACAATGTGAACGAGGCCATCACCAATCAAATTAAGGGTGTGGACCACGTCGGTTCGATCTTCTAAGGCTTGGAGTAACCAGCGATAGGCAGAAGTCTTGTCGTCTCGCTTGGCGGGATCGGCAACGAGGTCATCTCCGAGAACACCGGCCACAATCACGCTGCCACGCGGTTTCACCAGAGAAATTCCGTGGTCAACGTAGGCCTGCACGTTCTGATAGTCGGCATCGATCACGACCAAGTCGTAGCTGGATTCATTCATCTTGGGTAAGACATCAAGTGCCTTTTCGGTGATGAGTCGAACCCTGGAAGCAGGAATTTCTGCTGTGTTGAGGAGCTCTCGAACACTGACGTGGTGGTCCATTTCGGAATCAATCGAGGTAATGTGAGCACCCGGACAAGCGTGGGCTAACCAAATTGTTCCGACACCCAATCCGGTGCCAATTTCCATGATCGTGGTGGCATCCAACGCGGTGGCGATGGTGGCAATATATTGCCCGGCACTAGCCGTAATGGGATCAATGCCGTGCTCCAGCGAAGCGTGGCGCGCCCGGTCAATGTCGACATCTTCGCTCACTCGCTCTTCAACAAAGCGCCAGCTGAGTTCCTTGTCTGACATCGTCTCGATTCCTTGGGGCAGGGTTCTGGGGTTCTTCTGTGTAGCCTAGGGCGCCTCGTTGGCGCTGAGGGTTATTGTAAAGGGGTGTCTTTTGGCCTCACTATTGAAAAGCTCCTGGTGATAGGAGTGATTGCGCTCTTTCTCATTGGTCCTGACCGGCTTCCGGCATATTCTGCTCAGTTTGCTCGACTGGTTCGAAGGCTTAGGGATATGGCCTCGGGCGCACAAGGGCGGATGCGCGATGAACTCGGACCTGATTTCGATGACATGGATTGGAAGAAACTAGATCCCCGTCAATACGATCCCCGCCGAATTATCCGCGAGGCGCTGCAAGAACAGCCAGTGACCCCTGTGGCGGACGACGTGGCGAAACCTGTGGGTATGGAATCGGCCTATCTCAAGCGCAAGCGACTTCTGGGTGGAGCCTCCGCCCCATTCGATGGTGATGCGACTTAGTTAGTAATCAGGCTTAGGCCTTGGGATACCGAGTCCTCTAGGGATCCCGCACCATCGAGCACCAATGCTGGCTCTAAGGGTTCCTCGTAGGGGGCATTGATCCCCGTGAAGTTGGGAATAGCTCCAGACCTCGCCTTTGCGTAGAGGCCTTTCGGGTCTCGGTCTTCACAGACTGCTAGATCTGTGGCGACATGAATTTCGCTAAAGCGGTCTGCGCCGATGATGTCCCGGGCGTTATTCCGGTCTTGCCGATACGGGGAAATCAGGCACACCAACACCACTAGTCCTGCCTCGGCCATGAGTTTGGCCACTTCGGCGGTGCGTCGGATGTTCTCCACCCGGTCTGCTTCGGTGAAACCCAAATCCCTGGTCAGGCCTGTTCTTAGTGAATCTCCATCGAGGATGGTGTGCATGCGACCAAGTTCTTGCAAACGCTGGGATAACTGATCGGCAATGGTCGATTTTCCAGAACCGGAGAGTCCTGTAAACCACAGAACTTGGCCTTTGCCTCCCATCAAACCTTCTCGATCGCCACGACTCACAGCGAAGCTGTGGGGGTGAATATTCTCGGATCGACGAAGTGAGTAATTGACGGTACCCACGGCGGCAGTTTGGCCGGTCTCGGGGTTGATCAGGACGAACCTGCCCAGGGCTGGAAACATCTCAAAGGGTGCCATCGCGATGTCACTTTGGGTAGACAGTGTTGCCTGGTAGGAATTGTTGGTTTCCAGTGAAGGCGTTTCGCCCATTTTGTTGTGGGACGCATCCTCGAGATGAGCTTTGGTGATAGTGACCCGTGTTTGTTGGTTTGCGCAGCGCAACAGATATGGTCGTCCGGTGATACCCGATTGGGACTCCAACCAGATGAGGTTCGCATTCCATTCATGCGAGATTGTGATGTTCGAACCGGTACTCAGTAGTGATCCGCGTTCGATATCTCGGTCTTCGGATACCTCAAACGACACTTGTTCACCAACGAGTGCTTGGCCGCTTGGCCTTCCTTGGCTGTGGAGATGAGTGACAGTCGCTTGGGTATTCCCAGGAATGACCGTGAGGGAATCTCCCTCGGAAACGCTCCCGCTGAGCACGGAAGCAAAATAGCGTCGCTTCCTTGGTCCCTGTCGTTGCACGAGCTGGAGGGACAGGGTCGTGGCGGCGTCTTCCGTGACCACCGGTTGTAGCGCATCCAGTGCCTGCAACAGCGTGGGGCCTTGATACCAGCGCATGTTTCGGCCTGCTCGCACTACCCCATCGCCGAGTGTTCCGCTGGCTGGAATGAGGTCCCAGGAAGCTTTGTCATAGGGTTCGAAAAGGGCCGTCACGTCTTCGCGCAGCGCTTCAAAGGTTTTTCGGGAATATCCCACTAAGTCAATTTTGTTCGCCACGACAAGAAATTGCTTAATGCCTAGTCGGTGGGCAATGTCGAGGTGTCGAATAGTTTGAGGTTTGATTCCCGCTGAAGAATCAATCACGAGTACTACAGCATCAGCGGCAGCGCTGGCTGTGGCCATATTTCTCGTGTATTGCTCATGGCCGGGTGAATCAGATAAGTGGTATCTCCTGGTGTCCGAGTCAAAATAACGGTGGGCAACATCAATCGTGATCCCCTGCTCTTTTTCGCTTTCTAACCCATCGAGGAGGTCTGCGATTTTGCTGGGATCCGCGTTAGCTCCCAATGTCGCATCAAGTTGATCCTCGGGAATGGAGTGGGTGTCCAATAACAAACGCGCGATCAGCGTGCTTTTGCCATCATCGACACTGCCGGCAGTAGTTATGCGAAAAACATCTTGAGGCATTAGAAATATCCATCCTTTTTCTTTTGCTCCATGCTTGCTCCGGCGTCGAAATCAATTACTCGGGAGCTGCGCTCCGATACCCGCGAGTTTTCCAGTTCAGAAATGATGTCCCCTACGGATACTGCCTCGGAGAGCGCCCCACCAGTAAGGGGATAACACCCCAGCGTTCTGAATCGAAGAAAGTCAAAATGGATTTTTTCCTCTGGTTCGAGGGGGAATCGAGCGTCGTCAACCATGATGAGCGAACCGTTACGGACAACGTAGGGGCGTAGCTGAGACAAATACAGTGGCACTAAATCGATATTTTCTTGCTCCACATATCGCCAGATATCTATTTCGGTCCAATTAGACAGCGGGAATACCCTCATCTTTTGGCCTTCAACAAGGGTCGTGTTGTAGAGGTTCCAGAGCTCCGGTCTCTGGTTTTTCGGGTCCCAGCCATGAGCGGCGCTTCGAATCGAGAAGATTCGCTCCTTGGCACGAGATTTTTCTTCGTCTCTACGGGCCCCACCAAAGACAAAATCAAAATCATGCTCATCGAGAACTTTGCGCAGTGCTTGGGTCTTTGTCACATCGGTGTGCACCGCTGAACCAAATTCAAAAGGGTTCATCCCGCGCTCAATCGCTTCGGGGTTGACATAGACAATGACCGACATGTCGTCGCGCGATTGCAGATATTCCCGAAAGCGATACATGTCCTGGAATTTCCACTGAGTGTCAATAACAACCAGAGGGAAGGGCAGGGGTTCTGGCGCGAAGGCCTTCAGGGCCAAGCTCAGCATCACCATGCTGTCTTTGCCCATAGAAAACAGCATCGCTGGGTGAGAAGACGCCGCGAACGCCTCTCGAATGATCTCGATGCTTTCGCGCTCTAGCTGATCTAAATGGCTTCTCTGGGCTACGGGGGTGTTCGCCGACCCCATTGTGGGGACAAAGGGCGACGGGGGCAACAGACTGCTGAGGTTAAGTACTCTCGCAGCAAGGTCTAGCTTGTCAAGGTAGCCTCTGGCTTTTCCGTGCGGGAGTACTGCAATGTCTCCTCCGCGAGCGTCGAGTAGCTGTGTTATCGCTTCGAGCACCGATTCGTCAGAGGAGGTTTCACAGGCCACCCACAGCACTCGACCGGCCAAGTTGGACAAGATAACCAGGGTTTTGCCTCGGCGTTCCATCAGTTGCAGGATTTCCACGGGGCGACGCTTTGATTGTGCCCATTCCCGCAGCGGCTCAACAATGAGGTGATTGATGGGGAGATTCTCTGGGTTCACCACGTCGCCAATCGAGTGCACGACTTCGTCGCCAAAAAACTCCGAGAGGGCACGTAATACGCTTCGTTTGGATGGAGGATTCTCGCCGGACGGTAGTGCTTCACCTAAACTCTTGGCACTCCACACCGTGCCGTCCAGGGCGGTGTCGAGCAATGAGGATGCTGGCATAAAAAGAAAATATACCAGAGCTATGCCCAAAACCGATATAAAAATTACCAACTATTGACCATAAATGTATTTTGCGCCATAGTGAGCGTGTGGATTTTGATCTTCTCATTACGGGCAGCGCCGCTCTTATCGGATTTTTGGTAGGCCTTACCGGTGTGGGAGCTGGAGCTTTGATGACGCCACTGCTGATCGTCGGGTTTGGAATTAGTGCACCGGTGGCGATTGCTACAGATTTGCTCTACGCCACTATTACGAAGTTGGTGGGCGGTGCGACTCATATGAGAGCCGGCGCTATTCAGTGGGACCTTTTACGACGCCTTTGGGTGGGCGGGATCGCTGGCGCAGTGGTTGGTGCGGGGTTGATCATTGGACTGGTGAGTAGTAACTCTGCCACTGCCTGGCTCAAATACCCTTTGGGGGTACTCATTGCTCTAGCCTCCCTTAGTTTGTTTCTGCGCCTGCGTTCTCATCGCTCGCCAGGTGGCGAGGTCTCGAAGAGACCTGCCCCTTCCTGGCTCGCCACGGGCGGAGGTGCTGGAATTGGTCTGGCGGTGTCGATGACGTCGGTGGGAGCGGGGGCCCTGGGAATGGCATTGTTGACCAGGCTCACGGGCCGGGGAGCAAAACCTCATTCCCTTGTGGGGACAGACCTGTTGCTCGCTGTTCCGATTGCCCTCATTGCAGGACTTGGATATCTCGGGGCGGGTTTAGTTGATTTTGCACTCTTAGGCAGTTTGCTGCTTGGTTCCCTACCCGGAGTATTGGCGGGTAGTGCGTTATCGCAGCGAATTTCGGGGCGGGTGCTCACGACTCTCGTCGCGATCGCACTGGCGAGTGCAGCAGTCATGGTGGTGGCGAGCTAGGCTCAGCGGGTCGATAGGGGCAAGGGCTTACCCTTGCGCGATGTGCCACTCGTCGTAATTTTCCACGCAATGTCCGCCAGTGCACGGGCAGCCGGTGAATCGGGTGTCGAGACCACCAGCGGTGTCCCTGCATCACTAGCTTCTCGAAGTTCTCGAGAAAGTGGAATCGCACCGAGTAGGGGAACATCCAGGCGGTGAGCCGTAGCGTCCCCGCCTCCGGAGCCAAAAACATCCCACACCTCACCAGTGGGCAGTGTCGTGGCTGACATATTTTCGATGACTCCGAGAACCGTTTGGCCCGTTTGCCGGGCCACGTCTCCTGATCTCCAGGCGACATCTGAGGCAGAGGGCTGGGGTGTGGTCACCACCACAATTTCTGCGTGAGGGAGTAGCTGTCCCACCGATATTGCGATATCGCCGGTCCCTGGAGGCAGATCAAGGAATAAGAAATCCAGATCGCCAAAGTAAGCCTCGGTCAAAAACTGCTCCAGGGTTCGATGGAGTAATGGTCCTCGCCACGCCACCGCCTGATCTTTTTCTAAAAACATCCCGATGGAGAGAACCTTGAGGTCATACGCAACCGGGGGCAACATCAGGTCGTCGATTCGGGTGGGGGTGCTCCCCTCTAGGCCGAGAAGGCCAGGGATGGAAAACCCAAAGACATCGGCGTCAATAATTCCCACCCGAAAACCACGTTGGGCTGTGGCCGCTGCCAGGTTGGCGGTCACCGTGGACTTTCCGACGCCGCCTTTACCACTGGTAATCGCAATGACCCGGGTCAAAGACTCAGCGGTGAAGGGGTTTGTCGATGTTTTTCCCGACCGCAATCGCGAAATCAGATCTTCGCGTTGGGTGGCGTTCATCACGCTCATCTCGAGCTCTACCGCGCGAGTTCCGGCCACACTCTCCAGAGCTGCGCGGACATCACGTTCTATCGCGGCGGCGGCAGGACAGCCCACAATGGTGAGCAGTACGCGTGCACCCAGAACTTTTTCTGAGACCTCAATCGAGTCGACCATGCCTAATTCGGTGATGGGTTTGCGAAGCTCGGGGTCAATGACGGTGGCAAGGGCTGCCTCAACTTGCTCGTTTGTTAATGACACGCAAACTCCCTGGAATCACCGATGGTGCTAACCCTAAGCCAGGGGAGTGTGAGAATGGTGGGGTGAGCCAGACCAGCAGATTCCGCGGGCGCGGGAAGGACATCAGCATGTCCCTTCCCCGTGGTGAGACGCTGGCCACTTTCGATGCTTATGCGAGTGCTCAGAAACTCATCAATTCCTTAGTGTCCGACGGGGTGCCTTTTCGTTCACTGTCCATTGTCGGCACTGACGTCAATCTTGTGGAGCGCGTCACAGGCAAGATTGGTTATGGCCGAGCTGCCCTATCTTCTGCGATGAGTGGCTCCTGGTTAGGTGTCTTGGCGGGGTTAGTTTTTGTCATTGTTAGTCCTACCGATGTCATTACGCCGATTGTGGCGGGAGGCATTATTGGAGCGGGAATCGGCATGGTGGTGGGCATGGTGTTGTTCACGCTTGCTGGTTCCAACCGCCGCAGTTACCGCTCCATGCAACAAATAATTGCCAAGTCTTACCGCGTGGTGGTGGAACCAGAAGCTCACCAGCAGGCCCTCGCCGCCATGAAAGCTAGCCAAGCAGGAAGCGCAAGCTAGTGGATGAGCTAGGGGATATCGAGCTTAAGGACGCTGTAGCCCGAGGTCAGGTGTCCGAAATTGCCGCGTGGCTAGAAGAGCGTGCCCCGCACGATATTGCGGAAGAATTTACCCGCTTAGATGCTGTCCAATCTGCCCTGGTGTGGCGCTTGCTCGGTCGTGACCGAGCCCTCGAAGTCTTTGAGGAACTTGACGCCAGGGAACAACAGGAGCTCCTCACGGGCATGCGCGATCAGGCTTTTAGGGAAACGCTGGAGTCAATGGACCCCGATGATCGTGCACGGATGTTAGGTGAAGCTCCCGCCACATTTGTCCACCGTGTATTGCAGGGCCTGAGCACTAAAGAACGCGCCATGACAGCGTCTCTGTTGGGGTTCCCTGAAGGTTCTGTTGGTCGGGTGATGAGCCCCGAGGTCGTCACGGTCCAAGAGAACACCCCTGTTCCCGAAATTTTGACTGTGGTTAAGCGCAAAGGCAAAGATGCCGAAACCATTGACATTCTCGCGGTGGTCGACACCGCACGGAAAATGTTAGGGGTCATGGACCTGAGTCAGGTAGTGATGGCCGATGAAGCTTTGACCGCTGGGGATTTAGCGGACCGGGCTGCGCCGAGTATTGCTGTGACGGAGGACGCGGAGCGGGCCGCGCGCTTGGTTCAAGAAACCAACAAACTAGGCCTTTTGGTCGTGGATTCCGAAGACCGGGTTCTCGGAGTTCTCACCGTAGATGACGCGTTAGAAGTCATTGAAGCGGCGGACACCGAGGATGTTGCCCGACAATCTGCCACCCTGCCATCCTCTGGCCACTACCTCTCGGCAAGTCCACTGCGTCTTGCGGGGCTGCGTGTGGTGTGGTTGCTGATTTTGATTGTTGCCGCGACGCTGACCGTCTCGGTGCTTCAGCTTTTTGAATCATCTCTGGAAGCAGTAACGGCCCTGGCTCTGTTCATTCCCCTGCTCGTCGGGACTGGTGGAAATGTGGGGGCCCAAGCGGCCACCAGCGCGGTGAGGGCTCTCGC
>JAFMKX010000032.1:0-3031 GCA_017852615.1 Pontimonas sp. | reverse complement strand
ATCTATTTTGTGGTGGCCGGTCTTGTGCTCGGACTCTAGCTGGGGATAACTCCCCAGGCTTTCTCCTCGATGCCGCCACCATGGTGGCATGACCAGTGAAGCACCTCCTTTTTATCTCGTGGGGGCAGAAGGGCTCCGTGAACGATTCGCGGGCCGAGCTAAGGCTGTGGAGCAGATGTTGGCCGAGCAACTGCAGCAGGAGCGCGAGCCTGAATCAGGAAATCCCTCAGGCCTCGATAACACTGAGCCCGCGAGTGCCTATGACGCTATTCAGGTTCTTCTGGAGGATCCCAGCATTGAGGAAATATGGATCAACGACCCGCACTCGGTGTTTGTCGCGAGCCAGGGGGTTTCGCGTCAGCTTGAGCTGAACCTGACCAGTCACGATGTGCGGGGGTTAGTCGAGCGAATGCTTCGACACACAGGGCGCCGGGTGGATGTGTCCAATCCGTTTGTGGATGCGTCGCTTCCCGATGGCTCGAGGCTTCATGTCGTCATCCCCGACATCACCAAACAACACTGGTCGGTCAACATCAGAAAATTCTCCCCGTCACTTCGGGAATTAGCGGATTTGGTCGAGGTGGGGGTGATGCCACTGCAAGCGGCGCATTATCTGCGCTCCTTGGCTCAGGAGGGCAACAGCATTCTCATCTCCGGAGCAACTCAAGCGGGAAAGACAACCTTATTGACCGCGCTGCTCGCTGCCGTTCCCGAATTCGAGCGTGTCATCACGGTGGAGGAAACGTTCGAATTGGATCTTCGACGAAGCGATCATGTGGGGTTGCAGTGTCGGGGCGCAAGCTTGGAAGGAACAGGCGAAATATCCCTGCGGAGGCTCGTCAAAGAAGCCCTGCGCATGCGACCTGATCGCATCGTGGTGGGGGAAGTTCGCGAAGCGGAAGCGTTGGATTTGTTGATTGCGCTCAATTCTGGTCTGCCAGGAATGTGTTCGATTCATGCCAAAAGCGCAGCCCACGCCCTGGTCAAACTTTCCACTTTGCCGCTGTTGGCAGGGCGAAATATTGACCACAGTTTTGTGCTCCCGACTATCGCCGGAACAATTGACGCCGTTGTTCACGTGGAGCGCTCACCCGAAGGTGTGCGTCGCGTTCGAGAAATTATTCGCCCCACAGGCACCATTGTGGACGGCGTCATCGAATCTCGCATCGCCTTTGATTGCCGAAGCGGAGTACTACGTCCCGCACCGGATACGTCATGACTCTGATCACCTTCGCTGTGGGCTCGGCTCTGGGCATGGGGCTGTGGTTAGTGGTGCTTTCTCTGCCACCTCGGGCTCCTCGCCTAGCCAGAGGCCACAGCTCTCGACGAGTCGGAGGGCTCCTTGGTCGCGTCCAGGGGCTATTAGAGGAATCTGGACACGCCAACCTTGACCCGCGGAGCTTCCTCGTGCTGTCAGCCGTGGTTTCACTCGCACTGGGATCTCTCGTTGTGCTGATAATTCCGATTCCTGCGCTAGCTATCGTCGTGGTCGGTGCCACGGGAGTGTTGGTGCGGGGTTATCTGGCCAGGCAGCGCGAGAAGCGTCAGCAGATACTTCGTAAGGCCTGGCCCGGGGTCATTGATCATCTGCGTGCGGCAATTCGATCAGGTTCTGATGTGACCATGGCGCTGTGCGCATTGCCGGATTCTTTGCCTCGCGACATTGTGGTGCCTGTTGAGAGGTTTCGAGCAGATATTGAGCGCGGATTACCCACTGATACCGCACTCGAGCGCCTGGGAAATATTCTGGCGGATCCTGTGGGAGATCGGATTATTGAAGTGTTGCGGATGGCCCACGAGGTGGGGGGATGGAACTTACCCAGTGTTCTCCTCGATTTACAACGCAGTGTTCGAGCAGACATTGCCGTGCGGGAAGATGCCAGTGCGCAGCAATCCTGGATTCGATCGGCGGCAAATCTTGCCGTAGCGGCCCCGTGGGTTGTCTTGCTCGTGATTGGTACCCGAGACCAAACTATTACGGCCTATCAGAGCGCCCAGGGGACGGTAGTGCTGTTGGTGGGGGCGCTGGTTAGCGTCATCGCCTATTCCCTGATGAAAAGCATTGGCGCCTTGCCTGAGCCACGGCGGTGGGTTTCGTGAGTGCGCAGGCGTTGCTTCTGGGCCTGATGTTGGGTGTCGGGTTGTGGTCGCTTGCTTCGCTGGTGTGGTCGCGAGTTACTCCTCCCACGATGGCAGAGCGGATTGCCCCCTATCTAGTGGATGTTTCCGGCGTCGCACGGAATATGCACCATCCACCCGAGGTTGATCCCCTGGTGATCGCCGGCAGGATTGTTCAACCTTCGCTGCAAGCAGGCCTTGGGCGGCTTGATCGGCTCTTGGGGGGTGCCTCCAGCCAACGCCTGAAATATGAACAATCGGGTAGGGCTGAGTCCTTCACACTCTTTCGCCAACGCAGAGCTGGTAGTGCGCTTGTGGCCGGTGTCGCTGGGATGTTTATCGGTGTTGTGGTGTCCATCCCCACAGAAATTCCAGTGTTGTCCTCGGCGCTAGCAGCATTCCTGCTCGGTGCCCTGGCATCACTGATGTGGATGGATTATCGCCTATCCGCAGAAGTGAAGGATCGGCATGCTCGCATAACGGAAGAGTTTCCCACCGTAATTGAACTGCTGGGTTTGGCCTTGGCTGCGGGGGATTCGCTTCCTAGGGCTTTAGCCCGGGTGACCAGGAGAGCATCGGGTGAATTGGGACGCGAATGGGCAGGGGTGATCTCCAGAGTGGATCAGGGTGACCAGTTGGGTGAGTGTCTCCGGGCCTCCGCCCAGCGCATGGGAGCTGGTCCTGTCACCGCATTTGTCGAACACTTGGCCCAAGCGCTTGAGCGAGGAGCGCCCTTAGCTGAGGTTGTTGCCGCCCACAGCGTGGATGCCAAGGCCGAGTACTCCAGGAGCTTGGTGGACAAAGCGGGCAAAGCTGAAGTCCGCATGTTGGTCCCTATGGTGCTACTGATTCTGCCGGTCACCGTTATTTTTGCCGTGTATCCGGGTCTTCAAGCCTTGCGATTTGATTTCTA
>JAFMKX010000031.1 GCA_017852615.1 Pontimonas sp. | reverse complement strand
TCGACGGCATGGTTTGGCACCTCGATGTCGGCTCGTCGCATCCTGGGGCTGGAGTAGGTCCCAAGGGTTGGGCTGTTCGCCCATTAAAGCGGTACGCGAGCTGGGTTTAGAACGTCGTGAGACAGTTCGGTCCCTATCCGCTGCGCGCGTTGGAAATTTGAGAGGATCTGACCCTAGTACGAGAGGACCGGGTTGGACGAACCTCTGGTGTGTCAGTTGTCCTGCCAAGGGCACCGCTGATTAGCTACGTTCGGGATGGATAACCGCTGAAAGCATCTAAGCGGGAAGCCGGCCTCAAGATGAGATTTCCATGCCCTTCGGGGCGAGAGGCTCCCAGTAGACGACTGGGTTGATAGGCCGGATGTGGAAGTGGGGACTAAAGACCCATGCAGCTGACCGGTACTAATAAGCCGATAACTTGACACCACATGAGTGGTGCTCGCGTCCACTTTGTGGTTCTCGATTTACGGTCGAGAACCGATCGGCAACCAGATAACTCTGGTTGCCCTCAGACTGATAAATCAATAGTGTTTCGGCGGCCATAGCGAAGGGGAAACGCCCGGTTACATTCCGAACCCGGAAGCTAAGACCTTCAGCGCCGATGGTACTGCGAGGGGGACCTCGTGGGAGAGTAGGACACCGCCGGACTTCTTTGTGAAATGGCCACCCGCAAGGGTGGCCATTTTGCGTTAACAAGGACATCGATGACAGACAACGACAGACCGAGCAAACCGGAGCGATCCGGGCGCCCAGGTGACCCTGGCAAGAATCGGGGACCCCGGAAACCTTCTTCGCAGGGAGGCGGGAGCGGTCGTTCGCGTGGGGATTCTTCTCGCGGCGATAGTTCTCGATCCGATGCCCCCCGCTCAGGCGCTAGGCCACCGCGCGAGGGTGGGACAGAGAGGCCCAGGGGGTCCTTTGGCAGCGGTGATCGCCGTCGAGATGACCGGCCCCGCAGCGATCGAAGCTCCAGGGAAGGCTCTGGAAGCGATCAGAATAGGCGCGACCAGCCTCGCGCAGAGCGAAGCTGGGGTCGCCCCTCCCGCGATGAGCGACCGCGCTCGGATAGCTCACGCTCCGATCGCCCTGGTTCCGAGAGACCGCAGAGCGAACGTCGTAGTTTCGACAAGCCTGGTTCCGATCGGCCCAGGTCTGAGAGACCCAGGACTGATAGGCCAAGGTCTGACAGGCCTGGTGCCGAGAGGTCCGGCGGGGATCGGCCTTGGTCAGATCGTCCACCCCGTGAGCAGCGCAGTGATCGGCGCGAGAATGACGAGAATGTTCCTCGCCATGACGATCCCGTAGTGGATGAGGATGTTACTCCCTCGGAATTAGACAAAGCCGCTTGGCGCGAGCTGAAGGCGTTAACGAAAGAAAACGCGGAATGGGTTGCTGGGCATTTGGTCATGGCTTCTCGCGTCGTGGATGACGACCCTGAGCGGGCCCACCGTCATGCCTTGGCAGCAGCTCGACGTGCTGGTCGAGTGCCAGTCGTGCGCGAAACAGTCGGAATCACCAGTTATTTGACCGGGAATTTTGCTCTTGCTCTGCGAGAGCTTCGCACCTATCGAAGGCTCTCGGGTTCTCACGAACAATTGCCCCTCATGGTCGATTGTGAGCGAGGTCTGGGGCGCCCGGATCGGGCCTTGGAATTAGCTGCTGATGTTGACCGCTCCACGCTGCCAGTTGCTGTTCAAGTGGAGCTAGCGATTGCGCGCTCGGGTGCACGCTTGGATATGGGACGAGCTGACCTGGCGTTGGGAGAGTTAGAAATCCCTCAGCTCAAACCCGATCTTGCCTATTCTTTTTCTCCTGCGCTATTTGATTCCTATGCCATCGTATTGGAGGAGCTAGGACGCTTAGAAGAAGCGGAAATCTGGGGTAAGCGGGCGGATATCGCCGCAGCGGCCCTGGCTGATGCTCGCGGGGACGAGGCCGAGGAGGACACCGTTGTGGTGATGGAAGAACCCCTCGAAATGCCGGTGGATGGCCCGTAATGGCGAAGGCCACTCCGCTTTCGGGCATTGACCTGATACTGGCTGACCTTGATGGGGTGTTGTATCAAGGTCCCCATCCCATTGCTCATGCCATCGAATCGCTGTCTAAGGCAGCGAAATCGGCTCAGCTTGGGTATGTGACCAATAACGCCTCGCGTACACCCAGCGAGGTTGCCGCTCACATCACTTCCCTGGGTTTACCCACCGAAGCCCACGACGTGGTCACCTCGCCGCAAGCGGCACTTCGCCTGCTGGCGCGCCTTATCCCAGCGGGTTCACTGGTCCTGGTAGTCGGGGGCAAGGGTCTCAGCGAGGAAGTGGAGCGTTGTGGGTTTCGGATTACCCGAAGTGCTGATGACAGGCCCGATGCGGTAGTCCAGGGTTTTTCCCCGGAGGTTGCGTGGGGCGATCTTGCTCAAGCATCGTTTGCTTTGCAGCGCAGTGATATTCCCTGGGTCGCTACCAACACAGATTGGACCATTCCCTTGGAAGGGGGCATTGCCCCAGGAAATGGTGCGTTGGTTTCTGCCGTGCACCTAGCGGTGGGGCGCCTGGCAACATTCGCGGGGAAGCCCGAAAAAGAAATCTTTGATGTGGCGCAGGAGCGCTTTACCCACCACGGCGGGGCACTCATGATTGGCGACCGGTTAGATACGGACATTCTGGGTGCGCGGCGAGCGGGCATGGCTTCTGCATTAGTCCTCACGGGCATCGACACCGCTAAGACTTTGCTCGCCTGTGATGCCAGCATGCGACCAGATTTTGTTTTGGAAGACCTTCGTGACCTCCACAAGCCCTATCCCGTGAGTGTTACCACCGAAGACAGTGACGGTGTCGTCACTGTGGAGGTGGGCAAGGCCGTGGTGCGCCGTAAGGACAACGTGGTTCGGGTGGCGAGGAAAGGCGCTGATATTGATTTAATCAGAGCTGGTGCGATCATCATTCACGATTCGGGTTTGAAGATTTTCGGTTTAGATGTCGATCCCCAGATATATTCGAAGGCATGACTAACGCACCGATGGAAGATTTCTCAGCAGAACTCGAGCGCATTGCTGCTTTGCCCTTGGCGGAGCGCGCTGATGAATTGGGTGCGGTATTTGACAAGGTTAAGGACATGTTGGATTCCCCCGATTCCCCGTGACCAAGCAACGCTTGGATACCGCCGTGGTATCCCGGGGTTTGGCAGAAACCCGCACTAAGGCCCAACGACGTATTCGCGCCGGTGATGTTCGTGTTAATGGCCAGCTAGTGCTGAGTGTGTCGCACAGGGTCAGCGACGATGACGTTCTCACCCGTGACGGTGGTGCTGATTATGTGGGGCGCGGCGCCCACAAACTCAAGGCGGCTCTGGAGCAATGGAGCCTTGAGTTAGAGGGATGCTGCGTGTTAGACCTTGGAGCCTCCACAGGTGGATTCACCCAAGTTGCGCTGGATAACGGTGCGACCAGGGTCATAGCGCTCGATGTGGGGCATGGGCAGCTACATCCCCGCTTGGCCGCGGATTCGCGAGTGGAATCCTTTGAAGGAATCAACGCTCGTTTGATGGACGCTACCTGGTGGCAGGAACAAGTGGGAGTGTCTCCGCAGTGGGTGGTTGCGGATCTGAGTTTTGTGTCCCTGACGCAGATTATTGCCCCCGTTCGAGCAGCGATTGGCGACGCAGGGTGGATTGTGTTGGTGAAGCCACAATTTGAGGTGGGGCGCACCAAAGTTCAGGGGGGTTTGGTTTATGACCGCGATGACCACGAGGCGGCAGTGATGTCAGTTCTCGAACACGCGGCAACCCAGGGGCTCTCGTGCCACGGTGTGATGGCCTCGCCCATCACGGGCGAAGGGGGCAATCAGGAGTACCTGTGTTGGCTGAGCCCCACACTCGGGCGGAATCCGACACAATGGTCACAGCAGGTTCACTTGCTGACGCATCCCTAGCTTGAAGGTAGTGACATGAAGACTCGGCACATGCTCGTGCTCGCCCACACCGGGCGAAGCGATGCTGTGGCGGCGGCGGGGGAAGTGTGCCGCGCACTTCACGCGGCTGGTCTCACTCCGGTATTAGCCCCCAGCCAACAAGAGTCACTGGCCCAACACCTGGAGGGTGATTTTCTCACCCTGGGCGACCAGGTATCGCTTGCTGATCTTGAGCTCACCATTGTCCTGGGTGGAGATGGCACTATTTTGGGCGCTGCCGAGCTCACTCGAGGATCACCTGCCCCACTCTTGGGCGTCAACCTTGGACATGTGGGCTTTTTGGCCGAAAGTGAACGCGATGACCTCACGTGGACTATCGCTCAAGCACTCGCTGGTGAGTATGAAGTGGAATCCCGTCTCGTGTTGGATGTCGCCGTATTCGAGGGCGGCAAAGAAATTTTTAGCACCTTTGCGATCAACGAAGCGACCATCGAGAAGGCATCGCGGGCACGCATGATCGAAGTGGCCTTAGAAGTGGACTCGCGTCCTATCTCTACTTTTGGCGCCGATGGAGTGGTGATGGCCACCCCCACCGGTTCAACGGCATATTCCTTTTCCGCAGGGGGGCCTGTGGTGTGGCCGGGAGTAGAGGCACTGTTGATGGTTCCCCTGTCTGCTCACGCCCTCTTCGCCAGGCCACTCGTGGTGGGCCCTGATTCGGTGATGGCTGTGGAACTGTTGGAGCGCTCGCAAGCATCCGCCGTATTGTGGTGCGATGGCCGACGAGGAATTGATATTGCCCCGGGGGCTCGTGTTGAAGCCAGACGAAGCAAAAATCCGGTGCGTTTGGCACGGTTGCATTCGGGTCCGTTTACCGATCGTTTAGTGCAGAAATTTTCCTTGCCAGTCACGGGCTGGCGGGGGCCGGGGAAGGGGTAGCGCGTGATTATCGACATCACCATTACTGATCTCGGTGTGATCAGTGAAGCCCGATTACCCCTGGGCCCAGGCCTCACGGTGGTCACGGGCGAGACAGGCGCTGGCAAGACGATGGTGGTGACCGCTCTGGGGTTATTGCTCGGCACCCGGGCAGATGCCACCAGGGTTCGCCAGGGGAAATCTTCGACCTGGGTCGAGGGGCGTTTCTCGGTGGGAAATGAACCAGACGTAATGGAGCGAGCCTCAGAGCTGGGTGCTGCGATCGACGATGGCGAGCTGGTCTTAGCCAGGGAGGTTCACTCGGAAGGTCGATCGCGCGCACTCGTGGGGGGCCGAAGCGCTCCCGTGTCTGCCTTGTCGGAGTTGGCTGAGCACTTGGTTGTCATTCACGGACAAAGTGATCAAATCCGTTTGAAATCAGAAACTGCTCAGCGGGAAGCCCTGGATCGTTTTGCTGGTCCAGAGCTTGCGCGCGTGCTCGATCAATATCAGGAAGCTTTTGCAGACTTCGTTTCCCTGAGCGAGCGACGCGATCGCTTGCGCACCCAGAGTGATGCACGCGCCACGGAGGCCGAAGAGGTGCGCCGTGCCCTGGCAGAAATCGAGGCCATCGCGCCGCTCAGCGGTGAGGATAAAAGTCTTAGCGACACCGTGACTCGGTTGACCAACCAAGAGGATCTGCGCCAGGCCGCCGCGATGGCTAAACAAGCCTTGGCAGCGGATGAATCGTCGTTGGACCCCGTGGATGCTCAATCCCTGGTGGATCAAGCACTGAAGGCGCTGGATCGCGTGGTGAGTTTCGATCAAAGCCTTGAGCCGCTGCGCACACAACTTGCTGATGCCTCGTATCAACTTCGGGAAACGGCGGGTGCTATTGCTGGTTATCTCGCCGGCCTTGATTCCGATGGTGCGATGTCCCTTGAGCAAACTCACGAGCGTTTATCGGCCATTACGGCTCTCATGCGACGATATGGCCCCACCCTGGATGACGTCGTGGAATATCAACGAAGCGGTAGCGACCGGCTCTTAGAACTCGATCAAGATAGTGAAGCGCTTGAAACGCTGGATGACCAGGTGGAGGATGCGCACCAGCGGGCGCAGAAGCTCGCTGCCCAGCTCTCGGAGATGCGCTCGAGAGCGGGGGAGACCCTCTCTAGCGCTGTGACCCAGGAGCTCGCTGCGTTAGCGATGCCCACAGCTTCCCTGCATGTTCGTGTCATCACCGAGGATGTTCTTCACGCTCACGGGGCGGATCAGGTGCAACTACTCTTAGCTGCTCATCAGGGTGCAGATCCTGTGGCGTTGGGCAAAGGGGCCTCCGGTGGTGAGCTCTCGCGGGTGATGTTGGCCTTGGAAGTTGTCATCGCTGGCTCTGATCCTGTACCCACCTTTGTGTTTGATGAAGTTGACGCGGGGGTGGGCGGTGCCAGTGCGCTAGAAATTGGCCGCAGGCTCGATGCGCTCTCGCATACGTCCCAGGTGATTGTGGTCACACACCTGGCCCAAGTGGCAGCGTTTGCCAATAATCACCTCCGGGTCGTCAAGGACACCTTGGGTGAAGTGACCACGTCCAGTGTTGCCGTGCTCGAGGGTGAAGAGCGGGTATCGGAACTGGCGCGGATGCTCGGTGGCATGGAGGACTCTCAAACCGCACTTTCTCATGCTCGAGAGCTGATTGAGAAAACTCATTCGGTGAGTCGTCGCTAGGACTGGGTCTAACCAGTTACTCTTGAACTCCGTGGGGAAGAACCAGGTAGACCAAGAATCTAAACTCACCAAACACATTTTTGTGACTGGTGGGGTGGTCTCCTCTCTCGGAAAAGGTTTGACCGCAGCCTCGCTAGGCAACCTTCTCTCTGGTCGTGGACTTCATGTGGTGATGCAGAAGTTGGATCCCTATTTGAACGTGGATCCCGGCACCATGAATCCTTTCCAACACGGTGAAGTGTTTGTCACCGACGATGGCGCCGAAACCGACTTAGATATTGGCCACTACGAACGCTTCTTGGATGTGAATCTCAGCCAGGCGGCCAACGTCACAACGGGTCAGGTCTATCAAGAAGTTATTTCCAAAGAACGCCGTGGCGAATACCTGGGTGACACCGTTCAGGTCATCCCGCACATCACGGATGAAATTAAGCGACGGATGCGACTCCAGGCTCACCAGGACCCTCGCCCCGATGTGATCATCACGGAAATTGGTGGCACGGTGGGCGATATTGAGAGCCAGCCTTTTATTGAGGCAGCTCGTCAAATTCGTCATGAGTTGGGCCGCAGCAACGTGTTCTTTGTCCACGTTTCGCTCGTTCCCTACATGGGCGCATCGGGCGAGCAGAAAACCAAGCCCACCCAACACTCGGTGGCGATGCTGCGCTCGATCGGTATTCAACCCGATGCGTTGGTGCTGCGAAGCGATCGCCCGGTGGAGGCCGCTAATCGGCGCAAGATTGCTCTGATGTGTGATGTGGATGAAGCAGCGGTCGTCAATGCGGTCGATGTGGGAAGCATCTATGACATCCCTTCGTTGCTGCACAGCCAAGACCTTGATGACTACATCATCGACCACCTGGATATGACCGCTGGAGAAATGGTCTGGGATGGGTGGAAAGACTTACTTGATGCCGTGCATCACCCCCAACACCACGTCACCATCGGTGTCGTGGGTAAATATATTGATTTGCCTGATGCCTATCTCTCGGTGAGTGAAGCTATCCGATCCGGTGGGTTCACTCACTCGACCAAGGTCGAGCTGAAATGGATTGTTAGTGATGAGTGCGACACCCCGGAGGGCGCCGAAAAAGCACTGAGTGATGTGGATGGGATTTGTGTCCCTGGTGGATTTGGGATTCGAGGGATTGAAGGCAAAGTGGGTGCCTTGACCTACGCCCGAGAAAACAACATCCCCACGTTGGGCCTGTGCCTTGGCTTGCAGTGCATGGTGATTGAATATGCCCGCAATGTCGCCGGTCTTGCAGGAGCTTCCAGTAGTGAATTTGACCCCGAGTGTGCGCATCCGGTGATTGCGACCATGGAGCAGCAGGCCGATATCGTCTCCGGTAACGGTGACTTAGGCGGAACGATGAGGCTTGGCCTCTATGAAGCTTCCCTGACCAAGGGATCCATTGTGGCGAGCTTGTATGGGGCTGATTCCATTGAGGAGCGCCACCGTCACCGCTTTGAGGTTAATAACGCGTACCGCGAGCAGATTGCGGCGGCTGGCTTAGTGTTCTCTGGAACATCACCAGATGGGTCCCTCGTGGAATTTGTGGAGTTACCCAAGGACGTTCACCCGTTCTATGTGGCAACCCAGGCTCACCCAGAGCTTCGATCCAGGCCTAATCGTGCTCATCCGCTTTTTGCCGGTCTCGTGGCGGCTGCGCTCGAGCGGCACGATTCCTCGGCACTCTTTGCCGTGTCCGACCAGGCCAACTAACCATGGCGGCCTTCGTGCCAGAGGATGAGCCTCTTGCTTTGCCGGTGTCACACACCGAGCTTGTCTATGAGGGTGCAATCTGGAACGTGGTGCGAGACACCTTTGATTATCACGACGAAGTTCTCTCGCGTGATTACGTTGACCACACCGGTGCGGTAGCCATCGTTGCCCTGAACCAACAAGACGAAGTCATGATGATTCGCCAATATCGTCACGCTATTCGCACGATCAATTGGGAAATACCGGCTGGTTTATTGGATATTCCAGGCGAAGACCCGCTGGAGTGCGGGAAACGCGAACTGCTGGAAGAAGCCGACCTGGAAGCGTCGCACTGGGAGTTTCTCACCACTCTCAACACCACCCCGGGTGGATCGAATGAGTTCATTCATATTTATGTCGCCACCGGCCTCTCGGCCAAAGAACACAATTATGTGCGCACCGGCGAGGAAGCTGATCTCGAAATGCGCTTTGTTCCCCTCGCAACTGCCGTTGAGGCAGCCATTACAGGGAAAATCAAAAACCAGATTGCTGTGACCGCATTGCTTGCCGCTTATGTCGCTCGAGCCTAAATCCGAGTCACCTAGACCGCTGAGTGATCTCGAGCGGGAGCTTGCTCGCTATATTCGCTACGTCACCCTAGAGCGGGGGAGATCGGCCAATACCGTCAGTGCGTATCGAAGCGATCTCGAGCGCTACCGTGAGTTTCTTTATACCCACGGGGTCGTGAGCCCATCGGGCATCACCCCCGACCTGGTCCGCGACTATGTCGCATCACTGCGTGGGGTGGCCACCACCGTGGCGAGGAAACTCTCCAGTATCAAGAACTTTCACCGTTATCTGGTGGAAGAACATATTGTTACTCTCGATCCCAGTAGCGATATTCGGCCACCGTCTCTGCCGGCACGATTGCCCAAGGCGCTGAGTGTCACCCAGGCGCAGGCCTTGGTGGATTCGGTCATCGGAGATGACCCAGCGGCGCTGCGAGACCGAGCGCTGTTGGAGTTTTTATACGCGTCAGGTGCCAGGATTTCTGAAGCACTTTCTCTGGTGATTGATGACGTAGTCGATGACACGGGGCGCTCTGGTGCGACCGTCAAGGTCACCGGAAAAGGCCAGAAACAACGCATTGTGCCGATTGGGTCTTATGCGAGGGCCGCCCTTGATGCCTATCTCACACGGGCGAGACCCCTGATGGCTATGCACCAGAAACGGCAAAGCCCCGTGGTGTTTTTGGGTGTGCGCGGAGCTGCGCTATCGCGTCAAAGTGCCTGGCTTATTTTGCAATCTGCGGCTAAGCGGGCCGGTCTCGAGGGATTAGTGTCTCCGCATACCCTGCGGCATTCTTTTGCCACCCATGTGCTTAGTGGAGGGGCTGATATTCGGGTGGTTCAGGAGTTACTGGGCCACGCTTCGGTGTCTACGACCCAGATTTACACGAAGGTAACGATCGATACGTTGCGCGAGGTTTATCACAGCGCTCATCCCCGGGCCAGATAAATCAGCACACGCCATCGCGATAGACTTCAGCTATGGCCGATGCAGTAAAGACTTTGGGACCCACCGGTCGTCCGGTGCGCGAATTTCCGGTTCCACCTGCACTGAAATCCCATGGCCCAGCCCGGGTTATTGCCCTGTGTAATCAAAAAGGTGGTGTGGGTAAAACAACCACCACTATTAGCCTCGGTGGCGCCCTCGCGGAATATGGTCGCCATGTCTTGATGGTCGATTTTGATCCCCAAGGAGCGCTCTCGGCTGGTTTGGGTATCAATACCCATGATGCGGTGACGATCTATGACCTGCTACTGGGTCGGGAAAAAGATGTTCGCAAGGCCATCCAACCCACCAAGATTCCCGGTATTCACGTCATCCCTGCCAATATCGACCTCTCGGCCGCTGAGGTTCACCTGGTCGGGGAAATTTCCCGTGAACAAATCCTCGCCAGAGTTCTCAAACCCGTCCTCAACGACTATGACGTGGTTCTGATTGATTGCCAGCCCTCTCTGGGTCTGCTGACCGTGAACGCCCTCACTGCGGCCCACGGCGTGCTCATCCCCTTAGAAACCGAGTACTTTGCGCTGCGTGGAGTCGCGCTCTTGATCGAAACCATTGAAAAAGTGCGCGATCGCTTGAACCCATCGATCCGGGTGGATGGGATTGTCGCCACGATGTATGACGCGCGAACCCTGCATGCCAAGGAAGTCATGGAACGCGTGGTGGAAGCATTTGGGGACACCGTGTTGGACACTGTGATCGGAAGAACAGTGAAGTTCCCGGATGCGTCGGTGGCCGCTGTTCCGATTACCGAATTTGCCCCCGCCCATTCCAGCGCGCAGACCTATCGTCAGCTGGCTAGAGAGCTCGTCGCCCGTGGCGCCATCGCCTGAGACGCTCCAGAGGCTAGATTCCGAAAACCATCTCAGTGATAGTGGTTTTCAAGTCAGCCTTGCCAACTTTGATGGGCCTTTCGACCTTCTCCTTTCGCTAATTGGAAAGCGTGAGCTTGATATCACCGAGGTTTCTCTGGGTGCTGTGACCGATGAGTTCCTCAGTTACGTCAAAGATTTAGAGGGCACAGCCGAACTGGACGCGGCCAGCGAGTTCCTGGTGGTGGCGGCAACCCTGCTGGATATGAAAATTGTGGGATTGCTTCCCCACGGTGAATTCGTGGATGCCGAAGACGTGGCGCTACTTGAAGCCCGAGATCTACTCTTCGCCCGTTTGTTGCAGTATCGAGCGTTCAAAGAAGTCTCGACCTGGTTTAGCGAGGCTCTGGAGCGCGAGAGTACCCGACACGCTCGCCTGGTCCCCCTGGAAAATAAGTTTGTCGAGAGCGTGCCGGAGCTGAAATGGACGCTGAGTGTTGAAGATTTTCACGCACTGGCCCTGGTGGCCATGGCGCCCAAAGAATTACCGATATTGGGCTTGGACCACCTCCACGCCCCACTGGTCAGTATTCGTGAGCAGGCAGCCCACGTTATTTCACTGCTCAAAGTGGGCAAACCGGTCAGTTTTCGCTCTCTAATTGCCGGTGTCACGGAGCGTGGCGTCATTGTGGCGCGCTTTCTCGCGGTGTTAGAGCTGTATCGGGAAGCAGCGCTGACATTTGAACAACTAGAACCTCTGGGGGAGTTGACCCTGAAATGGGTTGCTCAGGACTTTGGGGATGAAAATCTTGCTCATTTGGGCGAGGAATGGGGAGGCGAGACTCGCGATGAGCGCTAAGACCGAAACACAGGGGGACACTGCCACACATCGTCGCGACCTCCTGCGCGAAATTGAGGCCGTGATGATGGTGGCAGACGAGCCCCAGAGCGTCGTAACGCTGGCAAGCTCCCTGGATGCCCCTGTGGCTGAGGTGAAGTCCGCCCTGGGCGAGCTTGTTGCTGATTACAACGGCGAGCACGAAGGACCCCAGAGAGGCTTTGAGCTACGTGAAGTGGGTGGTGGCTGGCGGATGTATGTCCGGGAAGCGTACGACCAGGTGGTGGCGAATGCGATAAGTCAGCAGCAACCAGCCAAACTTTCTCCGGCAGCGCTGGAAACTTTGGCCGTCATTGCCTATAAGCAACCGGTCACCCGTGGGCACGTGTCGGCTATTCGTGCGGTGAACGTCGACAGTGTGATTCGCACCCTGCTGGGACGCGGACTCATTCAGGAATCTCACACGGATCCAGAAACCGGCGCCATTTTTTATATCACCACCGATGTCTTGCTCCAGGAGTTAGGTGTGGAGTCCTTGGATGCTTTGCCACCTCTCTCGCCGCTCTTAGATGACGGCGCGGAGGGTTTTCATGACGCAGAGTGAGCAGGAACACCCTGATGGGGAGCGCTTACAAAAGGTTCTAGCGCGCGCGGGGGTCGCCTCACGACGACGAGTGGAACAGCTCATGCAAATGGGGCGAGTCAGTGTCAACGGAAAAGTTGCCACCGAAATGGGGATGCGGGTTCACGCTCTGCGCGACATCATTTCCGTTAACGGTAGCGTGGTAGATCTCAAGGTGGACGCCCGCTACGTGATGTTGCACAAACCAGTAGGTACGGTGAGTTCTCTCTCGGATGAGCAGGGCCGACCCGATATCAGCGCCTATGTCGAGGACATTGGCGATCGCGTATTCAATGTGGGTCGATTAGATATCGACACGTCCGGTTTGCTGTTGCTGACCAACGATGGCGAAGTAACCCACCGCTTAGCTCACCCCTCCTTTGAGATTGACAAGGTCTACACCGCTACGGTGTCAGGCGTCGTCACACCCAGTGAGATCGCCCTGCTGCTAGCTGGGGTGGAGCTGGAGGATGGCATTGCCCGAGCTGATAAAGCCAAAATCATGGGCGAGCCCAGGCGAGGGATGAGCATCGTGGAGCTGGTGCTGCATTCGGGTAAGAATCGTGTGGTGCGCAGGATGCTCAAAGCAATCGGCCACCCCGTCAAAGATTTACACCGCCGCCAGTTTGGCCCCCTGCATCTGGGTGGCTTGAAGCCTGGTGCCTGGCGAGACCTCACTAGGGTGGAAGTTACCAATCTATTGACGATGGCATACCGAGACCAGGTATTCATCAAGGAGCAAGGCGATGACAGAGATGACTAACGCGCCTTTTTCCCGTGTTCATATTGTGGGTACCGGGCTTGTCGGCACCAGTATTGGCCTTGCGCTGTCTCACCAAGGGGTGAGGGTTACCTTAGAAGACTCGTCACCGTCCTCGCTCGCCTTGGCCCTCGATTATGGTGCGGGACAC
>JAFMKX010000030.1:2606-13219 GCA_017852615.1 Pontimonas sp. | reverse complement strand
GGCGTCGGGCACTGAGTTGGGGAACCATCATTGCTACCGGCCTTTTGTTCGTCGGTGTCTCGCTTCCGGTCAACGTTTTCTATGGCTCCAGTGACATCAACCCAGCCATTGTGCTCGAGGGTGAGAACGTAGAGGGCTCCTCGGGCGCACAATCGTTCACGGTGGCAAGCTCTCAGGCGATCCAAGTGGGCGTGCAGCGTGAATCCTGGAGTGTGACGTCCTTTGCCGAAGTCTTGAGAGCCCAGTATGGAAGTAGAAACTTTTCCTATTCCACCAGCGGCATTGGCTCTATTAGGTGGCCCTTTCCTACCGCAGTTCCTATTAGCTCGGGTTACGGTGACCGCGTTGCCCCGTGTCGTTATTGCTCCAGTAATCACCGCGGTCTTGATTTCATTCCGGGCAATGGCTCACCCATCTTCGCGATTGCCGATGGTGCGGTCACCTCTTCGGAATATGGTGGCGGGTACGGGCAATACGTCTACATCGAGCACGAAATTAATGGTCAGACCGTGCTCTCGGTCTATGCCCACATGCAGCGAAATAGTAGCCCCCTGCAGGTGGGGGATTCGATACGAGCCGGTGACTTTATTGGTTTAGTGGGAAACACCGGTATTTCTACTGGTCCCCATTTGCATTTCGAGATACGCATCGAAGGGGAATACGTCAACCCCTTCACCTGGCTTAAAGCCAACGCGTTCTAGCTGGGGAGTTTGACCCACGCGGTCGTATCTGGCCCTAGAAGATTGTCGCTCAGCTCGCCACTGGAGACCAGGATGTCGCCCTCGGGTAGCGCTACATCGCCATCCCCCGCATTAGCGATAATCGCCACTCCATTGTTGACAAAGGCAACGACAGAATCTGGGTAGCCAGGCAACCATTCCAGGGATCCAGTGCCCAAGGCGTGCTTCGAGCGAAGCTCGATCACGCTGCGATAGAGCTCCAGGGTCGAAGTGGCAACACCGACTTGGTGTGATCTAGCAAGCGAGGAAAAGGTGTCTGGCTGAGGAAGCCATGTTTTCCCCGTGTCATTGAATCCAAAGGCAGGGGTGTCGCTTTCCCAGGGAATCGGAACTCGGCAACCATCTCGCCCGTAGCGCTCGCCTGAAGTTCGAAAAAACGTAGGGTCTTGCCGCATCTCATCGGGAATGTCGATAACTTCAGGAAGACCGAGCTCTTCACCCTGATACAGATAGGCACTACCGGGCAAAGCCAGCATCAGCGCACTGGCAGCGCGCGCGCGGGCAAGGCCCAGGCCAGCATCAGGTTTGTTCGGTGATAGCGGGCCAATCCCTGTGGGTTGACCTTCAGATTGGTAATCAAGACCCATGCGACTTGCGTGGCGAACAACGTCATGGTTGGACAACACCCAAGTGCTGGGCCCACCCACGCCTCCGAAGGCACTCAGGGACTCATTGATGACGTTGCGTAAATCGGTAGCGTCCCAGGCTGTGGCGAGATAGCCGAAATTGAAGGCCTGGTGCATTTCGTCGTCCCGGACGTACCAGGCCATCTTCTCCAGGGGGAGGACCCACGCCTCTGCGCACATCATCCGATCGGGCCCATAGCCTTCGAGGACCTTGTGCCAATCGCGATACACCTCGTGGACACCGTCTTGATCCCAGAAGGGTCCTCGGTTTCCTAGTGGCGCTTCTTTCGCATAGTCATTATCCGGCAGGCCTTGTTCTTTGATAAGACCATGGGCAACATCGACGCGGAAACCATCTACTCCTCGATCGAGCCAGAAACGGAGCACTCCTCTAAACATCTCCCACACTTCGGGGTTCTCCCAATTGAAGTCAGGTTGTGAGGAGTCAAAAAGGTGCAAATACCATTGGCCGGGTGTGCCATCGGATTCGATCACCCGGGTCCATGCAGGGCCACCAAACACTGATTCCCAATTGTTTGGGGGTAGCTCACCGGAGTCACCTTTGCCCTCGCGGAACATGTATCGAGCGCGTTGGGGCGAACCAGGCTCACTCGCAAGGGCCTCCTGGAACCATTCGTGCTGATCTGAAGAGTGGTTAGGAACAATGTCGACAATGATGCGAAGACCCAAATCGTGGGCGGTGTCGATTAATTTCTCAGCATCAGCCAGAGTTCCAAAGACAGGGTCCACATCGCAATAATTCGCCACGTCGTAGCCGGCGTCTTTCTGAGGCGATGTGTAGAAAGGTGAAAGCCAGATCGCATCTATGCCGAGGTCCGCAATGTCTGGCAGACGGTGAATTATGCCGGGTAAATCGCCAATTCCATCCCCATTCCCATCGGCAAAAGACCGAGGGTACACCTGGTAGATAACGGCGTGACGCCACCAGTCAGCAGGCGAATTAACGAGTGAATGGGGCGCAGACATGGGTATAACCCTAATCGGATTTTAACTTTAAGCAACCGGTTGCGCTCGGAGGGGCAAAGAGGGTGAACCGTTTGCTGGTGAGCCCGCTGAGGTGCTAATCTCAGGGCTTGGTCCTGCCACTGGTGGGCCTGCCCCGATAGCTCAGTGGTAGAGCACTTCCATGGTAAGGAAGGGGTCGTCAGTTCAATCCTGACTCGGGGCTCGGATGTCTAACATCCAGTCACGCGGCGGGGTAGCTCAGCTGGTCAGAGCGCACGGCTCATAATCGTGAGGTCGCGGGTTCGAGCCCCGCCCCCGCTACGGAACTGTTATACGCTTAACAGCTCCAAGCACCTCTAGCTCAATTGGCAGAGCAACTGACTCTTAATCAGTGGGTTCCGGGTTCAAGTCCCGGGGGGTGTACCAGTAAGCCCCTTCTAGTGGTCGAGACCCAGCTTCTTCCGAAGGCCTGCGACATGGCCAGTTGCTTTGACGTTGTAGAGGGCGTGTTCTAGGTTGCCTGACTCGTCCACGACAAAGGTGGATCTCAAGACACCGTTGACGGTCTTGCCATACATCGATTTTTCACCAAAGGCCCCGTAGGCGTGGTGAACTGCGAGGTCCTTATCGCTCAGGAGTGGGAACGCCAAGTTCTCGTTGGTGGCAAATTTCTGCAGAGCCGGAAGGTCATCTTTAGAGACCCCCAGGACGACATAGCCGGCGGAGGTCAGCGAGGCCATGTTGTCGCGGAAGTCACATGCCTGTGTGGTGCATCCCGGGGTACTCGCCGCGGGATAAAAGTAGATGATGACCTTTGTGCCCGTGAAGTCAGACAAGGACACCGTGTTGCCGTCCTTGTCGCTCAAGGAAAAAGCGGGGGCTTTGTTGCCGGCTTCCAAAACAACCTTGGACATGTTTCCTCCATTGTGTGTGTTTCTCTTGGTCAAACTTTAGAGTGCTTTGCACTGGGAAACCTCTCAGATAAGTGCTGGGTGATGACGCTGGGCCTGAATGTAAGGGGCAATTCCCTGTGGCCTGGGTCAGTGGTCTCGTTTAGGGTGATTAATCGACACGCCGAGACCACAACATATGGGGTAATGACAGGATTGTTATTACCGGTATATAGTGGTGGTCCGGCATAAAGCGTCGGAGCAAAGTTAAGGAGGCCACCATGAATGAAGATAACGTTGGAGGCTACGCAGTACCGGTAGATCCCATGGATCTGCTCCAGTGCGACAGCTGCCAGTAATTACATGAGCTTGTAAAAACCCCTGACCACCATGTTGCGTGGGCGGGGGTTTTTCATTGCCAAGAGTGGGTAGGGGACAGTTGTGCGCACGATAACGAGCAGACGCCCGGGGCTTTCCTCCGAGGCCGAAGTACTCGATCGTGTCCATCGCACCCTCGGTCCCGTTGATGTAGTCGAAGATCGCTCCCCCAGGCCGAACACCGGTCGCTTGCTACGAATCGCCACCAGGTCTGGTGACACCTGTTTTGTGAAGTGGTATCGAGATACCCCTGATTACCAAAGGGAATTGATTGCCCTCACGACCTATACCCCGGCATTGGGATCGGATGCGCCAAAGTTAATTGATAGCGACGAGGCGCTTCAGATGGTCCTCATTTCTGAGGTGGCTGGCGAAGCTGCGTCATTGAGCGAATCAGCATGGGACCCCTTGGTCCACTATCGCGCCGGCGCACTCATTCGGACCCTTCACGAATCAGCTCCTCCGGTGATTTCGGACCAATTCGCAAGGCAATGTGCAGCGAGGTTTGAAGAAGCCGCTTCTCGGCTCGAGCATGTGGTGGATTCAGCTCTGTTATCCGAAGCGAGAGTCGTGATTGCCCGAGCGATGGATATTCATCAGGTCAGTCTTGTTCCCACTCACCGCGACAATCATCCCGGAAATTGGATGGTTGATTCCGGAGGGCATGTCCGGTTGATCGATTTTGGGATGAGTGAATACGACCCATGGATTGTTGATGCTTTCGCGTTGGAGCACGATTATTGGCGTATTGATCCAAGTCTGAAGGTGGCCTTTTTAAGTGGTTATGACCGCGAGATGAGCCACGACGATGAGTCGCTGCTTCGCGCCCACCACGCGGTTATCGCCCTCCAGACCATGGCAAAGGTTCACTTATCCGCAGCAACAAAATCGGACAAGGTGCGCGCCAGGGACATGTTTGATCGCCTCGTCGGGTCCACACTCTTCTAAGGGTGCTCAATAGACTAAAACCATGAGTGTCAATCCCGACCTGGTCAATCTGGTGTTTGAACCGACTCCCTCTTATGTAGTCGGAAGAGAAAAAGTGCGCGAGTTCGCTCGTGCAGTGATGGCTTTCGACCCGCTGCATCACGACGTGAATTATGCGCGCAACCTAGGCTTTGCGGATGTTGTAGCCCCACCCACGTTTCCCGTGGTGATTCAAGAGGCAACCCTTCACCAGCTGCTAGCCCACCCCGAAGCCAATATCGATTTTTCTCGGGTGGTCCACGGTGATCAAAAGTTTGATTATCAACGTCTCGTTGTGGCAGGAGATGAGTTGGTGGGTCAGCTCACCGTGACCAAAGTTCAAAGCCTTGGTGGGCACTCGATGGTCACCTCCGAAACAGCAATGTCGACCCTGGAGGGCGAGCTTGTCGTGACAGCAGTGTCGACGCTTGTGGTTCGAGCTGGGGAGGACGCGGCATGAGTGGCACGCCCTGGTCAACATTCGCCGTTGGTGATGAAGTAGCCAACGAAACAATTTATCTCACGCGGGAGTCACTGGTGCGCTACGCGGGTGCGTCGGGGGACTTTAATCCGATTCACTACCGCGATGATGTCGCCCAATCTGTTGGTCTAGATGGGGTGTTGGCTCACGGCATGCTGACCATGGGTCTAGCGATTGCCCCCGTCACGTCCTGGCTGGCAGGAAAAGCTATGGTGACCAGCTATCAAGTTCGCTTCACCAAACCCGTATATGTCCCTCTCACCGGTTCTGCAGGTGTGACCGTGTCGGTGACCCTGCACAGCCTTGGCGAAGCACCGGAGGAATCTGCCACGCTGGCGCTTCGGGTGACCAACGACGAGGGAACGACAGTACTGGGCAAGGCGATTGCCGTGGTGTCTACGCTGTGATCAGTTTTGCGGACCTGACCACGATGCGTGTGGGGGGACCGATTAGTGATTATCACCACTTCAGCACCACAAGTTCGCTTGTCGCGGGGGCACACGAGATATGGCGCTCTGGCAAGGCCTGGATGGCCATTGGAGGTGGCTCCAATCTGGTCGTCAGCGATGAGCCTTCCGAGGTCGCGGTAATCCACATAGCCACGCGGGGGGTAACCGTGAAAAAGGCGCGTGGTCACACCGTGACAATTCACGCTGAAGCGGGCGAAGACTGGGATGGCTTTGTTGCTCACACCCTGGCTCAGGGTGTGAGGGGTTTGGAGACACTGAGCGGAATACCGGGAAGTGTGGGGGCGTCCATTGTGCAAAACGTGGGTGCCTATGGAGCAGAGATCGCTGAGACTGTTGTTTCTATTGATTTTTTGGAATACCCCTCGGGTGAGCGCATCACGATTCCCGCCACAGAACTTGGATTGGGACTTCGCACCAGCGCACTCAAAACGGGTGTGCTTCGCGGCATCGTGTTGGGTGTGACATTTGCCCTAGAGCCCTCTGACGAGGGACTTAGTATTCCGATCCTTTATGACCAACTCGCCAGCGCCTTGGGAGTGGAGGTTGGTCAGAGGGCTCCACTGGCGAAGGTGCGCAGTGCAGTGTTGGCACTTCGGTCCTCTAAAGGAATGGTGCTCTCACCAGAGGATCCTGATTCCGTAAGCTCTGGATCTTTTTTCCTCAACCCCATCGTCTCGGAAAAGGTCGCCTTGAAATTACCGGCTACTGCACCACGGTGGCTCGTGGGGCCTGAACCCCAGGACGTGGTTGTTTCCTTGGGGGCAGGGGAATCAGTTGACTTGCCTTCCCTTGGCGGGGAGGACGCGATGATGAAACTCAGTGCTGCCTGGCTAATTGAGCACTCGGGGATTACTAAAGGGTTTTCTCTGCCTGGTTCTCAGGCAGCAATATCGAGCAAGCACGCGTTAGCCATCACGAATCGTGGCGGGGCTCGCTGCGAAGACATTGCTGAGCTAGCGAGGTATGTGGTGACCACTGTGGCTAATGCCACCGGCATCTTCTTAGAACCGGAGCCCACTTTGGTAGGGGTGGAGCTCTAAGCCGTTCCGGTTGGTGGCTAGCCGCTAAAGAAGGCTTGGAGCCTGGCGATTCCCTCGGCGAGGTCTTTATCTCCCAGCGCGTAGCTAAAGCGCAAATACCCGCTGGGACCAAATGCTTCGCCGGGAACAGCGGCAACTTCGCACTGCTCGAGGATTAAATCGGCAAGTTCCAAACTGGTGGTTGGCGTCGTGCCGGCCCATTGCTTCCCCAGTAAGCCTCGAACATCCGGATACACGTAGAACGCCCCCATCGGCTCGGGACACACGATGCCATCTATGGCATTGAGCCCGGAAACAATGGCGTGACGACGAGCATTAAACGCCTCTCGCATCGCTAACGCATCGCTTTGATCCCCGGTCAGCGCTGCCAACGCGGCCATTTGAGAAATGTTGGAGACATTGCTCGAGAGGTGAGATTGCAGGTTGGAGGCTGCATTAATGGCGTCTTGAGGACCCACCATCCACCCCAAGCGCCACCCTGTCATGGCATAGGTCTTGGCCACTCCGTTGACCGCGATGCAGCGATCAGCGACCCCGGGCGCAGCTTCCACGATAGACACTGCGTGGTCCATTCCTGGTTCATAGACCAGGTTTTGATAAATCTCATCGGCAATCACCCAAATACCGTGCTCGGTAGCCCATTCCCCGATGGCTTTGGTTTCTTCAAAACTCATGACGGCACCGGTCGGGTTGGAAGGAGAGACAAAGAAAAGAGCTTTGGTTTTGTTGGTTCTTGCTGCTTCCAATTGAGCAACCGTGACTTTGTAATCCTGATCAGCCCCGGCAAAAACTTCCACCGGAATACCACCAGCCAGCGCGATTGCTTCGGGATAGGTCGTCCAGTAGGGCGCGGGGAGAAGCACCTCATCGCCTGGGTCAAGCAAGGTTGCACAGGCTTGATAGACGGCCTGTTTCCCGCCATTGGTGACGACCACCTGGCTGGGAGAGACAGCCCAACCGCTGTCTCGTGCAGTTTTGGCCGCAATGGCTTCGCGCAGTATCGGTAGGCCAGCCGCTGGGGTGTAGCGATGATTTGCTGGGTCTCGAACAGCAGCTAATGCGGCTTCCACCACATGGGGGGGAGTTGCAAAATCGGGTTCACCGGCGGCGAAGCTGATGATGGGCCGCCCCTGTGCTTTGAGCGCCTTGGCTTTGGCGTCCACTTTGAGTGTGGCTGATTCAGCAATGGACAAGATGCGCTGGGAAATACCGCGGGAAGTATCGCTCACCCCTTCAGGGTACACAGCCCCGGCACTAATTTTTGAGACGCCTTTGCATATGCTCTATGGCCCGCCTACACTGGTCAACAGGTGGTTGAAATCTGCCAAGCTTTGCTGTGCCCAGAAGACCCGTGTTGGATGGATTCGCCAAGGCCCCTAGGCGTGGATTTCGGACCCTAGGGCGGTGGCTCAATTGGTAGAGCAGCGGTCTCCAAAACCGCAGGTTGCAGGTTCGAGTCCTGTCCGCCCTGCGAACTTGTTACGCCGTAACAAGTCACAAACACCCCAAGAGTGAAGGATCATCGTGGCAACAAACCCAGCAGATGAGTCCGGCAATGACATTGTCAACAAGGCAAAAGCAGACCGCGACTCGCGTCGCGGAGTATGGGCGCGGATGGTGCTCTTTATTCGCCAGGTTCTCGATGAGCTCAGCAAAGTTGTCACCCCCACCCGAAAAGAACTGGTCAACTACACGTTGGTTGTTCTGGTGTTTGTGGTGATCATGATGGCTTTTGTGTCGGTGTTGGACATTTTCTTTGGCTGGGGAGTGTCGTGGATATTTGGCGATGGCCGAAGCCTTTTTGGCTAAATCAGGAATGAACAAGGAAGAGAAAACAGTGTCTGAAGATAAATCCAGTGACATCGACCTCGCAACGGCTGCCGAGCAGTCTTCGGAGGAGGATGAAGCGCAGGAGGGCATGACTCTTGCTGAGCAAGAAAGCTCGGTGGACTCTGCTGAGCACCAGGCCATGCACATTGTGGACGACGCCGAAGTGAACGTTGAGGAAGCGTTGGAGTCCTGGGAAAGCGCTCCTGATGCTCAAGCAGACGCTGTTGTCAACGATGCCTTAGACGTGGATTCCTCCGCGGAAGCCGACGCTGCTGCCGAAGCAACCGAGGACGAAGCCGCCATGGTCTCTCAAGAGAGCGCTTCGGAAGAAGAAGACCCCTACGCCGAATTCCGCAGCGAGCTTCGCCGCAAGCCCGGCAAATGGTACGTCGTTCACTCCTATGCAGGTTTTGAAAAGCGCGTTCGTCAGAACATTGAAAACCGACGTACCTCGTTGGGAATGGAAGAGTTCATTTTCGAGGTTCAGGTCCCCATGGAAGATGTTGTCGAAATTAAGAGTGGTCAGCGCAAGCTGGTCACCAGGGTTCGTATCCCCAGCTACGTATTGGTGCGGATGGACCTTAACGAAGACAGCTGGTCGACTGTTCGCCACACCCCAGGTGTGACAGGGTTCGTGGGCAACGCCCACAACCCCACCCCACTGCGCTTTGAAGAAGCATTCCAAATGCTGAAATCCACTGTCCCTGTGGCGGACGTTGCCCCCATCAAGGGCCAAGCAGTGTCGGTCGGTGGCGGCGTTTCTCGCATGTTGCCAGCTGAGGTCGACTTTGAGGTGGGGGAAACCATCACCATCAAGGAAGGTTCGTTTGCTGGTTTGCCAGGAACCATTAACGAAATCAAGCCAGAAAGCGGTAAGCTCACGGTGCTGGTATCCCTGTTTGAACGCGAAACCCCTGTTGAACTGGGTTTCGATCAGGTCACCAAGCTCTAGTAACACCCACCGCGTTTCGGGATGGCCGATTCCGCGGGAGCGCAGAACTTTAGTTCTGCACGATAAGAAAAGGAAAAGTAATGGCAAAGAAAGTTGTGGGCTTAATCAAGCTCCAAATTCAAGCCGGCGCTGCCAACCCCGCACCCCCTGTGGGTCCGGCTTTGGGTCAGCACGGTGTGAACATCATGGAGTTCTGCAACGCGTATAACCAGGCCACAGAATCTCAGCGCGGAAACGTTGTTCCCGTCGAGATTTCGGTCTATGAGGATCGGTCCTTCACGTTTGTCTTGAAGACCCCTCCCGCGGCAGAACTGATCAAAAAGGCTGCTGGTGTGAAGAAGGGTTCAGGAACCCCTCACACTGACAAGGTCGCCAACATCACCCCCGAGCAGGTTCGTCAAATTGCGGAACAGAAGCAATCTGATCTCAATGCCAATGACATTGAAGCTGCCGCCAAAATCATCGAAGGTACTGCCCGCAGCATGGGCATTACCGTCGGCTAAGACAACCTTTTTCAGCGGGAGAGCGGGCCACGCTCAACTACCGCGACCTCAGCATGGGAGATACGAACATGGCACAAAAATCCAAGGCATACCGCGAAGCAGCCCAGCTGCTCAGTGAAGGCCACTTTTATCAGCCAAGCGAAGCACTCGCTTTGGCCAAGAAGACCTCGTCGAAGAAGTTTGATTCAACGGTCGAGGTCGCACTCAAGCTTGGTGTTGACCAGCGCAAAGCAGATCAGTTAGTTCGCGGAACAGTCAGCCTTCCTCACGGAACGGGTAAGACTGCTCGCGTCATCGTTTTCGCAACAGGCCCAGCAGCCGAGGCAGCTCTCGCTGCTGGTGCTGATGAGGTCGGTGGCGATGAATTGATCGAGAAGGTCTCAGGTGGTTACACCAACTTCGACTCCGCCGTCTCAACCCCTGAACTCATGGGCAAGGTGGGAACGCTCGGTAAGGTTCTCGGCCCCCGTGGCCTCATGCCCAACCCCAAGACGGGAACTGTCACGCCTGATGTGGGTAAGGCAGTTGCCGATATCAAGGGTGGAAAGATCGAGTTCAAACTTGATAAGCACGCGAACATGCACTTTGTGATCGGCAAAGCCAGCTTCGCCGAAGATGCTTTGATGGATAACTTCAAAGCCGCTTTCGAAGAGATTCAGCGCCTGAAGCCTTCAGCTTCCAAGGGTCGCTACATCCAAAAAGCTGCTGTGTCGACGACGTTTGGTCCGGGAATCCCGCTCGACGTCAGCTCTCTCTAACCGGTGACAGGCG
>JAFMKX010000030.1:0-2052 GCA_017852615.1 Pontimonas sp. | reverse complement strand
AACTACAAGAATTTAGTGAAGACTAGTGTCTATGAACGATTACAAAGGGTTGGATAGTTCGACCCAACGCCTCACCCATCCTGATGGTTCTCCCATGCGAGCACTCGTTGTGGATGATGAAGAAAGCCTTGCGGATCTCGTGGCCATGTCGCTTCGCTATGAAGGCTGGGATGTGACCACCGCCCATAGTGTTGCTCAAGCCATGAAGGCTGCGGCCAATTTTTCCCCCGATATTGCGGTGCTCGACATCATGTTGCCCGATGGCGACGGGTTGTCGTTGATGAAGAGCCTTCGAGGAGTTCACGCAGGCCTTCCAGTGCTGTTTTTGACTGCTAAAGATGCCGTTGATGATCGCGTGGCGGGCCTTACCGCTGGTGGCGATGATTACGTGACTAAGCCGTTTAGCTTAGAAGAACTGGTCGCACGGTTGCGGGGTATTTTGCGCCGATCGGGTCGTGGAGTGAGCGAAGAAGACCAAGCCGAACTTCGGGTGGGCGATCTCGTGCTCAATGAAGATAGCTACGAAGTGTCCCGTGGTGGCACGCCCATTGATCTCACCAGCACCGAATTTGAATTACTTCGATACCTGATGCGCAACCCTAAACGGGTGCTCTCCAAAGCCAATATCTTGGATCGAGTCTGGGATTACGACTTTGGTGGCAAAGCCAGCATTGTGGAAATTTATATTTCCTACCTTCGAAAGAAGATCGACACCCTTGGCCCCACCTTGATTCACACCGTGCGCGGTGTGGGATACATCATCAAGCCGGCAGACTAAATGCCCACCACCAACTCCATTCCGCTGCCTGGTCGCCGGCGCGTTCGACCTACGACCCTGCGGCGGCAATTTGTCGCCGGCGGTGTCGCTTTGGTTGCGTTAGCCAGCATCGTGATCGGAATCGCCAGTTCCTACGCTGTGGGACGCACCCTGGTGGAGCGTCTTGATGAAGAATTGGCTGATGCGGCCAGGAGAGTGTCAGCAAGCTTGGAAGGACCGGGCCAAGGCTCGCTTAATCGCCCTGGATTTGCCGTGGGGACCGTGGTGGCGGTCATTACTGACCAAGAGGTTTCCGGTGCTTACATCGACCGGGATGGGAACTTGCAACCCTTGGGTGGTCATCAGGTAGGGACTCTTCGCTCCGTGGAGTGGGAGTCAGGGGAGGCCACGTTTGTTCGTCTCTTAGAGGGTCAGGGTGAATACCGGGTGCTACCGGTAGCGAATATCGAAGGTGCACAAATTGTGGTGGGACTTCCCCTTCGAGAAATTCGCATCACGCTCGCAAGGCTCAATCTCATCATCATCGTGGTGGTGGCCATCGTCATTTTGGCCGGGGCGAGCATCGGTGCAGGTCTCGTACGTTTTGCTCTTCGACCCCTGGACCGTATTCGTGAAACGGCTTCCGCTGTAACCCAACAGCCCCTGGATCGAGGTGAGGTGACTCTTGCCCTGCGCGTACCTCCGCAATACGCCACTGACGATAGCGAAGTGGGCCAAGTGGGGGCCGCGCTGAACTTAATGCTCGATCACGTGGATGAGGCCTTTAGGTCACGTTTTGAAAGTGAAGAGAAAATGCGGCGCTTTGTTGCCGATGCCAGCCACGAGCTTCGGACACCGCTTGCCGCCATTCGAGGCTATGCCGAGCTGACGAAGCGATCGGGAGATACGTTATCTCCTGATTTGCAACAAGCCCTGGCGCGTATTGAATCAGAATCCATTCGCATGACCTCCTTGGTGGAGGATCTATTGCTCCTCGCACGCCTTGACGAGGGCGAAGCGATTTCCAAGGAACCCGTGGATTTGGCGAATATTGTCCGCGACGCACTATCTGATGCCTATGTCACTAGTCCCGACCACGATTGGGGCGCGAGAGGTGTTGATGATGCCGTGATGGTCACCGGTGATAGTCAGGGGCTCCACCAGGTGGTCGTGAACCTTTTGGCCAATGCTCGAATCCATACCCCTCCGGGAACAACAGTTGAGGTACGGGTGAAGCAATCGGGAAACAAGACCACACTGCAGGTGGAGGATTCTGGGCCCGGCATTCCCAGGGA
>JAFMKX010000029.1 GCA_017852615.1 Pontimonas sp. | reverse complement strand
GACGGCGTTGTCGAAAACTATCTTTCACACCGCAGGTCATCTCGAGGCACCTCTCCGGTGAGGAAGTAATGATCCACAGGGTCGTTAATGCAGGCAACCCGCTCGTCATAGGCCAGGTGACCTTCGCCCACGAGCGTTAACAACACAGAGTTCTCTAACTGTTCGTGCACTGATACTGCCCAGGAATATGGCGTCGCTGGATCCCCCGTGGTGCCCAAAATGATGACCGGGTTTGCCCCTGCGCCTGAGACAGGGCCCTTATCCAAGCGTGCTTCATAGGGCCAGTGTTGACACACCAGATCGCCCGTGCCATCCACTCGCGCGGTATAGGGAGCCGCTTCGCGCAATTGCTGAGCTTGGGCGGCGATGACGGTGTCATCAAATTCTGTGGGATAGTCCACACAATTGATAGCGATGAACGCTTCCATTGAATTGTTTTGATACACCCCATCCACCCGGTCGTAATAAAAATCCACCAGAAACATGGCGGTGTCGGTTTCACCCGCCATGACCTCTCTCAACATCGTCGCGAGATAGCCCCAACTAGATTGCGCATAGAGGGTGGTGACAATGGCGGTTCTCAACGTGTCATCATCCAACACGCGCCCATCGCTGTGACGCAAAGGATTGCGTGCCACGTCATCATGCAGGGCAGCAATCTGCTCCAGCTGCGAAGTCACATCCCCACGGAAGGGACAATCACCGGCGAGGGAACACTGCTCAAGATAGGCACGCAGCGCTTGTTCAAACCCGATGTGTTGATTGAGCACGAGCTCAAACTGGCTTGCCGAAGGATCCACGGGGCCATCGAGAACCATGCGTCCTACGTGTGCGGGGAAGGTGTCGATATAGAGAGAGCCAATCAGGGTTCCATAGGAATAGCCCAAATAGTTCAGTTGGCTATCGCCGACGAGCTGACGCAATAAATCAAGGTCATAGACCGTGGAGAGGGTGTCGACAAAGGCCAATAATTCCCCGGTGTTCTCGCTGCATTCCTGGCCAAAACGGATTGATTCAGCGAGTACTTCGTCCTCCCATTCCGGGGTTCCTTGGGGTGCTAAGGCCTCACCAAAGAAAAACTGATCCAAATCTTCATCACTGCGGGCACACGACACTGCGCTGGATCGATTGACCCCACGGGGGTCCCACCCGATGATGTCGAAAGAATCTCGAAGGTCGCCCGACACCGCAAAATCGACCGAGTCCATGACGAAATCAAATCCGCTGGCGCCGGGGCCACCGGGATTAACGAACAAACTCCCCAGGCTCTTCTCTCGCGCCTCATATTTCACCACTGCGAGGTGCACCTCTTCACCCACACCCGGATTGTGCCAATCCAGTGG
The DNA here is from genome assembly GCA_017852615.1 of Pontimonas sp. Taxonomy (GTDB): domain Bacteria; phylum Actinomycetota; class Actinomycetes; order Actinomycetales; family Microbacteriaceae; genus Pontimonas. Next base: position 12,602 of record JAFMKX010000029.1, on the reverse strand, counting down.
CGCTACCACTTGTGTGCACAACGCACCCCTGCCGCAGTCTTCCCACTCCAGACTTTGCAGCACATAGGCGTCTAAGGGACCAGCGTTTTCTCTAGAGGAGACTTCTGCTGCGGGGCTGCAGGAGCTAAGTCCAAAAGCAACGAGGCACGCAACGGCCCACACAGTGTTGTTCATGGGGTGGAGCTGGGAACGCGACCGCTCATCGCAATCAACAGTGCCTCTAAGACCAAGAGAGGTGGGGAATTACCCGCCATTCTCTTTCTCGCCACCGCTAGGGCATCGAGAGCTGACAGTGTGAGCTCTGCAGTGGTGGCCTGCGCTCTGGCAGAAATGGCGCTGCGGTGAGCTTCATTAACTAACTCAACGCCGGCCTCGACCTGCACCATCACCACGTCTCGCAAGACTGACATCACATCGACCAGGATTCGATCGACGGCATCGCGCAGGCTTCTCGTGGAGCGCCTTTTTTGGTCTTCTTCCAGAGTTTTCAACTGTGAGCGCAGCGCCTGGGGAACCGCTCCACCGGGCGCGATTCCTAGGGAGTGGAGCAATTCTTCTCGCTCGCTGGCATCGTGGCGCTCGACTAAGGCGGCAGCATCAGCTTTGGCAATGTCCAGCAGATCAGCCGCTGCTTTCACAGCGCTGGAAACGGTCGTGAGGCCCAAGACGAGTCCGACCGATTCATCCCGGCGAAGTCTGGCCTGATCATCAGTGGCGAGTCGAGTGGCCATGCCAATGTGGCTTTGGGCTTCCCTGGCAGCGAGTGCCGCCACAGCGGAATCCACTCCTTCGCGCTGGGAAATTAACTGCGCCACTGCGTCGGCACTGGGCACGCGAAGGGTCACGCTGCGCATCCTGGAGCGAATAGTGGGCAATACATCGGCCGGCGAGGGAGCACACAAAATCCAAACCGTCTGGGGTGGAGGTTCTTCGAGGGCCTTGAGCAAGACGTTGGACGTGCGATCGGTCATCCGATCGGCATCTTCGATCACCACCACCCGGTAGGGGGCTTGGGAGGGCGAGAAGTAGGAAAACGATACGAGAGCACGGACCTCTTCGATGGTGATGCTCACCCGGTCGGTAGCCAAAATCGACACATCGGGGTGGGCGCCTTTAACGACCTGGGACCAGGCGATGGGATCCTCCCCTGCTCCCACGAGTTGGGCAGCAAACGCGTGAGCCAACGTGGAGCGGCCAGAACCCGGAGGGCCGGTAATCAACCAGGCGTGAGTCATCGCTGGTGAGCCTGGAATCGCTGCCTCTTTCATCAGCGAGATGGCGTGGTCTTGACCGACCAATTCATCCCAAAGACTCATGAGCTAAGGCTAGCTGAGAAGCGTGGCGACCTTCTGAGTGATCTGGTGGTGAATCTCCTCAATGCTGTCGGTGCCATCGAGAATGACAAAACGTTCAGGCTCGGCATCCGCCAAGCGTTGATAACTCTCCCTCACGCGCTGATGAAAGTCTTCTGCCTCAGCTTCCAGCCGGTCATACGCACGCTCATCACTGTCCTGGCGCTGCTTGGCCACATCGGCCGGAACATCCAACAAGATCGTCAAGTGAGGCATGAGGTTCTCGGTGGCCCACAGTGAGACATCGCGAACTTCAGTGGGATCGAGCACTCGACCAGCGCCCTGATAGGCCACCGAGGAGTCCAGATAGCGATCTTGCACCACCACATCACCACGCTCGAGCGCTGGCGCGACCAGGGTGTGGATGTGGTGAGCGCGATCTGCTGCATAAAGAAGAGCTTCTGCTCGAGGAGCGATGAAACCTTTGCGGTGCAAAATAATGTCGCGAAGTTCATTGCCCAAATCTGTTCCACCGGGTTCGCGGGTGACCACGACCGTGTGACCGCGCTCTTCTAGCCACGATTTCAACAGCTCAATCTGGGTCGTCTTACCCGACCCATCCCCACCTTCAAAGGTAATGAAGACACCGGTCACGCTATTCGCCTTCTTCGGTAATGATGAGCTTCTTACCCTCAGCCGACTTAGGCATGCCTGTCTTGGAGGCTGCTTTTTTGGCTGCAGGTTTCTTGGTTGTCGTTTTCTTCGCAGCGGGCTTTTTCTTGGCAGCTGGCTTCTTGGTGGTCTTTCGCTTCGGCGCTGGGCCCTTCGCGCGCTTATCGGCAATCAGTTGAACCGCTGCTTCAAAATCGAGGTCGTCCAGGGACATGCCCCGAGGAACTGTGGCGTTGATTTCGCCATCGGTCACATAGGGTCCAAAGCGACCGTCTTTGAGCAAAATGGGCTTGCCACTTACGGGGTCTGGGTCAAAGGTCTTGAGAGCCGATGCTTGGCGACGCCCGGCATATTTCGGTTCCGCAAAACGCGCGAGTGCCCCGGCCACATCGATAGCAAAGATTTTCTCTTCACTATCGAGAGAACGCGTGTCGGTACCCTTTTTCAAATAGGGCCCATAGCGACCGTTTTGGGCGGTGATCATCTCATCAGATTCAGGGTCTGCTCCTACTTCGCGAGGCAATGCCAACAACGTCAGAGCAGTCGCTAGGTCAATGGTTTCAATGTCCATGGATTGGAATAACGACGCGGTCTTGGGTTTGACCACCGGCGCCTTCTTTTTCTTGACCGGTGCGTCCTGCGCTGGCTCTTCTGGCTCAGGAAACACTTCCGTGACATAAGGCCCGAAACGGCCCTTCTTGGCCACAATGTCCAGACCTGTGTCTGGGTCAATTCCTAGAACACGATCCACCACCGGTGGCTCATCAGCAAGCGCTTGAGCTTTTTCCGGGGTGAGCTCATCCGGGGCTAGTTCCGGGGGCAGGTTAACGTTGGTCACTTCACCTGTGGACTCATCGGTTACTTCAAGGAAGGGACCGTATTTCCCCACCCGGAGATTGATGGTGGGAGAGATTTCAAGGGTATTGAGAGCCCTGGCATCGATTTCTTCAGTGGCAGCGATGGCGACGTCTTTCAGGCCTCGGTGTTCGGTATCCCCGAAGTAGAAACGGTGGAGCCACTCACTCCTCTTATATTCACCGCGCGCGATGCGATCCAGATCCTCTTCCAGCTCTGCGGTGAAGTCATAGTCCACCAGGTCCGAAAAACGCTCTTGCAACAAACGCACTACCGGGAAGGCAATCCACTGGGGAACCAGCGCGGTGCCGCGCCTAATGACGTAGCCGCGGTCGATGATCACGGAAATGATGGAGGCGTAGGTGGAGGGCCGGCCAATACCGCGCTCCTCCAAAGCCTTCACCAAACTCGCTTCGGTGTATCGCGCGGGAGGTTGTGTGCTGTGAGATTTTGCCGTGACCTGGGAAATGCTGGTGGTTTCTCCCACCGACAAGGGGGGAAGGATGGCATCGCTGGTTTTGTCTTCACCCGCTTTGTTTTCCGCAGGTTCTTCGTCTTTGCCTTCTTGATACGCCTGGAGGAATCCACGTTCACTCAACACAGTTCCCGAGGCTGACCACTCGGCGTGGGCAAACGACACGGTCGATCCTGCGGGCACTGGGTCAATCTCCAGTGTCGCGGTGATGGTTTCGCCTTTGGCATCCACCATTTGGCTGGCAACCGTGCGCTTCCAAATCAGGTCGTAAAGTTTGAGCTCGTCCGCCCGCAGAGTGGTACTGAGCTCGCTCGGTGAGGCAAAAACTTCCCCCGCGGGTCGCACCGCCTCGTGAGCTTCTTGGGCATTTTTTGACTTGCCCTTGTAGAGGCGCGGTTGCTCAGGAACGGAACCTGCTCCATAGAGTTGGGTCGCGGCAGAACGGGCAGCGCTCACCGCTTGGGAAGACAAGGACACAGAGTCGGTACGCATATACGTAATGTGACCGTTTTCATACAGCCCCTGGGCGATACTCATGGTCTGCTGAGCGGAGTAGCGCAACTTTCGCCCGGCTTCTTGCTGGAGCGTGGAGGTGGTGAAGGGAGCTGCCGGACGCCGGGTATAGGGCTTAGCTTCCACTTTGGTCACAACGGGAGCAACGCCTGGGGTGGAGATTGCCCCCGCTAAGGCTTGAGCGTCTTCTTCGCTGAGTAATACAGCCTCGGACGTGAGTTGACCCTCTTCCGAGAAGTCCTTCCCGGAGGCCACACGCTTGCCATCGAGTTTGGTCAAGGCAATAGAGAAAGATTCGCCCGAGGACTTCGTCGCTAGAGCATCGACATCGGCATAGGTTGCTGCCACAAATGCTCGTCGCTCCAGCTCCCGATCCACTATGAGTTTGAGAGCAGGGGATTGCACACGGCCGGCCGACTTCGCACCGCTGACCCGTCGCCACAACACAGGAGAAACCTCGAAGCCATAGAGGCGGTCCAAAATGCGCCGGGTTTCTTGGGCATCCACTAGATCGACATCGAGTTCCCTGGTGGACTCTGCAGCTTGAGCGATACTGTCCGCGGTGATTTCGTGGAAGACCATTCGACGAACAGGAACTTTGGGTTTCAAGACTTCGAGAAGGTGCCAGGCAATGGCTTCTCCTTCGCGGTCCTCATCTGTTGCGAGCAAGATTTCGGTGGCGGTCTTCGCAGCCTTCTTGAGATCCGCGACGGTTTTCTTACCTCGGTCCGTTGTCACATAAATAGGGAGAAAGTCATTGTCGATATCAATGGCGAATTTTCCCGCGGAAGTCTTCTTGATCTCGGCAGGAAGATCTTTCGGGCTCGCCAAGTCACGCACGTGTCCCACCGAGGCCATGACCTCGTAGCCATCGCCTAAGTATTTGCCAATGGTCTTCGCCTTCGCCGGCGACTCCACAATGACGAGCTTCTTACCTGCAGGCACGCTTCTCCTTGCGCTGGAATTCGAGGCTTGTCCACCAAGCCACGAGGGGTTCATCGGGTGAGAATGAAAATCTCAACGAGGGTCACGATACACAACATTCGTTTTGACGCCACCATTGATGACCATGGCACGAGCTCGAACCACGGTGTCTCCGAGTGTGGTCGGGACGACAACTTCGAGCCTCACACCCCCGGATTCAAGCTCACACGAGCGCAGTGAGACTTCCTCTTGGCGCAGTATTTGGAGCGCCATGTCGCACGGCTCGCCGGCGGCAACACCGTGCAACACATCACTGGCGGCAAGCGCTGCGCGATCCACACTGCCCTGGGCTCGATGCACGGCAATGACCTCGAGACCCAGCGCAAGAGCCAAGGTCGCCACCACCGATAACGCAACGCACACCCCCGCAACACTCAGCGTGGCACTTCCTCGCTCAGAAGTCATCATTCACCGATGCTTGAAAGCCCGCGGGATTGAGCGCACAGGCACGTGCGGCGAGAGACACAGGCCAGAGCGCCCACACACCCCCGCTCAGACTCTGCGTTCGCGTCACACACACAAGATCCTCGTCATACCTCACGTTTTCCACCCGCATACCCAGGGACGCCAATCGGGCATCATCGCTCGCCGTGGCCTGAAGACGGTATTGGATTAGGCCGGCCTGCAGCCCCACCACCGAGATGCCAAAGACCATCACCACAACGGGCAAGGTCATCATCATCTCGGCGGTGATGGCTCCTTTCTCACCCGGTGAAAGTGAGCGCACTGCGCACCAGATCAGTCAATATTTGGCGCACTTCATCACTGCGCATGATGACGACAAGGAGTCCTGCGAATCCGACCGCCGCCATGGTGGCAATCGCGTATTCCGCCGTAGCGGCCCCCACTTCACCCTCGTCTGTGTCACCCAGTGTGTTCGACATCATTACCCCCTTTATTCCCGTGACCCGTGTAGCCACCGGCACACCTTGGCAGTGCCGGGGACTCTGGCCGACAAAGTTATGAACTAGGAAATTTTCGCCGGGAATACGCGACGTGTGGACAGCTAGGCAAGTCCCGCACCGCTCCAAATACCCAGTGCCATCGGCACAATGGCGACGAGCACAAAACCGGGAAGCACCAACAAGCCCAGGGGTAAGACCACGGCGACACCGAGCTCACCCACGCTGCGAAGCGCATCACTTCGTGCAACACGTCGCCGATGAGCAGCGTGTTCCCGGGCAAGAGGGGCAATCGGGATTCCCGCTCTGCGAGAAAGAGAACCAAGTTTCTCCATCTCATCTCCTGCAGGGAGCTCTAATCCATAAGCCACCAAGGTCTCTTCCACGAGCGCCTGGGCAGGCCCCGGCATCATTGACCCTGAAACACTCACGGCAAAGAGATCCAGGGGTAGGGAACCCAGGGGTTGCGTGGGCATAGCTCGATGGGTGAGTAATCGAATCCACCACCACGCGCCGAGGAAACAGGAGACCCCTACTCCCAAGGCGAGAAGACCCAGCGGGTGGCTCATCACCGCACCCCAGGCATTAACTCCGCTCAGTGCTCCCCCGACCAGCGCGAGCACGGGCAGAGCAAAGACCAAACGCAGGGTGGCCTTGGGGCCGGCAAGAGTTGCCTGCATCTCACGGTGGGTGGAGTCACTATCGCCCAGAGCGTCACTCAGGGCGATGAGTGCTGGGGCCAGTGGCGCACCGGTAGCCCTGGCAATCGCCCACGCAGCGCCCACAGCCCGCCAGGATTCACTGTGACTCTTTGTGACCGTCTCGATAGCTCTGGCCAGTGGCACACCACGGGTGAGCGCATGATGAATCTGGTAGCTCACCTCGTGGGGGTGAGCGTTCCGCGCCAATTCTTCCCAGGCGCTCGTGGGCCGCAGACCCGCTGAGATCAAAGCTGCTAGGTAGTGAAGGTCATGGCCGGGTTCCACCGCGATGTCACCCTTAGTGCGCCGTATGAGGTTCTTCCACGACCACATCAAGCTCTCCTTTTTTTGTGCGGGTAAGGCGACCAAAACTGAGACGCCTGAGGGAGGGTCCCACCCGATCGACGTGAATAACGAGGTCGAATGCCCCCAGGGCATGGCGGGCAAACTGCTGTGAAGAGAGCCCTGCTAGGGCCGCTAGGGAATCAAGCCGCAACGCCACCTGGCTCACGGCATGCGCGTGGACCGTGGTTCCCCCGCCACGATGTCCGGTGTGAAAGGCCTGGACCACATCGGTGATTTCGCTTCCTCGAGCCTCCCCCAAGATCAATCGATCGGGTCGCATTCGTAGGGACTCGCGAACCAAGCGCGACAGGGTTATCTCGCCGGCTCCTTCCATATTTGCTTGACGGCATTCCAGACTGACCACGTGAGGGTGATCGAGGCGAAGCTCTGCCACGTCTTCCAACACCACGAGGCGTTCCTGGGGCCCCGCGTGAGCCATCAGCGCACCGAGCAGAGTTGTTTTACCAGAGCCGGTAGAGCCAGAAATCAGGAGAGTTTGGCGGGCCACGACAGCATCAATAAGGCGAGGAATAACCTCGGAGGCATTCTCTATCGACAACTGATCAAGCCCCGGTGTGTGGTGGCGCTGGATGCGGATTGAGACTTCGGGTCCGCGGGTGGAAACAGGGGGAAGGACTACGTGAACCCGTAAACCACCCCCGAGATGGGCATCCACCAAGGGACTGGCTTCATCGACGTGGCGCCCGCCAAGTTCAATTAATCCACGAGCCACCTCGGTCGCCTCCGCCCGCGATACCAACAGACCCGTCACGGGATAGGCCCCGTCTCCCGTGTCCACAAAAACCACGCCAGAACCCGTGAGAAAGACATCGCTGACTCGGGGATCGTCCACAACATCACCCAAAGGGCCGAGCTGTTTTTTGGTGACAGGCGAGATTGCCCCTGGCCTGGAATGCCTTGCCAACCACTGGGGCACATTCGACATAACCCCCGAGGGTGGCAGAGTCGAAGCCTTGCGCGCAGGGGAAAGCGCCCACCCTGTGGAGAACTATGGCGGGCTCGCAGCTGGTCGCTGTTCTAGACTGGATAAGTCGGTGCTCGCATCGCGCCTCCAGGCAGCGCGAACCTGATGGATAGAAGGATAATGATGTCCCACGATCAAAAAATTGACAGCCTTTTGCACGAAGAACGTCGATTTCCGCCCAGCGCAGAGTTTGTGGCTAACGCCATTGGCACCCAAGCCCTCTACGACGAAGCCCAGGCTGATCGCTTAGGTTTCTGGGCGAAGCAATCGCGGGAACTCCTGCACTGGCATCGTCCTTTCACCCAGGTTTTAGATTGGTCCAACCCACCTTTTGCCAAGTGGTTTGATGATGGCGCCCTGAACGTCTCCTATAACTGTCTTGATCGCCATGTCGCAGCGGGCCTGGGGGATCGCGTGGCGTTGCATTTCGAAGGGGAGCCCGGCGACTCCCGAGACATCACCTATGCCGAGTTGACTTCTGAGGTAAAAAAGGCGGCCAACCTGCTCACCAGCTTGGGTGTGGGTAAGGGCGATCGGGTCATTATTTATATGCCCCTCATTCCCGAAGCAGTCATTGCCATGCTCGCCGTGGCGCGCTTGGGAGCCATTCACTCTGTGGTCTTTGGCGGTTTTAGTGCAGAAAGCCTTCGAGCACGAATTGACGATGCCGATGCGTCAATGGTGATTACTGCTGATGGCGGCCACCGCAAAGGCTCAGTCTTTCCCCTCAAAGCAGCGGTGGATCAGGCACTCGCCGAGGGAAAGACCTCCGTTTCTAAGGTCTTGGTCGTGCAGCGCGGTGGCAATGGCGTGGAATGGGTGTCTGGTCGAGACCTCTGGTGGCATGAAGAAATGGCGCCGATGTCGGATGATCACCAGGCCGAAGCTTTTGAGGCAGAAAACCCGCTGTTCATTCTCTACACCTCCGGAACGACGGGGAAACCTAAGGGCATTCTGCACACCTCCGGTGGATATCTCACCCAAGCTAGCTTCACCCACAAGAATGTCTTTGATCTACACCCGGAATCAGACGTGTATTGGTGTACCGCCGATATTGGATGGATCACCGGTCACAGCTATGTCGTCTATGGGCCCTTAGCCAATGGCGCTACCCAGGTGATTTATGAGGGCACCCCCGATACGCCTCATCCTGGCCGTTGGTGGGAAATTATCGAAAAATACAAGGTCAGTATTTTCTATACGGCCCCCACAGCGATTCGTACTTTTATGAAACTTGGCCGAGAAATCCCACAAAAGTTTGATCTCTCCAGCCTTCGCCTGCTCGGCACCGTGGGAGAGCCCATTAACCCCGAAGCGTGGATGTGGTACCGAGAAGTGATCGGAAACAATCTCACTCCTATCGTGGACACCTGGTGGCAAACCGAAACGGGCGCCATCATGATTTCGGCACTTCCCGGAGTGACGTCCACTAAGCCAGGAAGCGCTCAGGTTCCGCTACCAGGAATCAGTATTGATGTGTTGACCGAAGATGGTGCGCACGTGGGATCGGACGCTGGCGGACTACTGGTGGTGACTGAACCCTGGCCCTCCATGCTGCGCGGCATTTGGGGAGACCCCGAGAGATTCCAAGAAACCTACTGGTCGCTCTTTGGCGATCGGTATTTTGCCGGCGATGGAGCACACCTCGATCAAGACAATGATGTGTGGCTGCTCGGTCGCGTCGATGATGTGATGAATATTTCGGGCCACCGACTCTCCACCATGGAAATCGAGTCTGCCCTGGTGGCCCACCCGATGACTGCCGAGGCAGCCGTCGTGGGCGCAGCAGATGACACCACCGGTCAAGCCGTCGTAGCGTTTGTCATTCTCAAGTCACGCTTTGCGGGAACGCTGAGTGACGACGAGGTGTCGTCGCAATTGCGCGCGTGGGTGGGCGAACAAATCGGGGCCATCGCAAAACCCAAGACAGTTTTTGTCGTCGCCGAGTTACCCAAGACTCGCTCGGGCAAAATCATGCGCCGTTTGCTGCGCGATATCGCCGAAGGGCGAGACGTGGGAGACACGACCACCTTGATGGACACGTCCGTTATTCGCACCATCAGCGACTCTGTGGGCGAATAACCAATGGCTCCCTAGGCGGAGAACTCCAAGATCAACTCGACCTCAACAGGAGCATCCAGAGGTAGTACGGCCACACCGACGGCTGCTCTCGCGTGCGCTCCGATATCGCCAAATACTTCACCAAGGAACTCTGAAGCACCATTGAGAACTTGGGGCTGGGCAATGAAGTCGGGCGTCGAGGCCACGAAGCCATTGACCTTGACTACACGGGTAACCCTGTCCAAGGACCCGAGCACACTCTTGGCAGCAGCCAAGGCGTTGAGGGCACAAATCTTGGCCATGTCAGCCGCCTGAGTCACCGACACTTCGCCACCGACTTTTCCCGTCGCCATCAAAGCGCCATCCACAAAGGGCAATTGACCGGCGGTGAAGAGCAGGTTGCCGCTGGTCATGGCTGGCACATAGGCAGCAACAGGTGTGGCTACGCCAGGAAGAGTAATGCCCAATTCGCTCAGGCGTGCATCAATGTGTCCCATTTAGTTTTCTTCTTTCGGTCGTTTGAAATACGCAACGAGACCGCCCTCAGGGCCGGTCACGATTTGGACTAGTTCCCACCCTTTATCGCCCCAGTTATTCAAGATGGCGGTGGTGTTGTGAATAATCAGCGGTGTGGTGATGTATTCCCACGTCGTCATGATTCCCCCCTCGTTTCCACCGCAATCATAGGGAACCATCGCGTACCCTGGAGACTATGTCAGAAAATAAGCGTCGACCCTCGGGCATCCTCCAGGCTCTGGCTGGGATTGCCGGGTTTGGTGCTCTGGCAGGTGTCATGGTGACCGCGATGATTTCCCCTGCCCTCGCCGTCACCAGTGTAGGAGCGACCAGCGCTATTGGTGTTTTCGATGCCTTGCCTGAATTTATTGAAATGGGAGATCAGGCGCAGAAGAACACCCTGTGGGCACAAAACACTCAGGACCCAGCCGATGGCTACACCGCCTTTGCTGAGGTCTACTGGCAAGACCGCGAGGAAATAGCACTCGAGGACATGTCGCCCTATTTGGTAGCAGCAGCGGTCGCCGGTGAGGACCGTCGCTTCTATGACCACACCGGTGTCGATATCAACTCGATCGTCCGAGCAGCACTGGGCAACGTTTTCTCGGGAGGCATTGAAAGTGGCGCCTCGACGCTGACGATGCAGCTAGTGAAGAACACCTATATTCAGCGCTCACAATATCTACCCACGGCGGAAGAGCGCCAGGCGGCCTACGCCGTGGCTATCGAAACGAGTTTCCAGCGCAAGCTCAACGAAATGAAACTCGCCATTGGTTTGGAAAAGCAGTACACCAAGGAGGAAATCCTCGAGGCCTATCTCAACATCACTGGTTTCGGAGGAAACACCTACGGCGTGCAAGCTGCTTCTCAACAGTATTTTGGCAAGCCAGCTAAGTCCCTCTCGCCTGCTGAAGCCGCCAGTTTGATGGCCATTGTGCAGTACCCGACCACCAGAAACCTTTCTAATCCTGAGAACTACGCAGCAAACCAAGAGCGACGCGACATCATCCTGGCCGCGATGTTCGCCGAGGACTACCTGACCCAGGCTCAATACGACCGAGCAATCGCTACCCCTGTGGATTCCTCGTTCGTCACTATCTCTCCGCCGACCGCTGGGTGTTTAGCGGCGAATGAATACACCCGATTCTTCTGTGACTACGTGATCAAAAATGTCGAAAACTTTGACTCCCTAGGGGCAACCGAAGAAGAGCGCAACCAACGCTGGCGTCGCGGTGGTCTTGATGTGTACACCACCATGAATCTGTCTCTGCAAACCACGGCGCAGGATCGTGTGTGGGAATTGATCCCGAGTGATGAAGACGTTTTTGATATGGGTTCTGCCACCACCAGCGTGGAGGTCGGAACAGGCCGCGTTTTGACGATGGCCCAGAACAAAATCTTTGATGACTCCGAAGAGGGTGGAGGTATCTCCACCACTGCTGTGAACTTCAGCACGGATCGTCGATATGGCGGCTCCAGTGGTTTCCAGGTCGGTTCGACCTACAAGGTTTTTGCTCTGATTGCCTGGTTGCAGCGTGGCTATGGACTCAATGAAGTGATTGATGCCTCCCGCATGGAATTGGAGCAAGCAGTGTTTCTGGACACCTGTGGTGATGGTGGTGGACCCTGGGCGGGAATTTGGGAATTTAGAAACTCGGGAGACCTCTTGCTTCCCGCTGCCACGGTTTTTGAATCGACCGTTCGGTCCATCAACTCCGCCTACGCCTCGATGGCGGAACAACTTGACCAGTGTGAAATCCGAGCGGCGGCAGAGTCTCTCCTCGTCCACCGCGCAGATGATGGGATTTTGCAAACAAACCCCTCCGCAGTGCTGGGAACCAACGAAATTGCTCCGCTGACGATGGCGGGCGCTTTTGCCGGCATTGCCAACGGCGGTGTGGTGTGTGAGCCCATCATCATTGACCGTTTTGTGGACGCCGAGGGCGCCACTATTGATGGCCAAAGCTCGAAGTGTCGCCAGGGCATTACCCCCGATGTGGCAGCCGCAGCAGCTGCTCCGATGCGCTCAGTTATTACCGGAGGAACAGGGTCTCGATCCAACCCCGGCGGAAATGTCCCCGTGATTGGAAAGACCGGGACCACGGACTCGCAGGTGCAGACCTGGATGGTGGGCTCCAGCACGAACGTTGCCACTGCCGTGTGGGTGGGAAACATCGTCGGTGACTACCGACTGAGTAACTACCGCAACGGCACCGTTCTCCGGCACGATATTTGGCGCGTCATCATGCAAGATGCCAACGAGCAGTACGGTGGTGAATCCTTCCCCGCAGCTCCCGATCG
>JAFMKX010000097.1 GCA_017852615.1 Pontimonas sp. | reverse complement strand
GTTCAGGCGTGGCCTGCTGTTATCGACGCTATTGCTGAGAAAAAGAGAATTGTCTGGACTGCGATGGTCGGAACCTCCATTGTGGCTCTCGAGACTGACGTGGTCACCATTGGTTTCCCCTCCCTTGCCTCATCAGAGGTGTTGAAGAAATCCCAAGGATCGGGACTACCGGTTAATGCCGAAATTGTTCGAGAAGCGATTTTAGAAGTCACTGGGCACCGGGTGAGATTCAAGGTTCAAGAGATTGCCCCAGCGCACGCTGAAGAAGCTGCGGTAGCCCCGGTAGAACCCGAAGAAAGCTCCAACCCCGTTGTTCCCGAGGAGGCTGCCGACACAGCCGATAGCGCGGTGCCGGCACCCTCGTGGCCGACAGTGGCTCTCCCCGGGTCTGAATCAGAACCAGAGGTTGTGACCGAGGTTGTGGAGAGCGTGGAGGAACCAGACGAGGTATCCCCGGCCACTGGGAGCCAGTCTCAAATTGGTGAAGCGGTCATTCGAGAAATCTTGGGTGGGGAACTCATTTCGGAGCATCCTGTGGCCGAGGGAGATGATCACTAGGCATGTATGAGGGAATTGTTCAAGACCTCATCGATGAATTTGGCAAGCTTCCCGGTGTTGGCCCCAAGTCTGCTCAACGCATTGCTTTCTACATCATTCAAAATCAAAACTACGACCCTGCTCGATTGTCGGAGCTCTTAGAGACGGTGCGTGAGAAGGTTCGGTTTTGCCAAACCTGCGGGATGATTTCAGATTCTGACACCTGCGGTTTTTGCTCCGATGCCAAGCGAAACGCCACCATGATTTGTGTTGTGGAAGAGGCGAAAGATGTTCTGGCGATCGAGCGCACCCGAGAATATCGAGGCCTGTATCACGTCCTAGGTGGAGCCATTAGCCCTATTGATGGGATTGGACCTGATGATTTGCGCATCGGAGAGCTCATGAGACGCCTGTCGGATTCGAGCGTTACCGAGGTCATCATTGCTACTGACCCCAATCTTGAGGGCGAAGCAACAGCCACGTATCTTTCGAGACTCTTGGTTCAGCCAGGCCTGAGTGTGACGCGATTGGCCAGTGGGCTTCCCGTGGGAGGCGATCTTGAATACGCCGATGAGGTTACGTTGGGCCGCGCTTTTGAAGGGCGCCGCGCCTTTTCCTAGAGCTCTTGGAGGAAGGGTGCCGGCTGCGCGCTAGAATTGGGTCATATTTGGCCGCCCTCGCGGTCCCGGGCGTTGGAGTACACCGTGAGTTTGATTGTGCAAAAGTATGGCGGGTCCTCCGTTGCTGATGCACAAAGTATTAAGCGGGTGGCGGCTCGAATTATTGAAACCAAGAAGGCTGGCCATGATGTGGTCGTAACGGTCTCAGCCATGGGCGACACCACGGATGACCTGATTGACCTGGCAAACCAGGTCAGTGGAACTCCCGATTCTCGGGAGATGGACATGCTTCTCACCACGGGTGAGCGGATTTCTATGTCGCTTCTCGCCATGGCTATTCGGGGCCTAGGTTTTGATGCTCGTTCCTTCACCGGAAGCCAAGCCGGCATGAAAACCGATGCTCAGCACGGCCGAGCACGCATTGTGGATGTGACCCCCACGAGGGTTCGTCAGGCTTTAGACGAGGGTGCCATCGCCATTGTGGCGGGTTTTCAGGGCTTCAATCACGACTCTCGTGACATTACGACATTAGGTCGTGGGGGCTCAGACACCACCGCCGTTGCTTTGGCAGCCGTCATGGATGCGGAAGTGTGTGAAATCTATACCGACGTGGATGGGGTCTTTAGCGCGGACCCTCGCGTCGTCAAGAGCGCACAAAAACTAGACCATGCCAGCTATGAAGAGATGTTAGAGCTTGCCGCAGCGGGAGCCAAGGTCATCAACATCCGTGCCGTGGAGTTTGCTCGACGTCACGGCGTCACACTGCATGTTCGGTCATCATTTACGGAAGAATCAGGAACCTGGATTTCAACAGCCAGCGAGGGAGATAGCGTGGAAGAACCCATCATTGCCGGAGTGGCAGGCGACACGAGTGAAGCGAAAATCACCGTGGTTGGCGTGCCGGATATTCCCGGTAAGGCAGCTGGAATTTTCACCATCGTGGCGGGCGTGGGCGCCAATATTGACATGATCGTCCAAAACGTGTCCGTTCACGACACGGGCCGCACCGATATTTCTTTCACTCTTCCCAAAGAAGATGGCCACAAAGCAATGGAAGCTTTGGACGCCGCCAAAAATGATTCAGGATTTGAATCTCTGATTTATGACGACAAGATTGGTCGTTTGTCCGTGGTGGGAGCGGGAATGCGCACGAACGCTGGAGTCTCTGCGCAACTTTTCACTGCTCTTTCCGGGGCGGGAATCAACATCGAAATGATTTCGACCAGTGAGATTCGTATTTCGGTAATTATGCGCGAAGAAGTGCTTGCTTCCGCTGTTGCGGCAGTTCACACCGCTTTTGGCCTCGATGGCGATAGCGAAGCCAAGGTCTATGCAGGAACAGGTCGATAGTGGTTGC
>JAFMKX010000028.1 GCA_017852615.1 Pontimonas sp. | reverse complement strand
CAAAACATTTTGGACGCTGCGAATGCTGTCATCGGTAACAACTTTGATCGCAAAGCTAAGAACCTTTTCACCCAATTCGGCAGTGGAGACGAGATCATCGGGTTCACCGGCTATAGCGCCCACGATGAAGCACAGTTCGTAGCGGATCGCATTGTCGAAATGTCCCACGAGGGTGTGCCCTATTCCGAAATGGCCGTTTTTTATCGCACCAACGCTCAAACCAGGGCCTTGGAAGACATCTTTATTCGCTCCGCCATTCCCTACCGGATTATTGGGGGCACCAAGTTCTATGAACGCGCCGAAATCAAAGACGTGATGGCGTATCTGATTTCGATTGCTAATCCAGCTGATTCTCTAGCGCTGCGTCGAATCCTCAATGTCCCTCGCCGCGGCATCGGGCCGGCTACCGAAACGTCTCTGGTCTCCTTTGCTGATCGGGAAGGCATCACGCTGGTCGAAGCCCTGGCGCGCGCTAGCGAATTAGGCCTGGGTCCTAAGGTCACCCAAGCGATGGTGTCCCTTGCTGACGCCTTGGCGCAGGCCAGTGCAGTGTCTATTCAAGACCCGCCGGTCAAGGTGGTGGAAAAGATCTTGAATGCCACGGGGTATCTCACCCTCTTGCAGGCCAGTGTTGATCCCCAAGATGATGTCCGCGCGGAAAACGTGCAAGAACTTGTCAGTGTGACGCGGGAATTTGGGAAAAATAACCCCGATGGCACCCTGACTGATTTCCTCACTGAAGTCTCGCTCGTGGCCGCAGCCGATGATCTGGATGATGCGACAGGAACGGTGTCGTTGATGACACTGCACACGGCCAAAGGATTGGAATACGACGCTGTCTTCCTCACCGGATTAGAAGAAGACCTACTTCCTCATCGGATGAGCGCGGCCGAGCCTGGTGGTATCCAAGAAGAACGACGCTTGCTCTATGTCGGAATTACCCGGGCAAAGAAGAAACTCCACTTGTCCTTGGCTATGACCAGGAGCACCTTTGGGGACACCGCTATTGCTCAACCCAGTAGATTCCTCGCAGAAATTCCGACCGAACTTATCGCGTGGCGGGAATCGCAGGCTGCCACGGGAGGGGCTGGACATCAGTTGGGTTCCTCCATCCGAAGTAGTGGCTGGCAGGGAGCGGGAAGCTCGCGCAGCCGGGGTGTGAGCGTGCAGGATGCGCTTCCTAAGGCACCACCAAGGACCACCGAGTGGGCCAATCGTGTGACGTCGAGTGTGCGCGATAACGGTGATCTCACCTTGGTCGTGGGCGATCGCATTGTGCACGATGATTTTGGTGAAGGTTCGGTGAAGCAGGTCACGGGGGAGGGTCCCAAGCGCGTGGCGGAGGTGAGCTTTGATACCCGCGGGACGAAGAGGCTCCTGATCAAGATTGCTCCCATTACCAAGCTCTAGCACCCCCACGATGTCCCTCGTGGGGCGTTAATTGCCGATAGGCTGGGCGTGGTTCCCCCCTTTCACCGGTGAGAGTGCTGGCTGGAATCATCTCTCTTATCTCCTAGCCGACTAACCGGAAGGACCCACAGGCGTGGACTTATACGAATACCAAGCCCGAGACATGTTTGAGCGTCATGGCGTTCCCGTATTGGCAGGACTTATTGCTGATACTCCAGATCAGGCGCAGGCAGCCGCAGAGAAGATCGGCGGACTGACCGTCGTCAAAGCCCAGGTGAAAACCGGTGGTCGCGGTAAAGCCGGTGGCGTCAAGGTTGCCCCGACCCCCGCGGAGGCGAAGAGCGTCGCCGAGGCAATTCTCGGGTTGGATATCAAGGGCCACATCGTGCAGCGCGTGATGGTGGCGGCCGGTGCCGATATTGATCTCGAATTCTATTTCTCGGTTCTGCTGGATCGCGCGAACCGGAATTATCTCGTGTTGTGCAGCTACGAAGGTGGCATGGAAATTGAGCAACTGGCAGAAGAGCGCCCCGAGGCGTTGGCCCGTATCGCGATCAACCCTGCTCAGGGAATTGACCTGGATAAGGCTCGAGAAATAGCTGTTGCTGCCAAGTTCCCCGCTGAACTGGTCGAGCGTGTTGCTCCGGTGTTTGTGAAGCTCTATGACGTCTTCACGAAAGAAGACGCCACGTTGGTGGAGGTCAACCCTCTGGTTCTCACGAAGTCTGGTGACGTGATTGCTCTGGATGGCAAGGTGACGTTGGATGAGAACGCAGAATTCCGTCAGCCTCACCATGCGGAACTAGCCGATAGTGCAGCTGCTGATCCGCTGGAAGAAAAAGCCAAGGCTCACGATTTGAACTACGTGAAACTGGATGGCGAAGTGGGCGTTATCGGTAATGGTGCCGGATTGGTGATGTCGACTCTCGACGTTGTTGCCTATGCCGGTGAGCGTCATGGTGGCGTGAAGCCAGCCAACTTCCTCGATATCGGTGGGGGAGCTTCCGCTGAGGTTATGGCAGCAGGCCTCGATGTCATTCTGGGCGACCCCCAGGTGAAGAGTGTTTTTGTGAACGTGTTTGGGGGAATCACGGCGTGTGATGCGGTGGCTAATGGCATCGTTCAGGCGCTGGAGATCATCGGTGACGGTGCCACCAAGCCTCTCGTTGTTCGCCTTGATGGCAACAGTGTTGACAAGGGTCGTGAGATTCTTGCCGCCGCTAATCACCCGTTGGTGACCTTGGCCGAAACTATGGACCAGGGCGCTGAAAAAGCCGCCGAGCTCGCGTCTCAGTAAGGAAGAAACAGTGTCGATTTTTCTCAACAAAGATTCCCGCGTCATCGTCCAGGGCATTACCGGTGGTGAAGCTTCCAAGCACACCGCGTTGATGTTGGCTGCTGGTACCCAGGTGGTCGGTGGTGTGAACGCCCGTAAAGCTGGCACCACCGTTACGCACGGCGATGTCACGCTTCCCGTGTTCGCCACCGTCGCAGAAGCCATGAAAGAGACGGGCGCCACGGTTTCCGTAGCG
Source organism: Pontimonas sp. (assembly GCA_017852615.1). Lineage (GTDB taxonomy): Bacteria > Actinomycetota > Actinomycetes > Actinomycetales > Microbacteriaceae > Pontimonas. The sequence goes on along the minus strand of JAFMKX010000028.1, from coordinate 11,108 downwards.
TTTGTTCCCCCCGCTTTTTCCAAGGATGCTGCCATCGAGGCAATTGACGCCAAGATTCCTCTGTTGGTCATCATTACCGAGGGAATCCCCGTGCAGGATTCTGCACAGCTCTGGGCGCACGCTCAAGAAGTGGGTGGCACCAGAATCATTGGCCCTAACTGCCCAGGAATTATTACCCCCGGTGAAGCGCTTGCGGGTATTACCCCGGCCACTATTACGGGCAAGGGTCCCATTGGACTGGTCTCGAAGTCGGGAACCCTGACCTATCAAATGATGTTTGAACTGCGCGATATTGGGTTCTCTACTGCCATTGGTATTGGTGGTGACCCGATCGTGGGAACCACGCACATCGATGCTTTGGAAGCGTTTGAGAACGATCCCGAAACCAAGGCCATCGTGATGATTGGTGAAATTGGTGGCGATGCGGAAGAGCGCGCTGCAGAGTTCATCAAGAAGCACGTGACCAAGCCTGTAGTGGGATATGTTGCTGGTTTCACCGCTCCTGAGGGCAAGACCATGGGTCACGCCGGCGCGATTGTGTCGGGATCCGCGGGCACTGCCGCGGCGAAGAAAGAAGCGCTGGAAGCCGCAGGCGTCAAGGTGGGTAAAACACCGAGCGAAACTGCCGAGCTGATGCGTGAGGTCATCGCTTCACTGTAGGTCGCACCTGGGGTCTGTGGGAGGCCCGCGATAAGCTCAAGGCGCCATGAACGCCCGTCTTATTGCGCTTGCCACCGTGCTCGACGTCGTCGTGCTCATGGGGCTCGGCTTAGGCCTGTTTTTTGCCCCGTTGACTCTGGTCTGGGCGTTTGACGATGGTTTTTCCACGGACCTTGTGGCGTCCTGGGGTATCGCGGTCGATGGATGGATGTTGGGCCACGGGGTCCCCCTGCACTTTGCGCTCTCCCCGGAACTCGCGGACTCTTTGGCGCTGGGAACACTCGCGCGAGAATTTGTGGTGGATGTTGCGCTCTTAGGAGTTGCTCTGTTGACCCTGCTGTGGGGATATCGGATTGCCCGGCGAGAAGGAGCGCGGCGGTATCCCTTGTTGACTTGGGTGTTGGCCGTGGGATCGATGGTCGGGCTGAGTTTTCTCCTGGTGTTTTCCCTACCCGAGCAGATTGTCGAATTCGATCTTCTGGATGCCCTGGTGCGTCCCGCGTTGTTCCTAGCAGCAGGAATGGCGCTGGCAACCTGGGTCGGTGGTGATGCTGCGGGCAAGAAAGTGGTGAGCTCGCTACTTCCCCCGGCACTCTCGGGAATTCTTCGAACGGGAATGTCGGCCGGTGTGGCCTCGGTTGCTTCGGTCCTGGGAGTTGCTGCGGTAGTTGTCGCTGGTTTGCTCGTTGCTGGTTTTGGCACGGTGATTGGGTTATATGAATCCCTTCAACCCAGTGCCTGGGGGATCGTGACCGTGTCGATGGCGCAATTAGCATTTCTTCCCACCGTCATTGTGTGGGCCGTGATGTGGATGGTCGGACCAGGATTTAGCTTGGGGCTGGGTGCGCTGATTTCTCCTCTGGGAACACAGTTGCAGAGTGTTCCAGCTCTGCCGCTATTGGGAATTGTCCCCTCCAGCGTTCCCGAATTTGCTGTGCTCGTGATGGTGATTCCGGTGACCCTGGCCTTTGTGGGTGGTCTTGCCAGTCGCAGTCGATTGGTGGGGGACCAGCGCGGTGGCCTGTGGCGAGATATGCACGAGACCCCCTTCTTTGCTCAACCGGCAATCCACATGGCAGGCGCTGCCGTCGTTGCCGGTGCCTTCACTGCGGGAGTGGGCGCACTGCTGGCCGGCCTCACCGGTGGAGCCATGGGACCCGGTCGCTTTGCCTCGGTGGGAGCTGATCCAGCTCAGATTGCCCTGTGGTGGGGTGTGGAGGTCTTCGTGGGCGTACTACTGGGGCTTCTCTCGGGTGGTTTGGCCAAAAGCGCTGGTGAAGCCGCTCGCTAGGATAGGGGTGTGAAAGCCCGGCTGGTGGTCCTGATTTCAGGAAGCGGCACCAATCTAGCTGCGTTACTTCGTGACTTGCCAGGCTCCGGCATCGATGCCGAGGTGGTGGCGGTGGGTGCTGATGGGCAAGCCCCCGGTCTGCAGCATGCGAATGAGCGGGGAATTCCCACTTGTGTTGTCTCGCCTGGGGAGTATGAATCCAGAGAGTCATGGGGTGTGGCACTGGGCGATGAAGTGGCCTCGTATGCGCCCGATTGGGTCGTGCTCAGCGGCTTTATGAAACTTCTGCCCCCAGGGTTTGTGGATCGATTCCCCGGTCGCATTCTTAATACCCACCCGGCCTACTTACCTGAATTCCCCGGAGCTCACGGTGTTCGCGATGCGCTTGCTGCGGGGGCATCTGAGACCGGAGCATCGGTGATCATCATTGACGATGGGGTCGACACCGGCGACATTCTTGCCAGGGAACGTGTTCCCATTCACCCAGGCGACACCCCCGAGGTGCTGCATGAGCGCATTAAGGTCGTGGAGCGCGCGCTCCTATTGGATGTACTTCGCACCCTCATCCCTTCCCCCACCTCGACAGAAAGCACCCCTTCTTCATGACCACCCAGCAGCGTCTCATGCCCCGCCGAGCCCTCCTCTCTCTCAGTGACAAAACGGGGGTTGTGGAGTTGGGCACAGGGCTGCGCGCGTTGGGAATCGAGATTGTCTCCACCGGCTCCACGGCGGCGGTGCTGCGCGATGCGGGCCTGGACGTTACCGATGTGAGCTCCGTCACCGGTTTCGCCGAAGCTCTCGATGGTCGCGTGAAGACACTGCATCCTCATATCCACGGTGGAATTTTGGCTGATTTATCCAAGGCTGAGCACGTGGAGACCCTGGATAGCTGGGACGTGGAGCCCATTGGCCTGGTGGTGGTGAATCTGTATCCCTTCGCGAGCACGGTTGCCTCTGGCGCTGGCGAAGCAGACGTCATTGAGAACATCGACATTGGTGGTCCCGCCATGGTGCGAGCCGCTGCCAAGAATCATGCCCACGTGGCAATCGTGGTGGATCCTGCCCGTTATCCAGAACTCCTTGTGGAGCTCGAAGCCGGCGGAACAACGCACGCGATGCGCAGGGAGCTTGCCACGGAAGCCTTTGCCCACACGGCGAGCTATGACCTAGGGGTTTCCCAGTGGCTCTCCGGTGGCACATTGGTCAGCTATCGAGCTTCTCTGGCAGGTGAGCTTCGTTATGGGGAGAATTCGCACCAAAGCGCCGCGGTCTATGAGGGGATACCCGCGACTGCGGGACTTGCCCAGGCGAGGGTGGTTCAGGGCAAAGCGATGTCCTATAACAACTACTTGGATGCCGAAGCAGCACTGCGCGCAGCGTATGACCACGAGGGTGCCGCGGTGGCCATCATCAAACACCAGAACCCGTGCGGTGTCGCTGTTCACGAGACTTTGGCACACGCTCATCGCCTGGCCTTCGCGTGTGATCCCCTGTCTGCTTTTGGAGGAGTGATTGCCGCTAATCGAGAGATCGATGCTGACACCGCTCGTTCGATTGTCGATGCCTTCACCGAAGTAGTGGTCGCCCCCAGTTTCTCTCCCGAAGCGTTAGAGGTCTTTGCGGCCAAGGAAAACCTGCGGATTGTGGTGCTGCCCGAAGGCTTCACGCCCCCGGCGAGCGAATGGCGTCATATTTCTGGTGGTGTGCTTATTCAAGACACTGATCAACATTTTGCACCAGCGTCGCAGTGGACCCTCGTGGCGGGGACTCAACCCTCACCCGAGGTCATGGCCTCGCTGGAATTTGCGTGGCGGGCTGTTCGGTCCGTGAAGTCCAATGCCATCGTGCTGGCTCAAGGCCAAGCGACGGTGGGCATTGGCATGGGGCAGGTCAACCGAGTGGATTCGTGTCGATTGGCGCTGGAGCGCGCGGGAGATCGAGCACCGGGAAGCGTTGCCGCGTCGGACGCGTTCTTCCCCTTTGCTGATGGGCTAGAGATATTGCTTGCGGGGGGTGTGAGCGCCGTTGTTCAGCCCGGTGGTTCCGTGCGGGACGCAGAGGTCATCGCTGCTGCCGAAGCGGCCGGGGTGGCACTGTTCACCACGGGTGAGCGCCACTTTTTCCACTAGAGGCCGAGCGTGCCGATCTGGTCGCCGTATTCGGTCACACCGGAATCGAGAAAGCCTAAGCGGTGAAAAAATTCGCCGGGTCCTTGTTCACCCGGTGACCACACGACGCTCAACGAGCTAAACCCTTCAGCGCGGGCTTGGTCACTCGCGGCGTGAATGGCAAACCGGCCAACACCTTGACCCTGGGCGCTCGCGGCGACGCTCACGCGCCACACACACGACCGCAGTGCTTCATCGCTGTGGTCAGGATCGAAATGTGCCCGGATAACTCCGACAACGTCATCGCCGTGGAGGATGACTCGGCTCCAAGTTTTGGTGTGATCCAATGTGTCATCAGCGTGAACATAGGTCACGGGGGTGGCGAACTCTTCCTGGCCTGGTAACAATTCGAGCGAATTCGCCTGCAGGGCTGTGCTGGCGGAGAGTTCCTCTAGTACTAAGCCTTCCATCCCCTAAGGGTAGGACGTATTGCGTGGTGATGGGAAGGTATCTTGATATAAAGATATATTTGCTAGGCTTATCTCTCGGACATACTCCGATTGAGGCAAGAGCCTGTGGCGAAAGGGAACACCGTGGAAAAGATTAAGGTCGAAGGCACCGTAGTAGAGCTCGATGGCGATGAAATGACGCGCATCATCTGGCAATTCATCAAGGACCGCCTCATCCACCCCTACCTCGATGTTGACCTGGAGTATTACGACCTCAGCATTGAAAAGCGCGATGAGACCGATGACCAGATCACTATTGATGCAGCTCAGGCCATCAAAAAGCACGGTGTGGGTGTTAAGTGCGCCACCATTACCCCCGACGAAGAGCGCGTGGTCGAATTTGGTCTCAAGAAAATGTGGCGAAGCCCCAACGGCACCATTCGTAACATCCTCGGCGGCGTGATCTTCCGCGAGCCGATTATCATCTCCAACATTCCTCGCCTGGTTCCCGGCTGGAATAAACCCATCATTGTCGGTCGTCACGCTTTTGGTGACCAGTACCGCGCAACAGACTTCGTCTTTGATGGCCCCGGAACCCTAACGATTAGCTTCACGCCCAAAGACGGCGGCGAAGCCCAAAGCTTTGAGGTCTTCGATGCTCCCAGTGGCGGTGTCGCCATGGCGATGTATAACCTCGATTCCTCGATCAGGGACTTCGCTAGGGCGTCACTGAACTACGGTCTCGCCAGGAACTACCCTGTCTATCTCTCGACCAAGAACACCATCCTCAAGGCTTATGACGGTCGCTTCAAGGACCTCTTTGAGGAGATCTACCTCGCTGAATTCAAGGACAAGTTTGAAGCAGCGGGCATCACCTATGAGCACCGCCTGATTGATGACATGGTCGCCTCGGCAATGAAGTGGGAGGGCGGTTACGTCTGGGCCACCAAGAACTACGACGGTGATGTGCAATCCGACACCGTCGCTCAGGGCTTTGGCTCGCTCGGTCTGATGACCAGTGTGTTGACCACCCCCGATGGCAAGATCGTCGAAGCAGAGGCCGCTCACGGCACCGTGACGCGCCACTACCGCGAACACCAAAAGGGAAACCCCACCTCGACGAATCCCATCGCGTCCATTTTCGCGTGGACCAGAGGGCTCATGCACCGCGGAAAGCTCGATAGCAACGACAAGCTCATTGAGTTTGCGCACACCCTGGAAGACGTTGTCATCAAGACTGTGGAAGCCGGTTCGATGACTAAGGACTTGGCTTTGTTGGTGGGTCCAGATCAAGAGTGGCTCACCACCGAGGACTTCCTAGCCGCTTTGGACACCAACCTCACGAAGCGCCTGAGCTAGTAGCGATAATACCCCTGGGGGTATATACTCCTAAGGTAAAACTTCGAATCAAGGAGGACCATCGTGTGTAGCCCAGCGCGTTGTAACCGATGCAGCAAAGTCACCTGGACTGGCTGTGGAGAGCACATTGACGAGGCCCTATCTGGCTACAAGCCAGAAGAACTCTGTCAGTGCGCCTAGGACCAAGTACCTAAGCTCACAGAAAGCCCGCCCTTGTGGCGGGCTTTCTTTATCTAAAGATGATGGTGCGGGCTCCATCGAGCAGAATGCGGTGCTCGGCATACCACCGCACTGCTTGGGTGAGAGTTCGAGATTCTTCATCTTGCCCGATAGCGATCAGAGATTCGGGGGATTGGGCGTGGTCCACCCGCACCACGTTTTGTTCAATGATGGGGCCTTCATCAAGTTCTGTGGTCACAAAGTGGGCCGTGGCGCCGATGAGTTTCACACCGCGCTGATGGGCCTGGCGATAGGGGTCGGCACCCTTGAAGCCGGGCAGGAACGAGTGGTGAATGTTAATAATCCGACCTTCTAGCGCGGCACACACTCGCGGGCTCAGAATCTGCATATACCTAGCCAACACGACAAGTTCGATGTCGTGTGTGGTGACGAGCTCGAGAAGTGTTTCTTCGAATGCTTCGCGGTCTGTGGGAGCTGAGATTGCTTGGGAGACAAAGGGCACTCCATAGAACTCGGCGAGAGGCTCGAGCGCGTCGTGGTTGGACATGACTAAGGGGATTGTCACATTGAGGTGTCCATCCCTCTGTCGCACCAACAAGTCGCTCAGGCAGTGTCCAGCGCGCGAGGCTAAGACCAAGGTGCGCAGCGGTCGATCCACGGTGTGGATTTCAGCGCTCATCGCATAGTGCTGGATCACCGGGGCAAGCTCCCGATCGAATTCTTCATAGCTGGCAGGTGTTTCCACCTGGAGGCGCATAAAGAAGCGGCCGGTGTCGTCACTCGAGAATTGTTGAGATTCGGTGATGTTTCCCCGGGCCGTGACGATGGCGCCACTAATAGCGTGCACGATGCCGGGTTGGTCATCACAGACCAGGGTCACGATGAAATGAGACGATGCGCTATCCACCCCCCTAGCTTAGGCAGTGCTTGAGGGTCGCCCAGGCTTTTCTCCCGGCTTTGGATAGACTTGCTTCACGCAACTGGCGCAAGTGATGGAGCACCATCGGGGAGCGAAGATAAGCGTGTGGGCCGGGCGCCTGGGCCACCACGAGAACCTCACCATTACGTCACTAGAGGGAGAATCCCGTGAACCCCACCACCCCATTTACCCAACCACTGGCCAGCGTCGACCCTGAAATCCAGGCAGTCTTGGACCAGGAGTTGAATCGTCAGCGCACCACGCTGGAGATGATTGCCAGCGAAAACTTTGTGCCCCACGCTGTTCTCGAAGCTCAGGGCAGTGTCCTGACCAACAAATACGCCGAGGGATATCCCGGAAAGCGCTATTACGGCGGCTGCGAGTTTGTGGATATCGCCGAGAACCTCGCGATAGATCGTGCCAAGAAGCTTTTCGGTGCCGCGTATGCCAACGTTCAGCCCCATTCGGGGGCTAGTGCCAGTGCTGCTGTGTTGCACGCGTTGGCCCAACCCGGTGACACCATTTTGGGTTTGGAACTCGCTCACGGTGGACACCTCACCCACGGTATGCGGTTGAACTTCTCGGGCAAGGTCTATAACGCGACGGCCTATGGTGTGGATCCCGAGACGTTCCTCATCGACATGGACCGGGTGCGCGATGCTGCTCTGGAGCACAAGCCCACCGTGTTGATTGCGGGCTGGTCTGCTTATTCTCGACACCTCGATTTCGCAGCGTTTAGATCCATTGCTGATGAGGTGGGCGCCGCCCTCTGGGTAGATATGGCCCACTTCGCTGGTTTGGTGGCAGCAGGTTTGCACCCGTCCCCGGTTCCTCACGCAGACGTGGTGTCCACGACTGTTCACAAGACCCTCGGTGGTCCACGCTCGGGCCTTATCTTGAGCCGGGATGAATCCTTGGCCAAGAAACTCAATTCTGCTGTGTTCCCCGGCCAACAGGGTGGACCGTTGATGCACGTGATCGCTGCAAAAGCGGTGGCGTTCAAAATGGCCATGGAGCCAGAATTCAAGGACCGCCAAGAGCGCACCATTCGTGGCGCCCAGGCGTTGACCGAGCGCTTAATGGCCGAGGATTCCAGGGCTGCGGGAGTAGATGCGTTGACCGGTGGCACGGACGTGCACCTGGCACTGGTGGACCTGCGAAATTCACCACTGGATGGGCAACAGGCCGAAGACCTGCTCCACACGGTGGGGATTACGGTCAATCGCAACGCGGTTCCCTTTGACCCACGGCCACCGATGGTCACCTCGGGTGTGCGCATTGGAACTCCCGCGCTGGCCACCAGAGGATTCGGCGACACCGAATTTATCGAAGTTGCCGACATCATTGCTCAAACACTCATTCCCAACCCGGATGTCGCGAGCCTGCAAGCTCGGGTGGCGGCGTTGACCACGGCATGGCCGCTCTATCCCGAACTGGGATAAGGGGCCTCGGTAGTGACCGCACAGATTTTAGATGGAATCGCCACTGCGGCGCAGATAAAGGCTGAGGTTGCCCAGCGTGTGAGCGCCCTGAAAGCATCGGGAGTTCATCCGGGCTTGGGCACGCTGCTTGTGGGGGATGACCCGGGATCGCAGTGGTATGTCGCTGGTAAGCACCGTGATTGTGCGGAAGTGGGAATTGAATCTCACCGCATTGAATTGGGAGCATCAGCTAGCCAAGAAGAAGTGCTCGCTGCGGTGGATTCGTTTAACCAAAACCCTGCGGTGACGGGATATATCGTTCAACTTCCCTTACCGGCGGGCATTGACACTGATGCGGTACTCGAGGCCATTGATCCGATCAAGGATGCCGATGGGCTCCACCCGGTCAACCTGGGCCGATTAGTCAACCGAGTCAGTGGTGAGGTTGATTTTCCGCTGCCCTGCACGCCCCAGGGAATTGTGGAGTTGGTGCGACGCAACGGACTTTCTTTTGAATCACAGCACGTGGTGGTCATCGGTCGTGGCGTGACCGTGGGACGCCCGATTGGAGCGCTGCTGACCAGGCGAGGCATTGATGCCACGGTGACCCTGACTCACACTAAAACTCGCGACCTTGCCGCGCACGTGGCAATGGCTGACATTGTGGTGGCTGCTGCCGGTGCGAGGGGCATTGTCACAGCCCAGATGGTGAAACCCGGGGCCATCGTGCTGGATGTGGGGGTCAGCCGTCATGACGTGGACGGTACATCTGTTGTCGTGGGCGATGTTGCCCCGGAGGTGTCGAAGGTTGCTGGCTATGTCTCTCCCAATCCGGGGGGAGTAGGGCCGATGACTCGAGCGATGCTGTTGAGTAATGTGGTCGATATTGCATACAGGGAGCTAGGCCACGATGGCTAAATTATATTTTCGCTACGGAGCGATGAATTCGGGTAAATCCACTGCGCTATTGCAGGCTGCTTATAACTATGAGGAACGCGGGCAGACAGTCATGCTCGCTAAACCCATGGTCGACACCAAAGGCGATCGCAGCATCATCTCGCGGCTGGGTGTGGCTCGCGAGGTGGACGTGATTATTGAACCTGCCACCAACGTGGTGGATTTGGTCGACCGTGAGGCCCAGCGGGTGCTGGCAGAAACGGGCAGCCCGGTGGCCTGTGTGTTGGTCGACGAATCGCAGTTTCTCTCACCCCGGCAAGTCGATGACTTGTTTATTGTGGCAATTCGCCGAGGAATACCGGTCTTGGCCTATGGGATTCGCACAGACTTCCAAACCGTGGCGTTCCCGGGGTCTCGCAGGTTATTAGAAATCGCTCATTCTCTCGAAGAGCTCAAGACGATTTGTCGCTGCGGCAGTAAGGCAATTTTCAACGGCCGAAAGATTGATGGCACCTTTGTCTTTGATGGTGCCCAGGTTGCTATTGACGGCGTCGATGTCACCTATGAATCACTGTGTGGCAAGTGCTACTTGGATGAGAGCGGCGGGCGTTTAGCTAGCGGCTATCCACCCCCCACAGAACTGGGCGACCCCTTAGGGCCAGACCCAGATTTCAGTTAGCCCGCCACCTCGGCGAAGCCACACTCGATGGTCGGGGTGACAGGAATTGAACCTGCGACCTCGTCGTCCCGAACGACGCGCGCTACCAAGCTGCGCCACACCCCGTGATGTGTCCCACTCTGCACTGCAAGGCTCAAGCGTAGTCGATGTCATCGCCCACCAGCGTGACGAGAACTGCCTCAGGGGGGCAGAAAATCCGAATAGGCGCATAGATGCTGGTACCTAATCCGGCGGAGACTTCGAGGTAACTAGACCGAGAAGCGTGGCGCCAGATGCTCAGTCCTGAAGCCTGGGCATTGGGCAGATCACAGTTTGTCGTCAGCGCATGGCCGCCGGGTAAACACACCTGGCCGCCGTGAGTGTGTCCGGCGAAAATTGCTTCACACCCATTGGTCACGAAAGCATCCAATACCCGCCGATACGGAGCGTGGGTCACCCCCACGGTGGTAATCGAGTGATGCGCCTTTGCCTGCAGCGCATCGTCTTGTTCCTGCAGGGTCTCGACCAGGCGCGGTAGTTGACCCAACTCGTCTTCGCCGTGATGGGCATCACCGATTCCCACAAAGTCGAGTGTGGAGTTCTTCAGCTGCATCCGGGTGGCAGCGTTATTAATATCGCTCCATCCCAGCGTGTCGGTATACAGCGAGCACAGGCCATCGAAGTCAAGAACTTCCCCGGGTTCCCCACCGGATTGGGAGGGCCCCAGAAGGTATCCCAGAGGGTTTTTCCACCGAGGGGCGACTCGGTCGTTCGATCCATGGGTAATCACCCCGGGAATTCCTGCCAGAGGCAGCAATGCCTCTGCCAGTGCGGAAAGTCCATCGCGGTGGCCCAGGAAATCACCGGTGCCGATAATGAGATCTGGTTCCAATTCGGCCAGTTCCCGAACCCAGGCAATCGTGCTGGAGTGCCAGGGCGCCATGTGAAGGTCGCTGAGGTGTAACACCTTAATGGGATCACTCCCAGCATCCAGAATCGGCATCACTTCGCTGCGCAGGCGAAAATTGGTCCGCTCAATCAAAGCCCCCAACGCCGCCACGCCAGTGGCTAGGGCTCCCAGACCCGCAAGTGTTGCGCCGGCTTTAGAGGCCATTAGTCCAACACGGGCGCATCCGAGGCGACCGGGTCTACTCCACAGGCGACTT
>JAFMKX010000096.1 GCA_017852615.1 Pontimonas sp. | reverse complement strand
CTTGGAAAGCGTGTTGGGTGAAAGCCCTCGGGGGTTCGAATCCCCCATTCTCCGCGAATATTGGTCGATAAGGTGATGGTATGAGCACCCTTGCCGACGTAGCCAAACTTGCGAAAGTTTCTAAGTCGACTGCGTCCAGGGCGCTCTCTGGCCGAGGTTCTGTCTCTGCGGCGACTCAGAAGCAAGTGGCAGACGCTGCTAGTGAACTTGGTTTCGTTCCCTCTAGCGCTGCAGAAAGTCTTGCCACTGGAAGATCTAAAAACATTGCTGTGGTGACACCCTTTATTAACCGCTGGTTTTACTCAGAAGTCATCGACGGAGTCGAAAGCGCGCTTATTGGTGCGGGGTATGACTTGACCCTTTATCGCTTGTCGGATAAAACAGCTCAGCGGGAAGCCTTGTTTGACTACTTCCTTGTCCGCAAAGGAGTGGACGCGGTGATTGCCCTGACCTTGTTTATCAGCGATGACGAAGTCAAGCGGTTGCGCAAGCTAGGCAAGCCCATTGTCGGAATCGGTGGACGTATCCCCCATGTGCCAACCTTCTCCATTGATGACGTGGTCACGGCTCGGCGAGCAACGGAACATCTCATAGAACTGGGTCACACTCGAATCGTCCATGTCGGGGGAGACCAGGAGCACCAGCTGGATTTCATGGTCCACTCCAACCGTCTTGCTGGATTCCGCCAAGCACTGGAGACTGCCAAGCTTTCTCATCCCGGGGATTTCATCGCCGATGATTTTGACATCGCAGGGGGATACCGAAGCGGCATGAAAGCGCTACGTGATGCCTCTTCGAGGCCCACGGCGATTATGGCCGGTTCTGATGAAATTGCGATTGGGGTGATGACAGCGGCCAGAGAACTGGGCATCCGTGTCCCTGAAGACCTCTCGGTGATTGGGATCGATGGCCACCCGTTAGGCGAAACCTTCAAGCTCACAACCATGAATCAGCACCCAGCCACCCAGGGAGCCATGGCGGTCTCGCAAGCTTTCGCACAGCTAGGCGGGGCATGGGACGAAACAGATGACGCCCACCTCGAACTCCAAGTTGATCTGAAAGTCCGGGGAAGTACAGCACCACCGGCTTCTTAACGAGGTATGGCGCCCACCGAAGTGGACGCCATACCTTAGGAACTTCGGACTACTTGAGGGTGACGGTTCCGCCAGCCTCTTCCAGAGCAGCCTTGGCCTTTTCAGCGGTTTCCTTGTTTGCGCCCTCGAGCACAACACCAGGAGCGCCGTCAACGAGTGCCTTTGCCTCGCCCAAGCCGAGGCTGGTGAGTGCGCGCACCTCCTTGATGACCTGGATCTTCTTGTCGCCAGCAGCTTCAAGAACGACATCAAAAGAGTCCTTCTCTTCAGCAGCGGCAGCGTCTCCGCCACCAGCTGCAGGTGCACCAGCAGCAGCCACAGCAACGGGAGCCGCTGCGGTTACTTCGAATACTTCTTCGAACTTCTTGACGAACTCACTGAGTTCAATCAGGGAAAGCTCCTTGAAACCTTCAATGAGGTCATCGGATGAGAGCTTGGCCATTATTTCTCCTTCGTTGTTATCGATTTAATCTCGCTGGAGTTATCCAGCGGACTCCTGCTTCTGGCGTAAGGCGTCGACGGTGCGAACAGCCTGAGCCAGAGGGGCATTGAACATGTATGCAGCGCCGTACAGCGAAGCCTTGAAGGCGCCTGCGAGCTTCGCGAGCAGGACCTCTCGGGTTTCGAGGTTGGCAAGCTGCATGACCTCTGCTGGCGAAATAGCGGCGCCATCGAAATAGCCCCCCTTGATAACCAGCTGTGGGTTTTCCTTGGCAAAGTCACGCAAGCTCTTGGCTACGGTCACGGCATCGCCGTGAATGAAAGCTAGAGCGGAAGGGCCAACGAGAAGGCCATCGAACGCGTCGATCCCTGCCTCTTTGGCTGCAATCCTGGTCAGCGTGTTCTTCACCACGGCATAGGTAGCGTCGGACTGAATGCCGCGACGAAGCTGCTTTAGCTGCGTCACGCTCAATCCGCGATACTCAGTCAGCACAATGGCCGACGACTGACGGAAATGATCTGTCAGCTCGGCGACCGTTGCTTCCTTGTTCGCCATGGTGCTCCTTTTATCTAACGGGTTGTGTACCGAAGGAGCGGGCATGAAAAAAGCTCCGGCGCAAGCGCACGGAGCGGAAACATCTTCGAAGAGATATTGCTACTGACATACACCTGCGCGGGCCCAGGGATTGCTCCCTTTACTTCGGTGGAATGAACTTTCGCTCACTCCACAACCAGCGGTCTTCGGTGTTATAAGAGTATGCGAGTGGGCGCTATTGCGCAAGCTATTGGGTCGGAATGACCACGCTGAACACAGTTTTTCCCGGTCGGGAGGACAAAGTGACCTCACCCCCGTGAGCTTTCACGATCGTGTCCACGATGGAGAGACCCAATCCGGTGCTCCCCGAGGTTCTGGCCCTGGAAGAGTCTCCACGAGCGAATCTTTGAAACAATCGCTTTCTCGCATCCCTGGGAATGCCGGGCCCAGAATCCTCCACCTGCAGTGTGGTCTTGTTTCCCG
>JAFMKX010000027.1 GCA_017852615.1 Pontimonas sp. | reverse complement strand
GAGCGCCACCCTCAGGCCTGAAACCTAGCTCCCAGTTGTCATCGCTGAGCATGGACAACAACCCCAGGCCTAAGCCCCGTCGTTGGCGCTTTCCCAGCGGGCCCGTTCCATCATCCAAGACCTCACACGAGAAGGTATGGGGCCCTGATTGCTCCAGGGTCACCCAGAGCTGTTTTGCGCGCCCGTGGCGAATCGAGTTGGTGACGGCTTCTTGAATGACGGTAAACAATACGCGTTCTTGGGCTGCGTTCAGCGTCTCGAAGGACGTCGTGATCTCCACCGTGGCCAACGACGCCCACTCGTGAACCAGCCCCGCCAAACGCTGCTCCAAGGGCCCTTCCTCGATGTTTAAGAAATCTTCTTTGGACTGGGAGATGATTTCCAAGACTTTGTCTTCCAGGCCTGAATCCCTGACTGTGGCATCACCGGGATAGCTCAGCTGCAGCGCCAGGACTCGATTCTGGATTGTCCCGTGCAGATGTTGAGCAAGTTGTCTGCGCGTAATGGCCTGCGCGGCACGGGCCAACACCCCCTGGCCGCGAGCGGGTTTACCGCGCTGGGCCCCTCGGCTCAGCACCACTGGAGACGCGAGCCCGGGGCGCCCAATAATCGACAATGTCGTTGAAAAAACCAGAATCGAGAGAGCATTGGAAACCCACGCCAAGCTAAATCGAGCAGCGTCAAAGGAGTCCCAAAAAATATTTTGATTAACCGCGGTAACGGCCAGGGCGACAACGATGAACGTGGTGAGGTACGCAATAAAGGCTGTGGTGCTAAACCGTGCAAAAAGTTTGGGGCCGACAAATCCGGCCAGCATTAGTGAGGCTGCTACCACCACAAAACTCGCCGGCGCGGCAAGAAGCGCCCGCTCCGCCCTATCCACGCCGGAGGCCGTGATTCCTGGTTGCACTTGGTTACTAAGAAAGACAATGCTCGAATAAATGGTGGCCGTGACGCCTGGCAAGGCGAAGGGACGCAGTGTGATGGCCTCCCTGGTGGCTCCCCGAATCAGGAAAAATCCCTCAAACCAACTCGATCTCACCGGAATGCTCTTAGCGAGAGGTTTGATGCAGGTATCAATCACCACATCAAGGCTTTGGCGGGGTGAAGCGGAAGGTGGGAGTTGTGAAAAAGTAGTGCGGACTTTGGCTGAGAGCGCGTCAAAAATTTCCGCGAGCTCACCCCGCAGTTCTTCCCCCGACGTTCCTGATTCCGCACTCTCGAGAGCAATACGGTAGCGGTTGCGGTAGTCCCGGCGTGAAATCTCAAATAACGAACTCAGAACAAAAACAACCGCGCCCAACACAGCAAACAGGGCAAGAGTGATTCCATCCAATGTGGTCAGGGGGCGTCCCAACACTGTCTCCAGCGCCTCCGCCACCAGCAGAGCAAGAACCCCCATCCCAGCGCCATACAGTGTCACAATGAAGGGCGGTAAGGCGGTGGGGAAAAACCGCTTCACCAGGATTGCGTTGACAAGCTCGGTAACCAACCACACGCTGAGTAACACAGCAAAATTGATGATCAAGCCGTTGACAAAGGCGTTGATAGTAAAGTCTCGGCGAAAAGAAATGCTGGCAATAATGGCCGCTGGAATGCCCAGGTAAACGAAGTGCGAACGAACAAGAAGGGTGGGGCCGGTGTGCCGTGCCCCCACTGGCGCTTCCATCGTCATCGCTCGATTAGTCGCTTTGGAGAAATACTCTGGCTAGGTGAACTCGCTGGTTTTTCTCCAAATGTGAGGGGATGCCTAACGCTTTAGAAATCCGGTTCACAGAGATCGCCACGGATTGTTCCGTAATTCCGCGAACACGGGCTATTTCTCTATTGGACTTTCCCTCCGCCAACAAACGCAGCGTTTCCATTTGCTTATCCGACAGTGCCGCTAAGGGGCCGGATTTAGCAATCCGGTCGGAGCCCTTATTTTCCGCAACAGCCTTAATGGCTTTGAGAACTTCCGAGCCATCGGTGATCGAATCTTTCACCAAGTAGAGGGAGTTTTTTGCCACCTCTGGCCATCCTGATCCGATAGCGGTTCGTGGGTCCTCGTAACTGGTCAGATACACCACACCGATCTCCGGGTGAGCTTTTTGCCACACCAGCGAGACATCAATTCCGTTGAGTTCGCCGCCCAAGTGAACATCAGCGAGTAAGACGTCGATGGATGATTTCTCGATGTGGTCGATGGCCTCAATGGCAGCTGCGGCGGTGAAAACGACCTTGCAATCCTTACCCGCCAAGGACGTGGCAAGCGAACTTCTCAACAGTGCGTTGTCTTCCACAATTCCCACTTTGATGCTCATATGTCCCATTATTACTTACTAAAGTGCCCTTTAAGGTAAGCCAGCTAAACGACTCAACCAAGGGTCCGAATTCCACGCGCTACCCTGTGAAGGTGGAGGGTGGAATGTGGTCGCGTCAGGGACCTAATCTCGTCCTGGACGGCGATAATCTGGCCCACCTTCAGTCTTTGCCTGAGCAAATCTTCACCCTGGTTTATCTCGACCCACCTTTCAACACTGGCCGGACCCAGACGAGGCACAGTTCCAGCGCCCGCTCGGCAGCCGAAGGCACCCGGGGCGGCTTTGGTGGGAAAAAATACGACTTCACCCTCGAAGGACTCACCAGCTATGACGATTCCTTTGCCGACTATTGGGCGTTCCTGGCTCCCCGCTTGGAGGAGGCCTGGAGAGTACTCGCGCCCAATGGAACGCTGTATTTGCATCTTGACTGGCGAGAAGTCCACTACGCCAAGGTCGCTCTGGACATCATTTTTGGTCGAGCCCACTTTTTGAACGAAATTATTTGGGCCTACGACTACGGTGCCAAATCAAAAAATAAGTGGCCTACCAAGCACGACACCATCTTGGTCTACGTCAAGGATCCCAAAAATTATGTGTTCAATTCGGAGGCAATTGACCGTGAGCCCTACATGGCGCCAGGGCTAGTCAGTCCCGACAAAGCGGCTCGAGGAAAGCTACCCACCGATGTCTGGTGGCACACCATCGTGAGCCCCACAGGGAAAGAAAAGACGGGCTACGCCACTCAAAAACCACTCGGGGTGCTGCGACGAATCATCCAAGCATCCAGCAACGAGGGCGATTGGGTGCTCGATCCCTTTTGCGGCAGCGGTACCACCGCCCATGCAGCCTCTGAGCTTGGTCGTCGCTTTGTCACGATAGATAGCAACAGCGAAGCGCTCGAGATTGCGCGCCAACGCCTTGCGCGCTATCTCTAATAGAGCAGGGAAGAATCGAATCCGCTTCGGCTCGTGCTGGTGAGAAAGCAATACACACCGCGTTGCCCCAGGTCCCACTGTTGAGTGTTGACTGGATACGCAAATTCCACCACTAGGTCGGAATACTCCACCACCAGGTCACGATTGACCAGAGAATCTAAGGCGCAGAACTCCCGAGCTTTGGCGGCGACCACTGCTTCGCCCGGAAATTCCTCCAGGGGATCACTCGAGAGCAATATGGTTCGGGCGAGTTGTGCTTGATGGCTCCCCGCGCAAGGGACCACCACGAACTGCTCATCAAATGCGCCACTAAAGGGGGATATACACTCTCCACCCCGAAGCTCAAGCCAGTCTGTGGGCCCGGGGCCTAGGGGTTCGCCCGACAGCGTCGGAAAAGATATTTCTGGCTCCGCCGGGGCTTGCTCCACCACCACGGGTTCCTCGGTCGCTGCGCCCGCGACGTTGTTCCCCACGACAAACGCTCCACCCAGCAACGCCACCACACCCAGGGTTGCCAGCACCATCAAACCGACGAAGATATTTTGACCAGTGGGGGTTGAGGTTAAGCGCGGGCGCTGCGGTTTCTCTGGGGCTGCGCTGGGCTCACCTGGCAGGGGCTCAGGATTCTGGGAAGAATCTGTTGTCATCTACAGCCCTAAATCAGCTAGACCTATGGCATAGCGATAGGGGTAGCCGGCTTCTTCAATCACACGGTCTGCCCCGGTGTTGCGATCGACCACGACGCATACCGCGACGACTTCACCGCCTGCTTTTTCCACGGCTCTTGCCGCGGCAAGAGGGGAGCCACCGGTGGTGGAGGTGTCTTCCACAACGACCACTCGCTTGCCCGAAACACTGGGGCCTTCAATTTGGCGGCCACGGCCATGATCTTTGGGTTCTTTGCGCACGACAAAGGAATCATAGGTTTTCCCACTAGCAATGCCGCGGTGCATAATCGCTGCGGCGATGGGGTCGGCCCCCATCGTGAGGCCACCCACGGCGTCCACGGGGTCAAATTCTTGAACAAGCTCCAGCATCACCTCACCAATCAAGGGTGCGACGCGGTGGTCCAGGCTAATCTCACGAAGGTCGATGTAAAACGAAGCCTTCTGGCCGCTGGTGAGCGTGAAATCACCGTGGTGGAGAGCCTGGGTCGAAATGGCGTCGATGAGCTGTTCTCTGGCGCTGTTCACGGGCTCAGTCTATCTGCGGGCTTTAGGCTGGCCTCATGAGAATCGCGACGTGGAATGTCAATTCGATTCGGACGAGAAAATCTCTAGTGATTGATTTCCTCCACCATCATGATGTTGATGTTCTGGCCATGCAAGAAACAAAATGTCGCGACGACCAATTCCCCTTCGAGGAATTTAGTGAGGCCGGATATGAGGTCGCTCACTTCGGGCTCAACCAGTGGAATGGTGTCGGCATCGCTTCGCGCCTGCCCCTGCACGACATCGAGCAGGGTTTTGCCGGGATGCCCGGTTTTTCCAAAACCAATGAGGACCCCGCGCCCTTAGAGGCGCGCGCCCTCTCTGCCACCGTGGAGGGCATCCGGCTCACCTCGGTCTATGTGCCCAACGGCCGCGGTCTTGAGGACCCCCATTTCACCTACAAGCTTGCGTGGCTCGACGCTCTGGCTGCTGCCCAGCATGCCTATGCCCACACAGCACACGCCTTACCCTTTGCCATCGCGGGGGATTTCAATGTTGCTCCGCTGGACTCCGATGTGGGGGATGGTTTCTTTCTGCAGCCGGGCACGACCCACACGTCACCCCGGGAGCGCGAAACATTGGCACAGTTTGAATCCACCGCCGGTGTCCGCGACGTTATTCGGCCCCTCCAGCCCGAGGGGTATACCTTCTGGGATTACAAGCAAGGCAAATTTGCTAAAGATGAAGGGCTTCGGATTGATTTCATCTATGGCTCGCCCTCCTTCGCCGACCTGGTGGAAGGCGGCTTTATTCATCGTGACGCTCGCAAAGGGGACGGTCCCAGCGATCATGTCCCCGTCGTCGTCGACCTCCTGGGCGAGGACGATGAAGATCGGCCAATGATTTTCTAGCTAGGAGCGAGAAAGAAAGCAACAAGGAGCATCACCGGCAAAGACAACACCGTGGTGATCACCACAGAATCTCTCGCTAGGGGAATAGAAACTCCATATCGCTGGGCATAATTGAACACATTTTGCGCACTCGGCAGTGTTGCCAAAATGACGACGGTAAAGAGGCCCTCCGGGGACAGCGCGAAAACAAAAGCCCCCAATAACCAGGCAATAGTTGGCATGACCAGCAACTTCAGCGTGGAAGCAAGGACAATATCGGGTCGTTGATCCTTGGCATCCCAGAGTTTTTGGGTAGCAAGGGAGAGACCCAGTGCAAAAAGCAGGGTGGGCACAGTCGCTTGACCCAGAATCGCCAGCGGTTCATGAATAATCTCGGGCACAGCAATATCCGTAGCCGAGACAATCACCCCCAGCACAGAGCCGATGATCAGTGGATTTCTCAACGGCTGACTCAGGATGCGACCAAGGCTGACTCGGCCACTGGTGGAAATATCCAAAATAGTGAGCGCTACCGGTGTCATCACAATGAGTTGAAACAACAACACCGGTGCCGCCAGCGCCGGGTCACCCAACACATAGGCGGCGAGGGGAAGACCGATGTTGTTGGAATTCACATAGGACGAGGCCAAGCCCCCCACGGTGAGGGCACGGCCTTTTCGGCGCAGGAAAACCGCGGCGATTAGGACAAAAATTCCCAGCGTTGCCAGAGCAGAGAGCGCAGAAACAGGAAGTAATCGGGAGAACAGTTGCTGGATATCGGCATCCCCCAACACCACAAACAACAGCGCCGGGGAAAACACAAAGAATGCTGACTTCGAGAGAACATCAAGAGCAGTGGGTCCCAGAATTCCTATCCTGCCCACCACATATCCCACGGCCACCACCAGAGCGACGATGCCAAAGCCCACAATGACTTGATTCACGCTCACCAGTCTGGACTATCCAGCGATACGCGACGAACACGCACTTTTCCTGCGTCTAAAGGGGAATATTCGCTAAAAAGTAGCGCAAAAAGCACC
Organism: Pontimonas sp.; assembly: GCA_017852615.1. Classification (GTDB taxonomy): domain Bacteria; phylum Actinomycetota; class Actinomycetes; order Actinomycetales; family Microbacteriaceae; genus Pontimonas. Next base: position 8,092 of record JAFMKX010000027.1, on the reverse strand, counting down.
CATAAGCCTCGAATCGTCGATTTACACTATGGCCAACGAGCAGTGAAGGGATGTGGTGTGGATGGTGTCACCAATATCAACCAAGGCACTCAGCGCGAGGCAGCTTCGAGAGTCTCAGCCCTGGATCACGCTCAAGGATTCGTGCCACCGTCTGCAAGGCTTGCAAGCCGCCGATGGCAGTGTCCCCCAGGCTCGCGACCACAAAGCTGCCCGCGCAGCAATTCACGACATCACGGAATCGCTGAGAGAACTGGCTGCTCACGTACCGCACGATCGTGCCTACCTCGAAGCCTGCATTGCCGACTGTGAAGCGTGGGTCCAGAGCGGATTAGGTGTCCCCGATTTTTATGATTCCCTCGTAGCTTTTCACCCGGAAAAGACTCGAATCGATGGCACCCTTCACGTCGTGGTCTTTCCGATGTATACCCAAAACGGTTCTAACCAGCGCCTGTGTGAAGCTCTGCTGTGTGAAACGATGTGGCCCGACTTTGTCGCAGGTCTCGAAGCCGGTGCCTACGGCAATGCTCTCTTCGTTCCCGTACGTTTTATCGACTTCACCGCCGGATACGACACCAACTCGGCCGTGTTGTTCCCCGAATCCGTCGCCATTAAGCCCCGAGTCCCCCAGGGAGCACCCGCAGATGCTCCCGCGGTATTGCCGGCTTTCACCTGGGGTGGCATCTTTGCTGACCGCGAAGCGGCACGGTTTCGTTGCGTCGTTGATGCTGGAGTGGAAATCACCAAGCTGGAGCTTCCCGCTGCAGCACGTGAGCTCTTAGACAACCAAACTCTCGCCGAAGAAACTTTCGTGATGTGGGATCTGATCCATGACCGCACCCATATGCGAGGGGATTTACCCTTCGACCCGTTCATGATCAAACAACGCATGCCTTTTTATCTCTATGGCCTCGAAGAGTTGCGCTGCGATCTCACCGCCTTTAGAGAAGCCGTCACTCTGGTGGGGGATAAGAAATCGTCTGCCTCGGTGAAGAAGCATGCGCAGTTGGTTCAATATGCGGTTGTGTTTGACCGCATTTTCCGGTTCCCGCTTTCGGGATCCCGGGTTCGCAACTACGACAGCGTCGCGGGTCAACTACTTTTTGCCTGGCTGCATCAAAAGGGTGTTCTCCACTGGCGAGACACCACGTTGGCGATCGACTGGGAACAGTTGCCTGCGACAGTGGTCGCGCTATCGGACCGCATCAACGATTTATATTGGGCAAGCATTGATCGGCCCAAAATCGTGCATTGGATAGCGGCTCACGACCTGATTTCTGAAGTGCTCTCCCCTCACCCCGGGTCGCGGTTTCTGAGCAAGGACCTTCCCGTGATGGGTGCTCCTTCCGACATTACCGATGCCGTGCTCGATGATGAATTCCCGTTGTCGATGTTCTATGAGGCTCTGGGGGCAAAACTCGCCCCGGCCATCGCCTCGACAAAGGGAATCACCGGGGAAACCCACCTGGAGAAAGAAACTGCGAAGATAGTCGCGTGAGGATCCATGACCCCCACTGGCGGGGATTTGCCAGTGATAACTACTCCGGTGTTCACCCCGAGGTGTTGCAGGCGTTGGCCGACGCTAATGAGGGCCACCAAATCGCCTACGGGGAAGATCAATACACCGAGGCGTTGACCACCACCATCAGAGAACACTTTGGCCCCCAAGCTGAAGTATTTCCCGTCTTCAATGGCACTGGCGCCAATGTCACAGCGCTGACGGCGATGATGCCGCGCTGGGGCGCAGTTATTTGCAGCACCATGGCGCATATCCACACCGATGAAGGTGGTGCTCCCGAGCGAGTCAGTGGACTCAAACTCTTCACCGTCGAGCACGAGGGTGGGAAACTCACCCCCGACATCGTGGCCACCCAGGCCTACGGATTCGGTGATGAACACCGAGCGCAGCCCATGGTCGTCTCGATCACCCAAAGCAGCGAGGTGGGAACGGTCTACACCCCCAACGAGGTCAAGGCTCTGGCTGACTACGCGCACTCGCAGAACATGTTGCTTCACATGGACGGGGCAAGACTGTGGAATGCCGCGGCAAGCCTGGGTGTGCCTTTTGCTGATTTCACCACCAAAGCCGGCGTAGACGTGGTGAGTTTAGGGGGCACGAAAAATGGCCTACTGGGCGCTGAGGCCGTCGTGGTCCTCAACCCCGATGCCGCAGAAGGCTTGATTTACCTTCGTAAGCTCAACATGCAGCTTTCTAGCAAAATGCGCTTTACCAGCGCGCAATTGTTAGCTCTGTTCGAAAACTCTCTGGGGATCAATTCTGCGAAGCGAGCCAACGCCATGGCAACGCTGTTGCGCAGCTCCCTCGAAGAGCGCATGCACGCAGGGCGAATCACCAAGCTTGAATTTAGCTATCCCACCCAATCCAATGGAGTCTTCGCTCTCATCGACCTCGAGGTGGCTAACCGGTTAAGGCAAAAAGTTCGCTTCTATGACTGGGATCAAGCACGAGGCGAGGTTCGCTGGATGTGCTCCTTCGACACCACCGAAGCAGACATCGAAGGTTTTGTTGATCTCATCGAGAAGGAACTTCAGGCGTAAGACACGCTTCCGGTGACGACCTCAGCTAAGGGTTTGCGAACCCTGGGCAAGGCTTCGCGCTCTCTGAGTTTCTCAGGCAAGTCAGCAGGGTCACCGGGAGTTCCCACAGCAAAGAGGGTGATTACCTGGTGCCTGGCATCAAGGCCCAGCGAAGCATGCAGTGCCTGCGAATCAAACCCAGCCATTTGATGAACGATAAGCCCCTCTGCTGTTGCTTGAACACTAAAGTGGGCAACTGCTTGGCCTAAGTCATACACGCTATGAGAAAGTGCTTTCCCTTCCTCGTTTTCCATCCGAGCTACACACGCCACGACCGCGCTGGCGTGAGCTGCCCATACAGAATTACCGGTAGCCATCGATTCCACAATTTTTCCAAAAGTGTCATCGCCTCGAAAACCGACGACAAAGGACCACGGTTGAGAATTACCCGAGGACGGCGCCCACCGTGCTGCCTCGAAAGCAGGTCCCAAGAGGTCCTGGTTCAGGGTGTCAGTGGCGGAAAAAGCTCGAGGGCTCGACCTTCGTGCCAGAAGAGGGTCGATATCGAACGATCGGGTGGCAGTGGGTTCGCTCATGCTGTCCTTTAGTAGTGGGTACTCACGTCAACAACTCTGGCTAGTGTTTCATTCCCGAGCTGTGTGTTGGACCTCGTCGCTGCCTAAGGGCTAAAGGGAGCGACACTGAGGCCCGACTTGTCTTCGGCTAGATCCACCTTGACTGTGTCGCCATCATGAATCACACCGCCAAGCAACGCCTTAGCGAGTCGGTCGTCAATTTCCTTTTGCATGAGACGGCGAAGGGGTCGTGCCCCGTAAACAGGGTCATACCCGTTATCTGCCAGCCATAGCCTGGCTGCCGGCGTTACTGCCAGCTCCAAGCTACGCTCCGCGAGACGGTGTTGGAGACGATCGACCGTGATTTCCACAATCTGCCCCAGGTCCTCAGCCGTGAGGGTTTGGAACACCACGATGTCATCGAGACGGTTAATGAACTCAGGCTTGAAGGCTTTACGCACTTCTTCGTTGACGGCAGCAACTTTCTGATCCCAGGACAACGAGTCCTCCATCAAATAGGACGAGCCCAGGTTTGACGTCAGGATCAAGATGGTGTTCCTAAAGTCCACCGTTCGGCCTTGGCCATCGGTGAGACGACCATCGTCGAACACCTGCAAGAGCAGGTCAAAGACTTCTGGGTGGGCCTTTTCGACCTCATCAAAAAGAATGACCGAATAGGGTCGGCGACGAACGGCTTCCGTGAGTTGACCGCCTTGCTCGTAACCCACATATCCCGGAGGAGCACCAATGAGCCGTGATACCGAGAATTTTTCCCCGTATTCGCTCATGTCGATGCGAACAAGTGCTTTCTCATCATCAAAAAGATAATCAGCTAGCGCTTTGGCTAACTCCGTCTTTCCCACACCCGTCGGGCCCAGGAACAAGAAAGAGCCGGTGGGGCGATCCGGGTCGCTCAACCCTGCTCGGGTTCGGCGAACAGCTTCAGACACGGCTGACACGGCGTTCTTTTGACCGACGAGTCGCTTCGCAAGCTCGTTTTCCAGGTGAAGAAGGCGTTCTGTTTCGCCCTGGGTCAATTTATCGACCGGGATTCCCGTCCACGCCGCGACAACTGAGGCGATGTCATCGTCTGTCACTTGATCGTTGACCATGCGAGCATCGGTTCGCTCGACGCTTTCCGCTTGAGAGATAGATTCCTCAATGCCGGGAATAACCTCATAGTTGAGCTTCGAGGCGGCCTGGTAATCGCCCTCGCGCATAGCGCGGTCGAGCTCAATACGCGCTTCCGAAAGCTGTGTCTTAAGCTCCCCCACATCTTGCAGGGACGCTTTTTCTTTAGCCCAACGCTCTTGCAGGGCAGAGAGGTCCTTTTCTTTCGAGGACAAGTCTTCTCGGAGTTTCTTGAGACGCTCTTTTGACGCGTCGTCCTTTTCCTTCTTCAGTGCGAGTTCTTCAATGCGCAAGCGATCGACCACGCGACGCAATTCATCAATTTCCACCGGAGAAGATTCAATTTCCATTTTCAATCGGCTGGCGGCCTCGTCGATTAGGTCAATCGCCTTATCGGGCAGCTGCCTGGAGGTGATGTATCGATTCGACAGGGTGGCGGCGGCAACTAAAGCGCTATCGGCAATCACCACTTTGTGGTGGGCCTCATAACGCTCTTTGAGTCCGCGCAAAATAGCCACGGTGTCTTCCACGCTGGGCTCTCCGACGAATACCTGCTGGAAACGACGCTCCAAAGCAGCATCTTTTTCAATGTATTCGCGGTATTCATTCAAGGTAGTGGCGCCAATAAGGCGCAATTCACCACGGGCCAACATGGGCTTGAGCATGTTGGCCGCAGCAACAGATCCTTCGCCTCCGCCAGCTCCCATCAGGGTGTGGAGCTCATCGACAAAGGTGATGATTTCACCCTCAGCATCGTTGATTTCTTTCAGCACCGCCTTGAGGCGTTCTTCAAATTCTCCGCGGTATTTCGCCCCCGCCACCAAAGCAGCCATATCAAGGGAGATCAGTTGTTTACCCTTGAGCGAATCCGCCACGTCACCAGCGACGATGCGCTGGGCGAGACCCTCCACGACTGCGGTCTTTCCCACACCGGGTTCGCCAATCAATACCGGGTTGTTCTTCGTGCGTCGGGTCAGCACTTGCGACACTCGACGAATTTCTGCGTCGCGACCAATAACGGGGTCAAGCTTTCCCTCTCGGGCAATGTCGGTGAGATTGAGACCATATTGCTCGAGAGCACTCTTTTGCTCTTCTTGTTGTGCAGTGGGATCTGCCATGGTGATCCTCCTTCTACTTTTCGATGGGTGGTGAGGGAGGAAGAGCCCATCTCAGGGGATTCCAGACCACCACTTGGTTAGATCTCTTGGCTCGCTCACCTGCGCGAAGCGGAATAACATCACCTTCGGAACCAGCAGCAAAAACGCGGCGACCAGATCGTGCGAGCATCTCATCCGCCAGAGCGCTCTCCAGGTCTCTCACCCGAGTGCGCAGAAAGTCGACTTCGGTTTCTAGTTCCAGAATTCGTCGAATCCCCTCAAGGTTGAGTCCTTCGGCGCTGAGCTTTTGGATTTCGCGCAACAGCACGACGTCTTTCATCGAATACCGTCTCGTGCGTCCCGCAGTTCGGGTGGGACTGACTAATCCCAAACGGTCATATTGGCGCAGTGTTTGCGGGTGCATGCCCGCAAGTTCTGCAGCAGCCGTAATCGAAAAAAGCGGTGTCCGCTCATCCATGGTCATCACCTAGCCCTTGGCCCTCTTGAGAAGATCCTCCCGGGGGTTTTCTTTAGGCAAAGCGGCCATTAATTTTTCTAAATGGCCCTTTGCCACGCCCGAAAGGTGCGCAGGTACCGCGACAACAAATTCAACTAGGAGATCTCCCAGGGCAGACCCACCGCGGACTCCTCGTCCCTTTACTCGCAAGACTTTGCCACTCGGGGTTCCGGCGGGGACTTTCACTTTGACGACATCGCCGTCAATGGTGGGAACCTCCACCGTCGCACCGAGGGTTGCCTCACCAAACGTGATCGGCACTTCGATGCGCAAATTATCACCGTCACGGGAATAGATCTGGTGCTTGGGAACCCCCACGGTGATAATGACATCACCGGGACGACCACCATCGGGGCTGGGGTGACCTTTGCCGCGCAAGCGGACCTTTTGGCCATCTTTCACCCCGGCAGGAACCCGAGCAGTGATCTTCTTGCCACCGGGCCCTTCCAAGCTCACTTCAGTTCCCGCGAGCGCCACCTTAAGATCCAGGGTGACGCGCGAAATGATGTCGCGGCCTTTAGTGGGCTCGCGATATCCGCCAAACCCTCCGGCACCGCCACCGCCGAATAAGCCCGAGAACAAGTCGCCGTAGTCCCCACCTGGGGCGCTTCGGGGCATTCCACCGCCGCCACCGCCGAACATTCCGCCAAAGACGTCTTCGAAGCCGCCTTGGCCACCGCCAGAAGTGAAGCGTGGACCGCCGGCTTGCATCGTGCGAATTTGGTCATATTCAGCTCGCGCAGTCGCATCCGAGAGAACCGAATAGGCTTCCGAAATTTCCTTGAATCGAGCTTCGGCACCGGCGTCATCGGGGTTGGAGTCCGGGTGATATTTCCTAGCCAGCGAACGGTAGGTCTTCTTAATTTCGCTCTCGGAAGCATCTTTCGATACGCCCAAAATCGCGTAAAAGTCTTTTTCTAACCAATCTTGACTAGCCATTCACTCCACCCCCTTATGTCCTATTCGTCGGCAGGAACCGACACGGCAACCTTTGCAGGTCTAATCAATCGCTCTCCGAGGATGTATCCACCCTCGATAACCTCAGCCACGGTCTCTCCTTGCGCTTCGGCGCTCGGAAGGCGAACCATAGCTTCGTGACGGGAGGGATCAAATGTCTCTCCCACAACCCCCACAGCGGTGACCCCGTATCGTTCAAAGCTGGCACGCAGTTTCTGCGACACCATTTCCATCGGGGTTCCCGCTAAGTCTCCGTGAGAGTCAGCTCGATCTAAGTCATCCAGCGCGGGAAGCATCGAACGAAGAACCTCGGCAATCACGGCTTCGCGATTTGCTGAACGGTCTCGCTCGACACGGGTGCGAAAGTTGGCCAATTCTGCTTCAGCCCGAGCTGCTCGGTCACGATATTCCGCAACCAAGTCACGCTCTGCTTCGGCCAGAAGTGCAATGTCCTCTTCGGTGATGTCCCCGTCTGAGGCAGCTTCTGCTGCCTCAGGACGGAGTTCACCAGTTTCGGGATCTATGCGTCGCTTGTCGTTGACAACAGGCTTGGCGTTTTCCTCATCCTCTGCAGGATTCTGCTTCGGTGATTTTGCCATGACTACTTCTTCTTCTTGCCAGAAGTCTTGTCAGAAGAATCCTTATCGGAATCTTTCGCCTGGTCGTCTTCGTCGTCTTCCACTACTTCAGCATCAACGATGTCTTCATCGTCGCCTGCCGCGGCATCCTCGGCGGAAGCATCAGCGTCTGGTTCGGCCTGATACAGAGCCTCGCCCAACTTGGTCTGGCTTGCACTGAGTGTTTCGACTGCTTTCTTGATTGCAGCGTCATCCTCGGCGGCAAGCGCCGATTTCAGAGCATCCACATCAGCTTGGACCTCAGACTTGACGTCCTCGGGAAGCTTCTCGTCGTTCTCCTTGAGGATTTTCTCCACGGAGTAGACAAGTTGCTCTGCACCATTGCGCTCTTCAGCTTCTTCACGACGCTTCTTGTCTTCTGCGGCGTGCTCTTCGGCTTCTTGCACCATGCGCTCGATGTCTTCCTTAGGCAGGGACGAACCACCGGTGATGGTCATGGACTGTTCCTTGCCCGTGCCCTTGTCCTTGGCTGACACGTGAACGATTCCATTGGCATCAATGTCGAAGGTGACCTCAACCTGGGGAATTCCTCGAGGCGCCGGAGCAATCCCGGTCAGTTCGAAGGTTCCCAGAGCCTTGTTGTCCTTGGTGAACTCGCGCTCACCCTGGAACACCTGGATCGACACCGAAGGCTGGTTGTCA
>JAFMKX010000026.1 GCA_017852615.1 Pontimonas sp. | reverse complement strand
CAAATAAATGGCACGCCCGGAGGGATTCGAACCCCCAACCTTCTGATCCGTAGTTATATGTACTTTTCAGCCTGACTAGTAGCCTGAACTTATGGAGAAAAAATCAGCAATGATGCACATTCGGCAGCTTGTTGCCGATCGCGATTGGGCTCAGTTTCATACTCCCGAGAATCTCGCAAAGAGTATCTCCATCGAGGCTGCGGAACTGCTGGAGCTGTTTCAGTGGGATGGTGAGGCTGATTCGGATCGAATCCGCGATGAATTAGCCGACGTATTGACCTATTGCTTCCTGCTGGCGGACAAGCTGGGCGTGGAGCCTGAGGAGATTATGCTCTCCAAGCTCGAAGAGACTAAGGCGAAATATCCTGTCGATACATCACGCGGACGAAGCGCAAAGTATGACCAACTTTAGAATCGAGCACCTACCGTTTGATGCCGGTGCGGTGAACGTGTGGTCACAAACTGACGAGCGGAACAACAACTGGCCCGTCGTGTACACGCTCAGTGCTGATGATCGTATCTATGTGGGGGAGACCCACAACGTGGCCAACCGTCTCTATCAACACATGGCATCGGTAGATCGCAAGAACCTCAAGATGGTGCGGATTGTGTTCAATGAGCAATTCAATAAATCGGTCTGTTTGGATCTCGAGTCCCAGCTGATTCGATACCTCCATGCAGATGGCAACTTTCAGGTGCTTAATCGCAATTATGGAATCACGGATGCGGACTACTACGACCGCGCCCGATACCGGGAGGGTTTTAACGAAGTATTTGACCAACTTCTCGAAGAAGGGGTGCTGACACGGTCTATTCCCGACATCATCAACAGCAACCTCTTTAAGTTCTCGCCGTTCAAAGCCCTCAATTCCGAACAAGCGATCGCTGTTGATGGCGTTTTGCACCTATTTTTTGATGATCTAGCAGGTAGTCGTGGACGCAGCATTGTGGTGCAGGGTGACCCGGGCACAGGGAAAACAATTGTCGCGATTTACTTGATGAAGCTATTACTGGACATTGCCAAGAGTGAACCCGATGAGATGTTGGATCGCGACACCATGTTTGCCAACTATTTCATTCCTGAGTTTCGTGAACTAGTTAAGGATTTCAAGATTGCCCTTGTCATTCCCCAGCAGTCACTGCGCAAAACCATCCAGACGGTATTTACCAAGACTCCGGGGTTGAACAAAAACATGGTGCTCAATCCCTTCGAAGTGGGGGAGAGTGTTGAGCCATTTGATTTGCTGATTGTCGATGAAGCGCATCGACTGGGCCGGCGCTCTAACCAACCCTCAGCTTCCCTCAATGCGAAATTCACGGCAATCAACACAGCACTTTTCGGGAGTGATCGATCGGATCTCACCCAACTGGATTGGATTAGAGCCCAGAGTCGCCATCAGTTGTATCTGATTGATTCGGCCCAGAGCATCAAACCGGCAGATGTGCCCAAGAAAGTGTTAGACGGCTTAATTGAGCAGGCATCATCCGAAGCTAGCTTCTTCCATTTGGCTTCCCAAATGCGGGTTCAAGGGGGCAACGATTACCTTGAGTTTGTTGGCAGGGTCATGGAAGGCGCGCAGCATTCCCGAATGACTTTTGGTGACTACGACCTCCGGTTCTTTGATGATATTCACCAACTACGCCGGGCCATTCTGGAAAAAGACCATGAGGTTGGCTTATCACGTCTCGTGGCCGGTTTTGCCTGGCCCTGGGCTAGCAAGAATGATCCCGATGCCCACGACATCGAAATTGACGGTCTGCAGCTGACATGGAATCGGACAGCCACTGACTGGATTAACTCCGAGACGTCCCGCGACGAGGTCGGATCAATCCATACGGTTCAGGGCTATGACCTCAACTATGCCGGGGTCATTATCGGCTCGGACTTGGGCTATGACGAGAAGTCAGGCCAACTTGTATTTCACCGGGAGAACTATCACGACAAAAAGGGGAAAGAAAACAACCCCAGGCTCGGCATTGTGTATTCAGACGAAGACCTTTTGGATTATGTGAAGAACATCTATCGGGTGCTTCTCACAAGAGGAATTCGTGGAACGTATGTATACGTCGTTGATCCGGCTTTGAGAGCCCATCTGCGACCACTTTTTGCCAATTAGTTTCGTTTCGTTGAAGCGGTAGCTTCCCGCCAAAGCCTGGCGTGGGCCATAACTGCACGCTCTTCGAACATCCCAGCAACCCCAACTAGTCTTGCCCTATTACCCATCCTCTTCATCCCAGGAGCTTTCGTGTTACCTAAAGCAGTTGTTTCTCTTGTCGTGGGGTTGATGGTGCTCGGTGTTGGTGGATGTAGTGCGGTGGAGCAGGTGCAGACCCGGGTATCGATGGCGGATACCTGTGCCAGTGCTGCAGGGATTATGCGAGAGATGGGTGAAGTGGCCCTTTTACTCACCACTAATCCTTTGGCAGCAAGCACCTATGCCGATCGCTTGGATGAGCTCTCGGGTGAGCTAGAAGCCCTGGACTCTCGTGATGCTGATCTAGATACTGCGCTAGATGATGTGTCGATGGGGGTTTCAGGCCTCATTGAGGTTGTGCGCAACGGGGGTAGTGATGCGCTGAAGGTGGTGCCTGAACAGGTGGCGAAGACTCAGCTTGCTTTTATGGCAGTGGGTAGCGCCTGTGAGGGCTTGTTGCGCTAGAGGTCGTAGATGTCACACACAGGGCAACCCAGTGATTCTGGCTGCATCGAGAGTGTGGTGCCAGTGTGGTGTGTTCGTTGGTGTTGGTTACTCTGACTCGTAGCCGTGGAGCAGTTCCACCATTTCGCGGGAGTTGGCGAAAAGGTCCCCTCGATGCAGGGCTCCACCAACAAGACACGCGGTGTCCTGGCCATAGGCATCAATCATGTCGCCGATGCGATCTGGTGACATCCCCCCTGCGGGGGAAATCCATGCTGGCCTCAGCTCGCCCAATGGCGCCCTCGCTGCGTGGGCAATAGAGAGACATTGTTCCTGGCTAAATCCAAAACGTCCACCAAAATTCGGGAAAATCGTGATGTCTGCACCAGCGATTCTTGCCAGCTGCGAAAACACGATTGCGTGGGATAAGCCTTGGGTCGGTGAGGTGACCAGGGAACCCACGAAGGCGGGGTGAGCCATGATGGGCAAGGCGATGTCATCGTCTTCGGCGATAGCTCGCATCACATCCCACCCGGCGATGCCGGGTAGGAGCAGCAAGGACGTGGCGCCGAGCTCTTTAGCTTTTCGGGCGGCAGGAAGGATGGCGTTGGCCGGTAAGTTCAAGCTGGGTGCATAGAGGCAATGCCCACCTGTTTCCGCATTGGCCTTGTGAACGGCAGCCGACACGAGTTCTACGCGTTCTTCCCAGAGCGACCAGGGCTGATTGGCCAAGGAGTGGTCGTCTTTGATGGTGTCGAATCCGGCTTTGGCGATGGTGTAGGCCATATCGGCAAGTTCTGATGAGGACATTCCCATGGGCTTGAGAGCCGTGGATGCCAGTGGGCGTTGACCAGCGTTCGCCATGTTTCGAAGCCCCTCCAGTCCGAATCGGGGGCCACGGAAATTCTTGAGAAGCTCATCGGGATAGTCGACGTCGACGACCTTGATTCCGCCCAGCATCGAAGCGTTGCCCCACACAACATTAAGTAGCGCGGGTAGTTCGCCGCCGATACTGCCTAGTGCATAGCTAATCGTGACCCGAGTGACGTTGCCCGTGGTGTTTCCCACGGACACGATCTGTCCGACTACCTCATCTTGAATCCACTGCGGTGCTAAGTCGTTGGGGAATTCAATCGATTGTTCAACCCGCAATGCTTCGGCAGCTTCACGCGGGTCTTGGTCATACACGTCGTAGTGAATGACCAAACGTGAGGGCATCAGAGTGCCTCAGCTTTGGCGCTGCTGTGGACGTCGACGATACGGGCTTCGGTGAGTTCCTCATCGGTGATGTTGAGCGATTCCCCCACGGCCTGTTCAACACGGGTGACCAATGCTCGCGCATCTAGTCCCAGCTCTGCCATGAGGTACTTCTGACTGGCACCATGGGCATAGGTATCGGGGATACCAATGCGAGAGAGTTTGGCACCGACTCCATTTTCTGCCATCACTTCGGCTACTGCCGAGCCAAGGCCACCGACGATGCTGTGGTTTTCCATCGTGATGACACCCTTGGACACCCGTGACATGGATTCCAGGACTTGAGGGTCGGTAAAGGGCTTGAGAGTAGAGATGTGAAGGTGTTCCACACTCACCCCACGCTGTGTGATCAGCGGAAGTGCGCGCAGTGCCTCTTCGGTCATGATGCCGGAGGTCATGAGCGCTACATCGGTTCCTGAGGATAGTTTGCGCGCAGAATTGAGCACCATGGGTTCTTCCTTGGGGAAGATTCTCGAAACCTCGCCACGGAGCTGACGGATATACACAGGCCCATCAATGGTGTGGGCGACGTCGATGACGGATTCCACCTCGGTGGCATCACCGACTTCGAGAATGGTCATGTTGGGAACGGCGCGCAACACCGCGATGTCCTCTATTGCCTGATGTGTCACGCCTCCGGGTGTGGTGATACCCGGCAGGAATCCCACAAGGCGCACGGGTAGAGCTGGGTAGGCCACCGACATTTGCAGTTGGTCCAGGGGGCGTCGATAAAGGAAGACTGAGAATGTGTGAAGCCAGGGCTCCAAGCCTTCGCGGGCCATACCCGCGGCGACGCTGAGCATGTTTTGTTCTGCCATACCCATCGAGTAGAACCGATCGGGATAGGCGTCCCGAAATACCCCGACTTCGCAGGAGTTGGTGAGATCGGCGGAGAGCACCACGACCTCTGGCTTATCTGCTGCCCACTGGAGGAAGTTGTCCTGGTGTGGGCGGGCTACTATCTCGAAACTCATCGGCTCATCTCCTCGTAAGCAGCCTGGTATTGGGCCTGCTCGTCGCTGCTCTTGAAACGTAGGTAGTGCAAAACGGGATATCGCTCTTGCAAGATCGGAAGGCCTCGAGAGGGATCGGTGTAACACAGGATTGCCATGGGCCGCGAACTGCTGTCGTTGCCGGCCAAGCGGATGGCGTCAATGTCGTGACCGTCTACTTTGCGCACATCCCAGCCAAAGTTGGCAATCTTTTCTTCCAGTGGTTCAATCACCATCACGCTGTCCATGGGGCCATCTACTTGGGCGCGGTTCACGTCGACGATGATGCGTAGCGAATCGAGGCTGTAATGGTTGGCGGCGTGGAGCGCCTCCCAGGTTTGTCCTTCTTGGAATTCACCATCACTCATGAACACCCAGGTTTTGCCCGAATCCTTCTTTGTCCTTCGCGCGAGGGCAATGCCAATGGCGTGGGAGAGCGCCTGGGCGAGAGACCCCGTCGTGGTTTCAAACCCAGGGGAGTGCTCTGCGCCAATCATTTCCACGGTGGAGCCATCTTTGTTGAAGGAGTCCAAAGCGTTCTCGTCAAGACGGCCCATTTCAATGAGCGCCGCGTAGACCACGAGAGCGTAATGCGCGGGTGACACGATGAGGCGATCATGCTCCGCGCTGACACCACCGTGGAAGATTGCTCCAGTCCTGCGATTGATTCCACCCGGGGCCGGAGTGCCCGCAAAGGCTTCCGGCAACAGTGGTGCGCTAACGGGAGGAAGATGGAGGATATCGGCATACAGGGTGCTCAGAAGTTCAGCAGCCGAGCAGGCCTGACTCATGTAACCACCATTGTTGGTCAGAGTGTGCTGCAGGACTCTTTTCCGGATTCCCTGAGCAAGAGCTTGAATGTGTTCGGTACTTACCTCAGCGGCAGTAGATCCCATAGTGCTTGAGTCCTTCCGAAAACTCACGACAGTGTGGTGCGAAAGCGCAACGTCTTTGAGAGTGTACATGGATATGCACAATTGTGTAAATCCTGCACTAATGTTCACTCTACGGCTAGACTATCCATCACGTGCTCCGTTTTGTGTGCCATTAAACATAGGCTGGTCACGAACGTTCGGGTCTAAGGAGAGAACATGCTGGGTCGGGTTGCCTCTCTTCATTACACGCATGGTTTGACGCATCAGAAAATCGCAGACCTCTTGGGGCTCTCGCGCGTGCAGGTCACGCGCCTCTTGGCACGCGCTCTTAAAGAGGGTGTGGTGGAAATCCGTGTTCATTCCGACGAATCGATATTTCCCGATCTTCAGATAGCTCTGCAATCTACTTTTGGTTTGGAACAGGCGTGGGTATCGCCAGGGTTTGACGACCACGAGAAGAACATGGAATCTCTGGGAGCGGTGGCGGCGCAGTGCTTGATGTCGTTATTGAAACCTGACGATGTTGTGGCGGTGGGTCTTTCGGCGACGCTGGAGCATATGATCCCGCACCTGCCCCGCACCAAAATAGGGGCCACCTTTGTGCCTGCTTTGGGTTCTCGCCCCGGCGGGGCCGTGAGTATCAACCCTCACGAAATCGCCAGCGACTTAGCAGAGCGTTTGGGCGGTTCGACTCGCCATCTTCCGGCACCTTTTGTGATGGCTTCAGAAGAGTCCGCCACCATGATGCGCAACGAACCCGATGTAGCCTCCACCTTGGAATTGGCCCGCCAAGCATCCATGGGCCTCTATGGGTTGGGGGGAACCCAAGCAGGTTCTGGCCCGCTGATCGAAGCGATTGCCCCGTCGGGTGAACTCGAGAAGCTCACGAAAAAGGGTGCTGTGGGCGACATCTCCGGTATCTACTTCGATCGGCAAGGCGGATACGTTCCCAGCTCCATCGAAAAGAGAATCATCGGATTGTCGCTGGAGGAAATCTTGGCTATTCCTCGTCGCGTCATCGTGGCCGGTGGCCTCAAGAAACTTGACGCGATTGCCGCGGCATCACAATCAGGAATTGTTACCCATCTTGTGACAGACCAGCGCACAGCCGAAGCACTGCTGCTGAGATAGAGAAAATTCGTTCTCTTTCCGTTATCAAAACCTCAACTTGCGTTCGGGTCGGTAGGGCATGATAAGTTCTACAACTGTACCGCTGTAACATCAATGAACAATTGTTCATACTGGATTCTCGATGACGAGAGGAAACCATCACCGACATGAGCCTCACCACAGGGGGACCCACGGGCGATATTCGTCCTGTTGTCTGGGATGCTGCGACGCAATCTGTGGTCGTGCTCGACCAGACGTTGTTGCCTCTGCAGGTCGTGGACGTCCAGTGTTCTGATGTCGCCACCCTGGTGGATGCTATTTCCCGCCTCGTTGTTCGAGGTGCCCCAGCACTGGGGGTGACCGGTGCCTACGGTGTGGCACTAGCAATGGTTCAGGCTCAACGCGAAGGCTGGAGCACCCAGGTACTCACAGACGCCATCGATTCGGTGCGCAATGCTCGACCCACTGCTGTGAACTTGGCCTGGGGCGTGGATCAAGTTCGTCCCCTCGTTGAGGACGGTCTGGCTGCGGTTCTGAGCGCTGCCGATCGAGTGGCAGCGGAAGATGAACAGGCCAATCGCGAATTGTCCCGCCACGGTGCTGACTGGCTTTTGGAGAAGTTGGGTGATCGTCGCCTGCGCGCCCTCACCCACTGCAACACGGGGTCGCTGGCGACCTCGACATGGGGGACAGGGCTTGGCATCATTCGAGAATTACACGCCCGTGATCGCATCGAGCTGGTCTATGCCGATGAGACTCGTCCCCTGCTCCAGGGCTCCCGCTTGACCGCATGGGAACTCAAAGAAAACGGGATTCCTTATCTTGTTCAAGTCGATGGTGCTGCTGCGAGCACGATTGCTCGCGGGTTAGTCGACTTCGCTGCCATTGGTGCAGACCGGATTGCGTTTAACGGTGATACCGCCAACAAGATTGGTTCGCTTGGCGTTGCCCTGGCGTGTGCTGATGCAGGAATTCCTTTTGTTGTGGCGGCACCGAGTTCTACCGTGGACTTGAGCTATCCCACGGGTGAGAACATCGAAATTGAATTACGCCCGGCCACCGAAGTGACAGAGTATGCCGGTCATCAAGTCGCACCCGAGAGCGATCGTGCCTTCAATCCTGCCTTTGATGTGACCCCCGCTCGGTTAGTGAGCGCAGTCGTCACCGAACTAGGGGTTGCCCAACCCTCTCAAGGCGAGTCCGTCGAGAGGCTGGTGCCCTAAATGTCGAAGAATCCATTGCTCAGTGCCCCTGAGTTGAGCGAACTGATCACGCGAACCCGGGTGATTGGCGCTGATTCCTCCCTTGTTGTGTTTGGCGGGGGCAACACCTCAGCCAAGGGCACGGTAACTCTGGACGATGGCACGTCCCACCGAGTGATGTGGATTAAGGCCAGTGGTGGCGATATGGCCACCGCCACGGAATCCACTTTTGCCCCGCTGGATCTCGACATGATCGACGAACTCCGGGCCCACCAAGATCTCACCGACGAGCAGATGGTCGAGCTAGTAGCTAAGACCAGTTTGCTCCAGGGAGCGCCACGGCCCTCGATCGAAACTCTGTTACACGGCTTCATGCCTTTTACGCATATTGATCACGTCCATGCTGATGCGATTTGTGCGCTGACCAACCACCCCGACGGAGAAAGCGCCACTCGCGAAGCTCTCGGTGACGAGTGGGCTTATGTGGAATGGATGCGCAGCGGATTCCCGCTGAGCAAGGTAGTGGAAAAGCTAGGTGACTACCGTGGCGTGGTGTTGGCCCACCACGGTGTTATTACCTGGGCAGAAACCTCGAAGGAGTGCCTCCAAGAAACACACGACGTCGTCGCGAAGGCTCAGGAGTATCTTGACTCCCGCGCCAAGGCGTCCACGATGATCAGTGTTGCCGCGCCCGAGAAATCAGTCGTGGTGCCTCGCATCAGGGCGGGGATGTCGGCGACCACACCGGTAGTTGTGCGCGTGGATGACCGTTTCCTCGAGATTGCCAATCGTACTGATGTGAATGAAGTGGTCTCTGCGGGTGTTTCCTCTGCTGATCACATGTTGCGTATTAGGCCGTTTTCAATGGTCGTCCCTGATCCCTCACTCGAGGGTATCGACGCTGCTTTTGCTGCGTACAAAGCTGACTATGACGCGTATACGCAGCGAAATCTTGCGTTGTTGCCCGAGGGCTATGACCTCTTTGAAGGAGTGCCCCGGGTGGCGTTGGTGCCTGGTCTGGGGGCAGTGACGGCCGGTAAGACCCTTGCTGAAGCGGAAATGGTGGCCGATATCGCGCTGCATACCCACCAGGTGGCAGCCCGGGTTCGAGACTGTTTTGGGCAGGGCGAAGCGATGCCCGATGCCGAAATATTTAGGTTCGAATACTGGCCGATGGAGCTTTATAAGTTGGGACTCAAGCCGCCACCGCGCGCTTTTGCGGGCCGAGTCATGGTGGTCACCGGTGCTGCCGGTGGCATTGGACGGGTTCTCGCGCTGCGCTTGGGTGAACTAGGAGCAAGCCTGGTCCTGGCGGATTTGGATGCGGCCGGATTAGACGAGGTTGTCGCACAGCTTCGCGACGAGCACCACGTGGATGCCATTGCGGTTGCTGGGGACCAAACGAATCCCGAGATAGCCAGTGGCACCATAGCTCGCAGTATTGAAGCCTTTGGCGGTGTCGATGGCGTCGTATTCAATGCTGGTATTGCCGTGGCCGGACGACTCGATGAACTTGCGCCTAGCGATTGGGACAAGGCGCTGAGCGTCAACCTCACGAGTGCTTTCTTACTTACTGCCGCGAGCATGAAACTGTTGATCGATCAGGGCATGGGCGGCTCGCTGGTCTATATGGCCTCGAAGAATGCTTTTGCCCCGGGGGAAGGCTTCGGCGCCTATTCCGTGACCAAAGCGGGTTTGATTCAAATGATGCGCATCGCCGCTATCGAAGGTGGATCCCACGGTATTAGGTCGAACGCTCTCAACCCGGACGCCATCTTTGAAAGCTCACAACTGTGGAGCAAGGGTATTCGTGAGGAGCGCGCGGCTGCCCACGGCATCCAGCCAGACGAGCTGGAAGATTTTTATGCCAAGAGAAACATCCTGCATCGACACGTGCGGGCAGGCGATGTTGCCCACGCCGCAGAGTTTTTGCTCTCTGACGTGTCCAGCAGAACCACAGGAGCCGTCATCCCGGTTGATGGCGGCGTAGTAGGAGGATTCCCCCGATGAGTCGGAGGAAGGTAGGACTCGCTGATACCAGCGAGTGTGGCCACCAAGAGAAAGAGAAAAAAATGAAACTGGCGAGAAATAGAACTGGCCTGTTGATGGCAGGAATCGGCATCGCTGCCGTTGTCCTTGCCGGATGTACTCAGGCCGCTGACGAATCAGCACCCGCCGAAGAAGAAGCCAGCAGTTCAGAAACTGCTGGTACGACTGAGGTAACCGCTGAAGCACCCGCACCCTTCGATGGCACCGTCAAAATTGCGATCGTAGAAAACAGTGGCGCAGGTGACTACTTCCAGCAGTTCCGTAACGGAGCTGTCCAGCAGGCTGAGGCCATGGGCGTCGAGTATGAAATTTATGACGCTCAGGCTGATAACGCCAAGCAGGCCACCGACATGGAAACCGCTATCGGTTCCGGTGTTGATGGCATCATCGTGCGTCACGGAAACACGGACACCATGTGCCCGCTGATCAACGATGCTTTGGATGCTGGTATTCCTGTGGTCATTTACGACGTGGAGATTTCAGAATGTGCACCCCGTGCCATCGAAACCTCTCAGTCTGACTTCGACCTCGCAGAGACCGTACTCACTCAGATGGCTGCCGACATGGGTAGCGACATCAACGTGGGTTACGTCAACGTGTTCGGTATCGCTCCTTTGGATCGCCGTCACACCATCTGGGAAGAGTTCAAGACGGCAAACAACTGGACTGAGTCCTTCTTCGTGGGAGAGTTCACCAACTCTGTTGCCACGGATAACGCTCAGCTAGTCGATGCGGCCCTCAAGGCCAACTCGGGTGTTACTGCCATCTTTGCCCCTTATGACGAGTTCACTAAGGGAACTGTTTCTGCCATTGAGCAAAACGCAATGGAAGGCAGCGTTGCTGCCTACGGTATTGACATCTCTAACGCTGACATCGAAGTGATGACAGCTGAGAACAGCCCCTGGAAGGCAACTGCTGCAACAGACCCCAACGCAATTGGGGCCGCTGTTGTCCGCACGATGATCCTCCACCTGGCTGGCGAACTCGACGAGAACGAGTACCAGTTCCCCGGTGTTTTGGTTACCCAGGACTTCCTGGTTTCCGAGGGCATCACCAACATGGATGAGCTGCGTGCAGCTTTGCCAGCACTGAACCTCACTTCAGTAATGGCAGCGGACTGGATCCCAGCCGTATCCTTCTAGGAACACTGTCTGTGGGGCTGACGCCTGGTCAGCCCCACAGCACCCACCAGAGACAATGAGGTTTGTGGAATGAATAATTCAGTGGAGATGAAAGACATCTCTAAATCTTTTGGTTCCAACCTGGTCTTACGTGGCGTTAATCTTTCGGTTCCCGCGGGCAAAGTCACTGCTCTGCTGGGAGCTAATGGGGCAGGAAAATCTACCCTCATCAAAATCCTCTCGGGTCTCTATCCCGATCATGGCGGCTCTGTGTTGGTCAACGGATCCGTTGCGACCCTCGACTCCCCAGGGACTGCGAAATCCCAGGGCATCCAGACGGTGCACCAACGTGTCGACGAAGCGGTGGTCCCGGGTCTCTCGGTCGCCGAAAATTTATTATTTGAAAAAATTGCCACTCGGGAAAAGGGAACTTCGGGTTCCTTGGCCAAGTTGTTACCAGAGGCGAGAAAAGTTGCCGCAGCTCTCAGTCTTGACTGGTCTGACAAGTTCCTGCGTAAAGACGTCTACGAACTCGATATCGCTGATCAGCAGCTCCTCACTTTGGCGCGAGCCGTGGTGGATAAGCCCAGTTTGTTAGTGCTTGATGAACCCACTAGTGCGTTGTCTGCCGCCGAGGTGGATAACCTGATGGCCGTCGTGCGAAGCCTGCGCGATCAGGGCGTGGGAATTCTCTATGTCAGCCACCGCTTGAGCGAGGTAGATGCGCTAGCTGATCACCTCGTGGTGTTGCGCGATGGTGTTATTCGCGGGGAACAAGATGCCCCGTTTGCGTGGAATGAGGCGTTGACCCAAATGTTGGGAGATGACGCTAGTGAATCTTTGAGTTCAGCAAAAGAACAGCGTGGCTCGGAGGACATCCTCACCATTTCTGGCTTGAAGCTTTTCCCTCGCAGCGCTCCTTTTGATTTGGCCATCCGCTCCGGGGAAGTCACGGGAGTCATTGGGCTTCTGGGATCAGGCAAGTCCGAAACGGCAGAAGCCATCTTTGGCGCGGGTAAAAGCAAGCCCGAGAACATGACTCTTCACAATTCGGAATTCAAACCCACTCACCCGGCCAAGGCCATTAAGCGCGGGGTGTACCTAGTCCCGGAAGATCGAGCAAAACTGTCGATGTTTGCTGACTGGTCGATTCAGAGAACGGTGACGCTACCTTTCCTGGACCAAATCACTCGTGGATTCACCTTGGATAACTCGCGCGAGAAAAAAATGGGGTCGGATGTCATCGCCGAGTTGGGTGTGGTGGCAGAAGGACCCGCGCAGCCAGTGGACTCACTCTCAGGCGGAAACCAACAAAAAGTGGTGGTGGGGCGCTGGCTTCAAGGAGACCCACAGGTATTGGTCCTGGATGAGCCTTTCCGTGGCGTAGATATTGGGGCACGCCGAACAATTTCCGCCAAGGCCAGGGGTTTGGCTTCTCAAGGTAGAGGCGTCGTGGTCTTTACCTCGGAAGTGGATGAGCTGTTAGAGGTAGCGGATCGGGTCATCGTCATGGTCGATGGTGAACCGCGAATGGACACCTATCTCAGCGAGACCAATCGAGAAGAAATCGTCAACACTATGTCGGAGGTTATGTAAATGTCTCAGGTTGCACAGCGGGTTCAAGAAAGTATGCGCGTGAGAATGCAGGATTGGCTGGTCCGTTACGGCTTTATTGCGGTCACGGTCATTCTGTTCACCTGGTTCATTTTGAGCGAGGAAACCTTCCGCCAGCCCAGCACACTGTTTTCGATGCTGAAGTTCACGTCCGTGGTGGCCATTGTGGGCCTGGGTGTGACGTTCACGATGGTGGTGGGTGGTCTCGACCTGTCGGTGGGCTCCGTAGCGGGACTCGGGGTTACCGTCTCGGCCATGATGATGGTCATTTATAACCTCACCGGACTTTTTTCTGGGGCCATGGTTCTGGTTGCTGGAGCAGTGGTCGGAATAGTTAATGCGATCTTGATTGTGTGGATGAAAATCCCGGATCTCTTGGCGACCTTGGGCATGATGTTTATCATCATGGGCCTGAAGCTGTTGCCCGTGGATGGTCAATCGGTGTCTTCCAAGATGATCCTCCGTGATGGAACGGTGGCACCTGGTCGATTCACCGATGGCTTCCTCCAAATTGACCGACTCATGATCGGCATCGTTCCGCTGCCTGTGGTGCTCTGGATTGTGTTGACCTTTATCGCGTGGTTCATGCTCACCCGGACTCGATACGGACGCATCATGTATGCGGTGGGAGCAAACCCTGAAGCCGCCAGACTTGCCGGTATTCGTGTCGAATGGTACCGGGCCAGCGCTTACGTCATTTCGGGTCTTTTCGCCGCCATCGGAGGCATGATTTTGTCCTCCCGCATTGGCCAAGGAGATATCAGCGCTGGAAACTCATTGCTCCTCGATGCTGTTGCTGTGGCGTTGGTGGGAACCTCCGTGTTAGGCATTGGCAAACCCAATGCGTGGGGAACCGCGCTGGGGGCACTTCTTATTGGAATTGTCATTACGGGGTTGACCATTAAGGGCTTCCCCTACTACGCCCAAGACATCGCGAAGGGGCTGGTGTTGGTTGTTGCTCTCACCTTCTCCTTTACGCTTTCTCGTAAAAAGGCGAGATTCGTCCCCGCTACTTAGGAGGTATGCCCTATGGATTATGAATTTCTGAGCCAAGAAGGTATCCCGGACTACATTCGCTCCAGGCCAGAATTGGCCGGTGTGGTGGATCCTGACGCGATTGTCAGTATTACCGAGGTAGGAGATGGAAACCTCAACCTGGTCTTCATTATTGAAGACAGCGCAGGCAAGTCGGTAGTCCTGAAACAAGCTCTGCCCTACGTGCGACTGGTGGGTCCCGAGTGGCCTATGACGCCGCTTCGGGCGGCTAAAGAAGCTCATGCGCTGATGACCCACAGCGCCTTGGTCCCCGAGCTAGTGCCCGTCACTCATTTTTACGACGAGGACCGGTATGTAATCGGGATGGAGAATCTCCAGGGCTTTAGGGTCTGGCGAGGCGCACTGATGGAGGGGCTTAAGAACGAAGGTGTTGCCGCGGACATGGGCACCTACGTTGCTCACGTTGCTTTTGGGACGTCTGTTCTTGCTGTGGATGCAGAGCATCACAAAGAATTGATGGCGCAGTCGATCAATCCAGAGTTGTGCAAGATCACCGAAGACCTCGTCTTCACCGAACC
>JAFMKX010000025.1 GCA_017852615.1 Pontimonas sp. | reverse complement strand
CGATTCGTTCACTCCAGGCCGCTGGCCTGGAGGTGGGCTCGATTACCGATGTGACGCCTCAGGCGCACAACGGTTGCCGTCCGCCCAAGCGTCGTCGCGTGTAGTGAGGTCGTGGGCGCTTCCTGATTGGGAAGTTCCCACAGCCTCCAACCCCCTATAACCCCATAGTTAGCGCGGTCCCCTCCGCATCCTCAACCAAGTGTCATATAGCGGACACTTAGCCGAAAGGAAACACCACAGTGCTCATTGCACAGCGCCCCACCCTCACAGAAGAATCCCTGTCCGAAAACCGCTCAGCATTCGTTATTGAGCCCCTAGAGCCAGGTTTTGGTTACACGCTGGGTAACTCCATGCGCCGTACCCTGTTGTCCTCGATTCCGGGAGCAGCAGTAACCAGCATCCGCATTGACGGTGTGCTTCACGAGTTCTCGACCGTTGCCGGTGTGAAAGAAGACGTCACCGAAATCATCTTGAACCTCAAGAGCCTGGTGGTTTCGAGCGAGCACGACGAGCCCATCACGGCCTACCTGCGCAAGACCGGGGCAGGCCCCGTCAGCGCAGCTGACATTCAGGCACCCGCCGGTGTGGAAATCCACAACCCCAAGCTGCACATCGCCACCTTGAACGACAAGGCCAACTTCGAGTTGGAGCTCACCATCGAGCGCGGTCGTGGATATGTGTCCTCGGTTCAAAACCGTAACGAATACGCCGAAGCTGGTCAGGTCCCCATCGACTCGATCTACTCGCCCGTATTGAAGGTCACCTACCGCGTCGAGGCAACTCGTGCCGGTGAGCGCACCGACTTTGACCGTTTGGTCGTGGACGTGGAGACCAAGCCCTCGATGACCCCTCGTGACGCTGTTGCTTCGGCCGGTCGTACGCTGGTGGAACTCTTCGGGTTGGCTCGCGATCTCAACACTGAAGCAGAAGGTATCGAAATCGGTCCCGCACCGGTAGAGACCGTTCTCTCCAGCGAAATGGCTATGCCCATTGAGAACCTCGACTTGACTGTCCGCAGCTACAACTGCCTCAAGCGCGAAGGCATCAACACGGTGAGCGAGCTCATTGCTCTCTCCGAGCACCAGTTGGTGAACATCCGCAACTTCGGCCAGAAGTCGGTCGACGAGGTTCGCGACAAGCTCGCAGAGATGGGCCTTTCCTTGAAGGACCCCATGCCCGGTTTTGAAGGTTCTGGCTTTTACAGCGGACTAGAGACCGAAGAAGAAATCTAATCACGGTGGGGACACCCACCGTCTCGCACTGATTTAGGGAAGAGAACACAACAATGCCAAAGCCCACTAAGGGACCTCGCCTCGGCGGAGGACCAGCCCACGAGCGCCTCATGCTGGCGAACCTGGCTACTGCCCTGTTTACCCACGGCCGTATCCAGACCACGGAGACCAAGGCGAAGCGCTTGCGCCCGCTTGCTGAGCGGATGGTGACCTTCGCTAAGCGTGGCGATCTGCACGCTCGTCGTCGCGTCATGACGGTTATTCGGGACAAGTCGGCCGTGCACAAGTTGTTCATGGAGATTGCCCCTCTGGTCGACAAGCGTGAAGGCGGTTACACCCGCATCATCAAGACCGGTTTCCGTAAGGGCGACAACGCTTCCATGGCAGTCATCGAACTGGTCCTGGAGCCTGTCAACCCCAAGCCCAAGACGAAGAAGGCCAAGGTTGAAGAACCTGTTGCCGCGCCCGTTGTTGCGGATGTCGTCGACGAGACTCCCGTGGAAGACACCACTGAGGTGGTAGAAGAAACGGTAGAAATCGTTGAGACTCCTGCTGCTGAAGAGGTAGTTGCTGAAGACACAGTGGCCGAAGAAGCCCCTGTTGCTGAGGAAGCTCCTGTTGAAGAAGCTGCTGCCGATGATGACGCCAAGGATGACACTAAGTAGCTTTGCTCGGGTCATCTCAGGGCAAGCTCTGAGGTGACAGTGAGGCTTCGCCTTGATCTGGGGTATCTCGGTACCTCCTATTCGGGTTGGGCAAGTCAGCCGGCTTTGCCGACCATTCAGGAATCGCTGGAAAAAGCATTAGCGACCACTCTGAGGTTGGAGCCCTCCTTGGTGAGAACTGTGGTGGCCGGTAGGACCGATGCTGGCGTTCATGCCGTCGGCCAGGTGTGTCATCTTGATGTCCCTGAGAAGGTCAATACCAGCGATCATGCATTGCGTTCCTTGACCAAACGCGTCCAAGGGGCGCTTCGCACTGCGGAAATATCTCTGCATCGAATCAGTGTTGCGCCCGAGGGTTTTGATGCTCGCTTTGGTGCACTATCGCGCACTTATGAATATCGCCTCGCAGATGTTTCCGCGAGAAAAAACCCGCTCCTAGCCCCGTTCACAGCGGTCGCTTCCTATGACTTGAACATCGAGGCCATGAACGCGCTCGGGAGCGCGTTGTGTGGTCTTCATGACTTTGCCAGTTTTTGTCGCCCCAAAGTAAAAGCGACGACCATTCGAACGCTCAAGGAGTTCTCCTGGACACGAGATCAGGACGGGGTTCTCGTCGCCAGGGTTGTCGCGGATGCTTTTTGCCGGTCCATGGTGCGCTCATTAGTGGGTTCTTGTGTGGCAGTCGGGCGAGGAAAAGTGACGCAGGAGAGAGCGCTGGAACTTCGTGACCTCGCCTCCAGGACCAGTGAATGGGCCACGATGCCAGCCAAAGGTCTGACCCTGATCTCGATTGAGTATCCACCTGATGCTCACTTGGCCCAACAGGCCGAAGAAACCAGGGCGCGAAGATTGCCAGCGACAGATTGACCAGCGCCTTCTGGTGCCCTAAGCTAGGGCGCTGGTGCCAGTCGCCGACTGTGTGCCAGGTTGAGCCCTCCACCGGGGAGTTCTTGAAGCTAAAGAACACCCACCGGAGCGGGATTCACGAACACCTCGAACCGCGAAGGAATGTCGCATGACGCGCACCTTTTCTCCCAAGCCCGCTGATGTTCAGCACGACTGGCTGGTGATCGACGCTACTAACGTGGTGTTGGGTCGTCTCGCCTCCCACGTTGCTGCCCTTCTGCGCGGTAAGCACAAGCCCACTTTTGCTCCTCACATGGACATGGGCGACCACGTCATTATTCTCAACGCCGACAAGGTTGCCTTGACCGGCTCCAAGTTGACGCAGAAGATGGCCTATCACCACTCCGGTTACCCCGGTGGTTTGAGCGCCACCAGCTACGAAAACCTGATGGAAAACAACCCGGTTCGCGCCGTGGAAAAAGCCATCCGTGGAATGTTGCCAAAGAACACCCTGGGTCGCGAACAAATGTCGAAACTCAAGGTCTATGCCGGTGGAGAGCACCCTCACCAGGCCCAGCAGCCCAAGCCCTACACTCTCGACCAGATCGCGCAGTAGCGCTCGATAAAGGACATAAATACCGTGGCTAACACAGAAGAAACCGCAGACCAGAGCGTCGCGGAAGAAACACCTCAGAACTACTCGACCGAAACCCCCGTTGCGAACGCTGTTGCGGAGAAGAAGCCTCGCGCTGCTCTCAACGTTGGTGGACAAGCGGTGGGACGACGCAAGCAGGCCATCGCTCAGGTGCGCCTGAGCCCCGGTAAGGGCTCCTACACCGTCAATGGTCGCCCGTTGGAGGATTATTTCCCCAACAAGTTGCACCAGCAGCTGATCAACGACCCTTTCACGGTGTTGGAACTTGCCGGAAGCTATGACGTTGTTGCCAGCATCACCGGTGGTGGACCTTCTGGTCAAGCAGGTGCTTTGCGTTTGGGTATTGCCCGCGCGTTGAACCAGATTGACGAAGAGAACAACCGTGCGACGCTCAAGAAGGCTGGCTTCCTCACTCGCGATTCTCGCGTGAAAGAGCGCAAGAAGGCTGGTCTTAAGAAGGCTCGTAAGGCTCCTCAGTACTCGAAGCGTTAATCGCTGTACAGCGGACTTATCCGATGGGTCGTCTTTTTGGCACCGACGGGGTCCGGGGGTTAGCTAATGGCGAGCTCACGGCCGATATGGTGGTGCGCTTATGCCAAAGCGCTGCCCTGGTGCTCACCAAAGGCCGACATGCGGATGAGTTGGAAGCTAAGGGGCTACGCCCTAAAGCGGTCATTGCCAGAGACCCGAGGGTTTCGGGTGAGTTCCTCAGCTCCGCAGTGTCTGCTGGGCTGGCAAGCTCGGGAATCGACGTCTGGGATGCCGGAGTGGTACCCACTCCGGCGAATGCCTTCCTTGTCAAAGAGGGAGAGTTTGATTTCGGTGTGATGGTGTCCGCATCACATAACCCCGCACCTGATAACGGCATTAAGTTCTTTTCCTTGGGGGGAACCAAGCTTCCCGATGAGGTCGAGGACCGTATCGAGGCAGCGATGCAGGAACCACCGCTTGCTCCTCTGGGTGGCGATGTGGGTCGCATTGTTCGATTTGCTGATGCAGAAGACCGCTACGTCATGCACCTCTTGAAGACTTTGGACCGGGACCTCACCGGATTACACGTGGTCTTGGACTGCGCCCACGGTGCCGCCTCGGGTATTTCGCCTCGGGTATTTCGGGATGCGGGAGCCACCGTCACCGTCATTGGGGATGCTCCCGATGGCCTGAACATCAATGATGGTTTTGGTTCGACCTACCTCGAGCGATTGCAAGAAGCTGTTGTTGCAGCCGGTGCGGACTTTGGTGTTGCCCACGATGGGGATGCAGATCGAGCATTAGCGGTTGACAACACGGGAGCCATTATTGATGGCGATGTCATCATGGCGATTTTGGCGGTCTCCATGAAAGAGGCTGGCACACTCGCCCACGACACTCTGGTGGCCACCGTGATGTCTAATTTGGGGTTGCGTTTGGCCATGAAAGAACACGGGATCACCCTGTTAGAAACCGCGGTCGGGGACCGATACGTGTTGGAACAATTGGCTGCTACGGGCTCAAGTTTGGGCGGAGAACAATCGGGCCACATCATTTTTTCGCAACACTCGACCACGGGCGATGGCATTTTGACCGGTCTGCACCTGGCTAGAGAAGTCATCCGCACGGGGAAGCCCTTGGCTGAACTGGCGAAGGTGATGACTGTCTATCCCCAGGTGCTGATCAACGTCTCCGGGGTGGATCGACGGGGTTTAGGCGCTAACGAGGTCGTGGCTCAGGCAGTGCGCGACGCGGAGAGTGAATTAGGCGAGCACGGACGAGTGCTCTTGCGCCCCTCGGGCACCGAGCCACTGATTCGCGTCATGGTGGAGGCTGCTGATGCGGACACAGCAGCGCGGATAGCCGGGGATTTGGCCGCTGTGGTCACCCGCGAGCTCGCAGTGTCCTAAATTCGTCGCAACAGCACTTTGTGAATGCGGTGATCCGCTTCTTTGCGCAGGATGAGCGAAGCGCGAGGTCTGGTGGGAAGGATGTTATCCACCAGGTTTGGCTCGTTGATTTCTCGCCAAATACGCCGTGCTTCCTCACGAGCTTCTTGTTGTTCCATCTGGGCGTAGCGGTGGAAGTAGCTGCGGGGATCGCTAAAGGCGCCTTGTTGGAGAGCAAGGAAACGCTCTTCATACCAGGTCGCGATGTCGCTGGTGCGAGCATCGACATAGATGCCAAAGTCAAACAAGTCACTGACCGCGAGGGCTGAGGCCGTAGTGGGCGGAGCCAAGACGTTGAGTCCTTCGATAATCACGATGTCGGGATTCTCGATGGTTTGTAGCTCACCGGGTACTCGGTCATAAAGCAGGTGGGAATACACCGGCGCACTCACCGGGGAGACGCCGCTCTTGATTTGGGACACAAAACGCAACAACGCTCGAGTGTCATAGCTTTCGGGAAAACCTTTGCGATCGAGCATTCCCCGCGAGGTGAGTTCTGACAGCGGCTGCAAGAATCCATCGGTGGCGATCAGTGCCACCGATGGCGTCTCAGGGTTTCGTGAGAGCAGTTCGGCCAGCACTCGCGAGGTCGTGGATTTGCCCACGGCGACACTCCCGGCAACACCGATGATGAAGGGTGTGTGGCGAACATCGTCTCCCAGGAACTTTCGGGTAATCAGATGAAGGTGCCGGGCTCCTTCGACGTAGAGGGCGAGAAGACTGGCCAAGGGTTGATACACCTCAATCACTTCATTCGCATCGAGCATGTCACCGACTGAGCGGACTCGAGCAAGATCGCCCTCGCTCAGCGGTAGCGGCGAACTGGGAGCTAGTTTTGCCCAGGCGGCTCGGTCATATTCCAAAAAGGGGCTAGCGCTATCTTTCCCGTGGTGAGGCGCAGCCATACCCACCAGGCTAGCGCCCAGGCTCCCCTGCCCACACTCTCATCCTGGGCCCATCGCCTAGACTCACATGCATGTGTGGGATTGTCGGATACGTAGGTCAGCGCTCAGCATCAGAAGTTGTTCTGGGCGGTTTGGCCCGTTTGGAGTACCGCGGGTATGACTCTGCGGGCATCGCGATTGTGGTGCCGGGCAATTCCTTGGTCTCGCACAAAAAGGCGGGGAAGCTCAGTGTCTTGCGTGATGAGCTCGAAGCCAATCCGTTAGCCCAGGGCACCACCGGCATCGGCCACACTCGCTGGGCGACCCACGGTCCTCCCACCGATGCCAACGCTCACCCCCACCTTGCCGATGGAGGCAAGCTCGCCCTTATTCACAATGGCATCATCGAAAACTTTGATGAACTCAAGAGCGAGCTCCAGGCTCAGGGGGAGCAATTTCATTCGGACACTGATTCTGAAGTAGCTGCCGTGATGCTCGGTCGGGCCTTCCACGAAACCCAGGACCTCACCCTGGCCATGCGTGCCGTGGTGGCGCGCCTAGAGGGCGCTTTCACCCTGCTTGGTGTTCACCAAGACCAACCTGATGTGGTGGTGGGAGCACGACGAAATTCTCCCTTAGTGGTGGGCTTGGGCCAGGGCGAGAACTTCTTAGGCTCTGATGTTGCGGCATTCGTCGCCTACACCGACAAGGCCATGGCGCTGGGTCAAGACCAAATAGTCACGATTACTCCTGATTCGGTCACCATCACCACCTTTGAGGGTGACCCTGCCACCGCCGCACAGTTCGACATTGATTGGGATGCCTCCGCAGCGGATAAGGGCGGTTGGTCCAGTTTTATGGCTAAGGAAATTTCTGAAGAACCAGAAGCTGTCGCCAACACTCTGCGTGGGCGAATTTCCCCCGAGGGCACGGTCACTTTGCCCGATCTCGATTCGCTCTTGGACCAGGGTGGTGAGATCACCCGGATTATTTTTATCGCCTGTGGAACTGCCGCCTATGCCGCCATGTTGGGGGCCTACGCCATTGAAAAATGGTCGGGCATTGCCACCACGGTCGAGCTGTCCCATGAATTTAGATACCGCGACCCTGCCGTGGGACCCACCACCTTGGTTGTCTCGGTGAGCCAGTCCGGCGAGACGATGGACACTCTGATGGCTGTTCGCTATGCCGCAGAAAAGGGCGCCAAGACGTTGTCGATTTGTAATACCCAGGGGGCAACAATCCCGAGGGAATCCGATGCCGTGCTCTACACGCACGCGGGGCCTGAGGTTGCCGTAGCCTCCACCAAAGCGTTCCTCTCCCAGGTGATCGCCGCCTACCTTTTAGGGCTTTATTTGGGGCAGCACAATGGCCACATCAGTGCTGCGGATTCCGCGCTACTGGCGAAAGATTTTGATGCTCTTCCTGGTCAGTTGCAGGAAATGGTCGAAACGGGCGGGCGGATTAAGGAACTCGCCGGCTGGATGGCCGATACTCGCTCGGTGCTCTATTTAGGGCGCCACGTGGGATACCCGGTGGCCTTAGAAGGCGCACTGAAGCTCAAAGAACTTGCCTACATCCATGCTGAGGGCTTTGCTGCTGGTGAGCTCAAGCACGGTCCCATCGCGTTGATTGAGCCAGGCCAAATTGTCTTCGTAATAGTCCCTAGTCCCCGAGACCCCTCGTCACTGCATGCCAAGGTTGTCTCAAACATTCAAGAAATCCGTGCTCGGGGCGCCCGGGTGATTGCGCTTGCGGAAAAGGGAGATGCTGCGGTCTTGCCCCATGCGGATGAGGTCATTGCCTTGCCCTTTGCTTCGGTCTTTATGGAGCCGCTCCTGGCCGTCGTTCCCCTCCACATTTTTGGTATGGAATTGGCTGCTGCCAAGGGCCTCGATATTGACCAACCGAGGAACCTGGCCAAATCCGTCACGGTGGAATGAGCTAGGTAGGGCAGACCGTGGTGTTGGGTGTGGGGGTGGATCTCGTGGATATTGCTCGTTTTGAGCGCGCCCTGACGCGCACCCCTCGGCTCAAGCAGCGACTCTTTGGCGATATTGATCTTCTCGATTCCGAGATCTCCGCCCAGTCTTTGGCGGCACGATTTGCTGCCAAAGAAGCAGCACTCAAGGCACTCGGTGGCAACATTTCTGGCTTTAGCTGGCACGACATTCAAGTGTCGAGTTCACGGGGCGAGCGCCCCACGTTGGTTCTCTCTGGTGGTGCACTGGCTCGTTCGCGATCGCTGCTGGCGAGTGACCATCATCTCTCCCTTACTCATGACGCGGGCATGGCGATGGCCTTTGTGGTGATGGAAGCTCGCGCATGAGCCAAGCGATGCGAGAAGCACTGATTCGCCCGTCCGCGATATCAGCCAATGTGGAAATTTTGCGTGCCATGGCTGGCACCCCCAACATGTTGATCGTGGTCAAAGCCAACGGCTATGGCCATGGCGCACTCACGGCGGCGCGGGCAGCGCTCGAGGGTGGTGCCAACTGGCTGGGCACTGCCGATATCCAGGAAGCTCTCGAACTTCGCGCTGGTGGGGTGAGCGCCCCGATCTTGGCCTGGCTTTTTGGCCCAGGTGAAGACCTCACCGGTGCTTATGAGGCAGGAATTGACCTAGGGGTGTCCTCGGTGGCGCAACTGGAGCAGGTTCTCTCTGTCGTAAAGCCTGGGACCCCTGCGCGCCTTCACCTCAAAGTAGATAGCGGCCTAGGTCGCAACGGTGCTGATCCCAGAGATTGGGAGGCACTGTTTACCAGGGCCAAGCACGCGCAGGATGCTCGCCTGGTGAGAACCATCGGAATCTTTACCCACCTCTCTGGCACGTCGGTGCAGGCAGATGCCGCGCAGGGCGAGGTCTATGACCAGGCTCTGTCGCTGGCTAGTAGTCACGGAATTGTTCCCGAGATTCGTCATGTGGCCTCGAGTATTGGCACCAGTGATTCCCCGGCTCTGGCGCATGACATGGTGCGGGTGGGGGCTGCCGCATATGGCGTGCCGGTGACCGAGCGCTATCACGGTGTGGGTTTGACCCCGGCGATGCGGGTCAGCGGGCAGGTCATCTTGGTCAAGCGGGTATCAGAAGGTTTGGGGGTGGGCTATGGCCACACCTATCGCACGTCGAAGCAGACCACTCTGGCGTTGGTGCCACTGGGTTATGCCGATGGGATTCCTCGCCACGCGTCCTCGAAAGCCCCTGTGGTGATTGATCAACAGCGCTTTAGCGTTTCGGGCCGAATTTCGATGGATCAATTCAGCGTTGATGTCGGCGATGCGAACATCACCGAAGGTCAATGGTGCGTCTTATGGGGCGATCCGGCCCAGGGCGATCCCAGCGCTACCGAGTGGGCTGAAGCGGCGTCCACTATTGCCTATGAAATTATCACCAGGCTAGGCCCCCGCATACCTCGGGTTATTGCTCCGTGACGCTAGTGATTCCCACCAGCGCCCAGATGGAGGCCTTGGGGTTAGCTCTTGGTGAAATTGCCCAGGCGGGTGATGTGGTGGTGCTCACCGGCGAATTGGGGGCGGGAAAAACGACGTTTGCCCGGGGTTTTGGCGAGGCTTTTGATCTGGATACCCCAGTGTCCAGCCCGACCTTTATTGTGGCCAGGACACATCGCTCGATTGATCCAGAAAAGCCCGCGTTGGTTCATGTGGATGCGTATCGCGTGGGCTCCGCCGCTGAGTTTGATGAATTGGATCTTGACTACTCCACCAGTGTTGTCTTAGCCGAGTGGGCGGCTGCGTATGCACCGGAACTCTTTGAAAAGTGGGTGGAATTGATCCTGGTGCGACCTCAAGGGACGGGCGAAGATTTCGACGAAGATCAACCCCGAGAAGTGAGCCTGATTGCCCACGGCGATGCACCCGAGCGCAGCGCTCGATATCACGCAGCGATGGAGCATTTTCGTGTTTCTCTCGATTGATTCTTCTGCGGGAACTTCGGTGGCAGTGGTGTCTGCCACCGGCGACGTGCTGGCAGAAACCAGCAGCGAGGATCCTCGAGGCCACGCCGAAATTATCGGGGTGCTGCTGCGCGATGCCCTGAGCAGCGCAGGACTTTCTGGCGGCGACGTGACCCATGTGGTGATGGGCGTGGGACCTGGGCCCTTTACTGGTTTGCGCGTGGGGATGGCAGCGGCGATTGCTTTTTCCTCGTCTCGTTCACTTCCCCTTCTTCCCGTGATGAGCCATGACAGCCTGGGATTTAGTGCCCCAGGTGATCTCGTTGTGGTCACTGATGCCAGACGGGGTGAAGTGGCCTACAGCGTGTATCAATCTGATCAGCTCCAGCGCCGCGTTATCGGGCCGGAGTTATGTCGACCGGAAGAGCTCGACGAGGCACTGGGTGCCCACAGTGCCCTGACCAGGCTCGAAGCCAGCTCTATTCCCGCTTCGGGGCTTGCCCAGGTGGCGAGGCTCTATCTGGAGAATTCTCTGGATTTCCCTGCTGCTCAGCCTGTGTATCTTCGGGCCCCTGATGTGACGATGCCCTCATGACTTTTTATCTCTCGCGCGCGTTGTTAGAAGACCTGCCCACCATGATCGACATGGAGTCGGAGCTCTTTGGGTCCGACGCGTGGTCACCGGAGTTGATGGTCGCCGAAATTTCTCACCCGCATAGCTACTACGTGGTGGCTCGCCCGGATGGGCAGCCCGAGGTCTGTGGGTATGGAGGGTTGCGGGTGGTCCCTGGATCCGGGGTAGGGGATATTCAGACTTTGGCTGTGGCGGCGAATTTTCGAGGTGTGGGACTGGGGCGACTCTTGCTCGAGGCCCTGTTGTCCCAGGCGAGGTCTAGTGGCGTGAGGGAAGTCTTCCTCGAGGTTCGCGCAGATAACGACGTGGCGAGGGCGCTCTATGAGCACTGTGGATTTGTTGCCATTGATTCTCGAGTCGGTTACTACCAACCAGATAATGTCGATGCGATTGTGATGCGCGTGGAGCTTTCGCCAGCGCAGACGTCTTTGGCGGTGGGTCATGAGTGAGCCGTTGGTCTTAGGTATTGAGACAAGTTGCGATGAAACCGGGGTCGGTATTGTTCGAGGCACCACACTGCTGGCTAATGTGGTGGCCTCATCCATGGCAGAACACGCTCGCTATGGCGGAGTGGTTCCGGAAGTAGCTGCCCGAGCGCACGTGGAGGCCTTGCCCGGTGTGCTGGCCAACGCTATGGCCACTGCCGGTGTGAGCTATGACGAACTTGATGCGATTGCCGTGACCACCGGCCCGGGACTAGCGGGTGCGCTCATGGTGGGGGTTGGCGCAGCTAAAGCGCTTGCCGTGAGTTTGGATATTCCCCTGTATGCCGTGAATCATCTGGTCGGTCACGTGGGAGTGGAGTGTTTAGCGCAGCCCACGGCCTCGAGAGATATTCCCACCGTTGCCCTGTTGGTGTCGGGGGGACACACCTCGCTGCTGCTGGTTCATGATGTGGTGTCCCACGTCGAGCTGCTGGGTGAAACGATTGATGATGCCGCTGGTGAAGCGTTTGACAAGGTAGCTCGAGTATTGGGCCTTCCCTACCCTGGTGGCCCCGAAATAGATCGGGTGGCGAGAGAGGGGAACCCGGACTACGTGCGATTCCCCCGCGGCCTCACTCAACACAAAGACCAGGCTCAGCACCGGTATAACTTCTCTTTTTCGGGCCTCAAGACCGCGGTGGCCCGGCACGTGGAGGGGTTAGTCCACCAAGGGGTGCAACCCGATGTGGCCTCGATTGCCGCTTCTTTTCAAGAGGCCGTGGCAGACGTCTTGGTCACGAAAGCGCTCGCCGCGTGCGCCGATCACGGGGTTTCCAGGCTGTTGCTGGGTGGCGGGGTGGCCGCTAACTCTCGAGTGCGAGAACTAGCCGCGCAGCGATGTGAGGAAGCGGGTATTTCCTTGAGCGTTCCACCTCTAGCCTTGTGCACCGATAACGGCGCCATGATTGCGGCGCTGGGAAGCCAGCGCATGATGGCGGGGTTCGAGCCTTCGCCGATTTCTAGTGCGGTGAATTCAACGTTGCCTGCTGGCATCATCCAGCTCATGGACTAGCTCGCTAGGGTGGTTACACCATGAGCTTGGATAACACGGCGGGAAGAGAGCACCCCGAGACAATCTCGGAGGTGTCGGTCACCGAGGTGTCCGTGGAAACCCGCGGTGTGATGCCCGCTCAGCCTGCGAAGAAACCAGGAGGTCTGCTGCCTCGAGTTGCCCTGAGCGTGGCGGTGGTGGCTCTCGCTCTCACTCCCCTCTTTGGCTTGGGTGTGCTGCCGGCCATTGTGGGAATCATTTTGGGGCACAGTGCCAAGCGAAGCGATGAGGCGGGCCGTATTCGTGCGATGGTGGCACTGGCGTTGAGCTATGTGGCGTTGGTGGTGGGAACGGTGATTCTGGTGTTGGTCACGCTGCCCATCGCTCTAGCGTTCTTAGTGAGCACCGGCTACCTTCTCGCCGGCTAAATTCGCTTAATCGTTAGCGCTCTCGACGCGCCGTGCCAGGATGGCAATTTTCTTACCTGCTGCTCGAGTCAGAATCAGGGTGGCGTGACCCGAGCCCTTCAAAGACAGTGTTGTGCGCAGGTGGGCGGGGTCAATATCGAGGCCACGTTTCTTAATTTCTAACTCCCCGAGGTCTGACTTTTTCACCAGTGCTTCCACGCCTTTGACCGAATAAGGGATGACTTCGAGAATCTCGAAACAGGAGGCCAGGGGAGTGTGCACTTCTTGATCGGTCGTGACGTAGGCAATGGTCGCATCGATCATGTGGCCATGGTGATGTCTGGCCAGGTCGCCAATGAGGCGCGCCCTGATCACCGCGCCATCAGGCTCGATGAGATAGCGCAGGAGATCCCCCACCGGGGCGTCAGGTGCATCGCCGGCACCGAGTAGTTCGGCGCTTCCACGGGATGTGAGGACCAACGCACTGCGGGTAATACCCTCGCGGGCGAGTTTTCCCGACCACAGCACCATCTCGAGCACGCTTCCCTGATAGGACACCCACTGCGCTTCCATGCCCTCGGGGATCAGCGAGCGATCCATTCCCGGTGCGAGTTTGATACCCGCAGGCATGGTCTGTGCATGAGCAAAGACCCACTCGAGCGAAGGGGACCAGTCCTCTGGATTATGCAGTCGTGTTGCCCCCGCCCTCCGAGCTGGGTCGCACCACAACGCGTCGACGCCCTCTAAATCCTCGTCGCTGACGGATCGGTGGAGGACCTCCACCGTGTCCAGGGGCGCCAAGTTATAGGCGGCGAGGGCTGCTGTTGCTTCGTTGGCTTCGAGTGCTCTCACGGTGAGCCCGACACCGGCAAAAGCTAACGCATCGCCACCGATGCCGCACCCGGCATCCACGACTGAGGTGATCCCGGCCCAGTGCATCCTCTGCGCGTGATGGCTTGCCACACTCAGCCTGGTGGCCTGCTCCAGACCCTCTTTGGTGAGCAGCATGCGGGGGGCAAATTCGCCAAACTTATCGATAGCTTTGGCTCTCAGCGCGAGCTGCCCCATCACGGCACTGGTTAGTTCAGGGGAGTGTCCTGCTTTGCGTAATCGGCTCACAAGAGCGAGAACGTCATCCTTCGATGATGGTGGATCTGTCGTGGCGAGAAGTTCGAGCGCTACGGGGCTGAGCAGGGCCATCACTTCGCTGCGCTCCATATTTCCCATTGTCGCATCCCCGGCACACCTAGCACTCGTATTGCGCGAGTGCTAATACCTTCGCTACAGTGGGGGTTAGCACTCTAATGGTGAGTGTGCTAAACCAAAGTCTCAGAAAGAGGTCAACCGTGTCGGTATCCATTAAGCCGCTCGAAGATCGAATCGTGATCAAGCAGGTCGAAGCAGAGCAAATGACTGCTTCTGGTTTGGTCATCCCAGACACCGCGAAAGAGAAGCCTCAGGAAGGCGAAGTAGTTGCAGTCGGCCCCGGCCGTTTCGACGACAACGCCAACCGAGTCCCCATGGATGTTGCCGTGGGCGATCTCGTCCTGTACTCCAAGTACGGTGGAACCGAAGTGAAGTTTGGCAATGACGAGTACCTCGTCTTGTCGGCTCGCGACGTGCTCGCGATTGTCGAGCGCTAAGGACGATTAGTTCTTCTCCTGTGGCCCCGCACACACTGCGGGGCCACAGGTATTTCTGGGGTCTTTTCCGGGTATAGCCTGATGCGGTGAATGAGACAACAGCCCGTCGAGACGGGTTTTTAGCAGCGCTTGCCGCCTATGGGCTGTGGGGCATGTTGCCCGCCTTCTTTGTTGCTCTCGATCCCAGCAGCCCGGTCGAAATCTTGGCCTGGCGGATCTTCCTGTCGCTCATTTTCTGCGTCGTGTTATTGCTGTTTATGCGTCGGTTACCGGCCGTGGTGCGGTTGCTGGGGCAGAAGAAAATCCT
>JAFMKX010000024.1:13357-14988 GCA_017852615.1 Pontimonas sp. | reverse complement strand
TATCGACGAGAGTTGTGTCGGATTGCGCTGTGGGATTCCTCCGCTGCGTCGCCGCTCGAGGTAGTCGATGTTGTCGCTCGGGCACTATCTGACCTAGCAGGGGCAGCGCTCGAAAACGCACTGTATTTGGCTCGCCAAACCCACGATGTGCCGGCCGAGAAAGTTCCCTTGGCGATTATCGGCATGGGTAAGGCTGGGGCTCGGGAGCTTAATTACCTCAGCGATGTTGATGTCATCTATGTCACCGAGGTGCCCGAGGGCGAGGACCCGGATCGGGTGATGACCAGCGCTCACAACCTGGCACGCGATACTGCCCGCTATCTCACGGAGTTTGGTGTGGAGCCAGGACTGTGGGAAGTCGATGCGAACTTACGCCCCGAGGGTAAAGATGGCGCCTTGGTGCGCACGCTGGATTCTCATCTGAGTTATTACCAGCGCTGGGCTAAAGATTGGGAATTCCAAGCCCTGATCAAGGCCCGAGGCTTAGCCGGTGATAAGGATTTAGCTCGCCGCTACCGCGAAGCTCTGGAACCACTGATTTGGGCTGCCTCCACCAGGCCCGGATTTGTGGAACAAGTGCAACGGATGCGCGAGCGCGTCAGCGCCCATATTCCGGCTGAGGAAGTGGATTATCAAATCAAGCTGGGGCCAGGGGGACTTCGCGATATCGAGTTCACCATTCAGCTCTTACAGCTTGTCCATGGCGCCCACGATGATCAGGTGAGAGATCTCGACACCCTGGGTGCTTTGACTTCTCTGACTCAGGCGGGATATGTCGGCAGAGCAGAAGCCGCTGAATTTGATCATGCGTATCGGACTTTGCGCGTTCTCGAGCACCGAATTCAACTTCAGGCTTTGGCGAGAAGTCACCTGATGCCGCGCGAGGAAGAGGCGGTTCGAGTCCTCGCTCGAGCTACCAAGCTTGCTGATACTGCCACTGACTTAGTAACGCTGTGGCGGGGCGTTCAACGCCAGGTCCGGGGTCTTCATGAGCGAATTTTCTATCGCCCACTGCTTTCCGCTGTGGCAGATTTGGGTGAGGGGGCAGCGGAACTCACCAGTGACCAAGCTGCCTTGAGATTGCAGGCTTCTGGTTTTAGGGACCCCCGTGGCGCTTTGCACCACATCGCTGCGTTGACTGGGGGAGTCTCGCGCAGAGCCGCGATTCAAAAGAATTTGTTGCCTGTTTTATTGAGGTGGCTCGCTGAAGGAACGGATCCCGATGGCGGTCTCTTGGCTTTTCGGAAACTCAGTGATGATCTGGGTGAGGCCTATTGGTTCTTGCGCATGTTGCGAGATTCCTCGGGAGCTGCCCAGCGGCTCACCCGAGCGCTCTCCACGAGCGGATTTGTTGCCAAGCTCTTTGGTCGAGTTCCCGAGGGCGCAGCCTGGTTGGATAACGACGAGGACCTCATTCCTCGCGAGCGCAGTGCGCTGCGCGACGAGGTCCGCGCCACTCTCGAGCGTCACAAGGGTGACCAGGGGGCTGCGAAAAAAGCACTCCGCGGCATGCGTCGAAGGGAACTGTTGCGGATTGCGCTCTCGAGCATGGTGGGGGTGAGCGACAACGCCCGGGTCGCCGAGGCTCTCACCGGGTTGGCGTGTGAATTCTTGGCCGGCATTCTCAGCCT
>JAFMKX010000024.1:10841-12875 GCA_017852615.1 Pontimonas sp. | reverse complement strand
GGCATCTCAAACTAGGCAGGGGTTCTCTCAGCGATGTTGAGTGGGCGATTCAGCTCCTCCAGTTACAACATGGTCACCAGTATCCGGATATCCGAACTCCCTCCACTCTCGTGGCGATGGAGCGCATGGTGGAGCATGGCCTCTTAGAGCGACGCGACAGCGAAGAATTGGGAGAGGCGTGGACGTTGGCGTCTCAAATACGCAGCGCTCTGGCGCTGTTTGGCGCTCACTCCACCGATGTGCTTCCCACTGATCGAGTGGGGCTCGAAGGAGCGGCGCGTTTGATGGGCTATCCCTCGGGCAGCGCTAGTGAGCTTGAAGATCGCTACCTACGCGTCACACGACGTTCCCGAGTGGTATTTGAGCGCGTGTTCTATGGCAAGAATGCCGGAGGTCTTGGCGGTTAAAGCACTGGCGGGCCCCATCCCACGATAGGACCCGCCAGAGTTTAGGAGCGTTTAGACGCCGTAGTACAGTTCGAATTCGAACGGGTGAGGACGCTGCGCCATAGGAGCAATTTCGTTCTCGCGCTTGAACTCAACCCAGGTGTCAATCAGGTCCTGGGTGAAGACACCGCCAGCGAGCAAGAAGTCGTGGTCGGCTTCGAGTGCTTGAAGTGCTTCTTCCAAGGAACCTGGAACCTGAGGGATGGACTTTGCTTCCTCGGGGGGAAGCTCGTAGAGGTCCTTATCCACGGGCTCGTGGGGCTCAATCTTGTTCTGGATTCCATCCAAACCGGCCATCATCTGTGCAGCGAAGGCGAGGTAAGGGTTTCCGGAGGCATCGGGGGCGCGGAATTCAATTCGCTTCGCCTTGGGGTTGCTTCCCGTAATTGGAATACGAATCGAGGCCGAGCGGTTACCAGCGGAGTACACCAGGTTGACCGGAGCTTCGAAGCCCTTGACCAAACGGTGGTAGCTGTTGATGCTGGGGTTGGTAAAGGCCAGAAGCGCGGGTGCGTGCTTGAGGATTCCACCGATGTACCAGCGAGCGAGATCGCTGAGTCCGCCATAGCCTGCCTCGTCGTAGAACAGTGGCACGCCATCGTTCCAGAGCGACTGGTGGGTGTGCATACCCGATCCGTTGTCACCGAAGAGAGGCTTGGGCATGAAGGTTGCCGTCTTGCCCCACTCCAAGGCAGTGTTCTTGACGATGTACTTGAATTTCAAGATGTCGTCAGCTGCTTTGACCATGGTGTTGAAGCGGTAGTTGATTTCAGCCTGGCCACCGGTTCCCACCTCGTGGTGTGAACGCTCGACGATGAGGCCTGCTTCTTCGAGCTTCAAGCAGATGTCATCGCGCAGGTCAGCGAAGTGGTCGACGGGGCTGACGGGGAAGTAGCCACCCTTGTACGGGGTCTTGTTGGCGAGGTTTCCGCCTTCTTCCCTGCGGCCTGAGTTCCAGGCGCCTTCAATCGAATCCACTTCATAGAAGCTGCGGTTTTGGCGCACGTCGTAACGAACGTCATCAAAGACGTAGAACTCTGCTTCGGGGGCAAAGAACGCCGTGTCCGCAATCCCGGTGGAGGCGAGGTACTTCTCAGCCTTGTGGGCCACCTGACGGGGGTCACGGCTGTAAATTTCGCCATTACGGGGGTTGTAGATGTCAAAGAGCATGATCAGCGTGAGCTCATCGCGGAACGCGTCGACGTAGGCGGTCGTCACATCGGGAATGAGCTGAAGGTCCGACTCGTGGATCTGCTGGAAACCACGGATGGACGAACCATCGAAAAGTTGTCCGACGGTGAAGAATTCTTCATCCACCGAATGGGCGGGGATGTTGAAGTGCTGTTGCACGCCGGGTAGGTCGGTGAAGCGAATGTCAAGGAACTTGACGTCTTTTTCTTTGATGTACTTGAGTACTTCGGAAGAGTTTTTAAACATGCTCTTAACTCCTGATGTGTTCGTGGGATGGGTGCACCGAGGATTCGGTGCTGGCTCCACACTAAGTCAGGCCAATTTCTCCGCCATATCCAATATGTTTCCTTCGTGTTACAGCACTATCTACACTGGAGTCATGGCCACCGACTCCGAT
>JAFMKX010000024.1:0-10520 GCA_017852615.1 Pontimonas sp. | reverse complement strand
GATGAGGACCAAAGAGGATTGCATG
The DNA here is from genome assembly GCA_017852615.1 of Pontimonas sp. Classification (GTDB taxonomy): domain Bacteria; phylum Actinomycetota; class Actinomycetes; order Actinomycetales; family Microbacteriaceae; genus Pontimonas. Next base: position 10,495 of record JAFMKX010000024.1, on the reverse strand, counting down.
ACCGTTTGGTCGGAACAATTCTGGTGGTGCGCTAGCGAACCTGCGTGTTAGCGGGGTTTCGGTGCGCGAACTTTGGTGGGATCCATTCCCTTGGGAATGGGCATCGAATTGCCTCGCTGTAGGGAGGTCAACCGGTGTGAGACGGCTAATACTTCGGCTTTGCGCAAAGAGTTCTTGAATTTACGAAGCGCCTTATTGAGTTGAGGCAGGGGAGTCGAGCCTTCATCGGGGCCGACGTGCACAAAATGAACCGGAATGTCGGGCACCGCTCGCAAGACGGCGCGACGCTCATCCTCGAGCATCTTCTTGGTGCGTGAGCGTGCACCTTCTCCGATAAGAACCACACCAGGCTTGCCTACGGCGCGGTAGACCGCTTCTTGGGTCCTGGGGTTTACTGCTACCGGAAACTCACTGGCTTGCCACGCGCGACGCAAAGCACTGCGCAAGACTGCACCCACCGCACCGGGTTGGCCGGAAATCTTTTCATAGGCGGTTTTTTCTGCCCGCTGACCCATCACAACCAGGGTGAGAAGCACCGCCAGTAAAACACCGGTGGTGATGTAGAGGATGAGAGAGAAAATGCTTCCCGCTGCGAGCCACAGCCCCACGAACACACCCGCAACAATGGGCACGGTGAGGGTGAGCGCGAGAAGGGGAATGAGCGCCTTATCGGTCTCGCGAGTCAGATTAAAAATCTGCCACAGCTGCTTGAGCCGACCGGGTTCTTTATTTCCTGCTTTGTCCTTGGTAGCCATGTCTTCTTTAGCCTATGCGTTTGGGAGGTAAGAGGAAACTTCTAGATTCCTAGGTCTGCGTCGAACGCCCCAGCTTCTAGACGGTCCTTGACCATGGTGAGGAAGCGCGCGGCGTCAGCACCATCAACGATGCGGTGGTCGTAGGACAGTGCGAGATAGACCGTGTGGCGAATCGCAATCGAGTCATCACCGTTGTGAGTGACCACCACGGGCTTTTTCTGCACGATTCCCGTGCCCAAGATTGCTACCTGGGGAAGGAACACGATTGGGGTATCGAACAGTGCACCTCGTGAACCAGTGTTGGTCACCGTAAAGGTGCCACCGGCAAGTTCATCGGGGCTGAGCTGGTTCGTGCGGGTGCGCTCTGCCAAGTCCGAAATATCTTTCGAAATCCCGGCGAGGTTTTTCTCGCCTGCGTTTTTCAGCACAGGGGTGAGCAGACCACGCTCGGTGTCTACGGCGATCGAGATGTTTTCCGTTGCGGGGTAGACAATGCTTTCGCCTTCCACCACTGCGTTGATGATCGGGAACACCCGCAGAGCCTCGGCTGCTGCCTTGACAAAGAATGGCAGGAAGCTCAGCTTGGTCCCCGTCGAGCTCAAGAACTGATCCTTGACGACCTGGCGCAGTTCAGCGATCTCGGTGACATCGACCTCGACAACGGAGGTCAACTGGGCTGAGGCCTGCATAGATGCCACAGCGCGCTCAGCGATGACCTTGCGCAATCTGCTCATCGGTACGGTCGTACCCCGAAGCGCGGAGGGCTCCACCACAGTGGCTGCTGCGGGGGCTGCTGCCCCAGCGGAACCACCGGCAGCGGCAAGAATGTCTTCCTTGCGGATTCGACCTCCCACACCAGTGCCACTCACGTGGGCCAGGTCAACGCCATGATCGTGGGCAAGTTTGCGCACAATCGGCGTCACATAGGGCATCGCCCGAGAGGCTGCGGGAACGGGCTGGGGGACGCTGGGTGCAGCTGCTGGCGCGGGAGCGGCTGCAGTAGCAGCTGGAGGCGCAACAGGAGCAACAGGTGCTGCAGGGGCGACGGGTGCTGCAGGCGCTGCCACCGGAGGCGCAGGGGGCGCGGGCGGTGCGGCCACGGGGGCAGCTGGTGGTGCGACAGGTTCGGGAGCTGGGGGAGCAGGTGGGGCCACTGGCTCTTGCGCTGCTGGCGCAGGAGCAGGGGCTGCCTCTGGTGCGGGCGTTGCCACAGGAGCAGCTGCGGCACTGCCATCGCCAATGCGGGCGAGAACGGCTCCTACCTCGACGGTCTCGTCTTCGGCGACGAGGATTTCTTCGATGACTCCGGCAATGGGAGAGGGAATTTCGGTGTCGACTTTATCCGTGGAGATCTCCACTAAAGGCTCGTCGACGGCGACAGTGTCACCGACCTTCTTCAGCCAGCGGGTAACTGTTCCTTCGGTAACGCTTTCTCCCAATGCTGGGAGGTTGACTTCTTGGCTCATCTCGAGTGTTCTCCTTGTGAGAGTGCTGTGTCGATGTAGACGCTGTGCTTACAGTGCGTGCAGGGGTTTACCTGCAATCGCCATAAACGCTTCGCCTAATGCTTCGTTTTGGGTGGGGTGGGCATGGAGCAGTGGTGCAACATCTTCAGGATAAGCATCCCAGTTGACCGCGACTTGGGCTTCGCCGATCAGTTCGCCCACGCGGGCGCCAATCATGTGGACTCCCACAATGGGTCCATCGACCTGGCGAATTACCTTGATAGAGCCTGCAGTCTCCAGGATGTGGCTCTTGCCGTTTCCGGCAAGGTTGTAGTCATAGACAGCGATACCAGCTTCACCGAACTCGGCAGTGGCATCAGCCTCGGAGTAGCCCACAGAGGCCACCTCTGGCTCGGAGTAGGTGACTTTGGGGATGTTGCGGTCAGACACGACCATCGGGTTCAGGCCCGCGAGTTCTTCCGCAACGAAAATTCCGTGCTGGAAACCTCGGTGGGCGAGCTGAATACCGGGAACGATGTCACCCACGGCAAAAACACCGGGAATGTTCGTGCGCAAGCGCTCATCCGTGAGAACAAAGCCGCGGTCCATCGTGACGCCGACTTCTTCGAAACCCATGCCATCAGTCTTGGGACCACGTCCCACCGCAACCAGAAGAAGGTCTGCGGTTTCCGTGGTGCCATCCTCGAGGGTGACCGTGACACTGGTGTCATCCTGGGTGGCGGACTGGAAGCGCACTCCCGTGTGGAAATTGATGCCACGCTTGCGATAGGCGCGCTCGAACTGCTTAGAAATCGATTCGTCTTCAGCGGGAACCAAACGGGGAAGACCCTCGACAATCGTGACCTCGGCACCGAAGGAACGCCAGACACTGGCGAATTCAACGCCGATGACGCCGCCACCGAGAACGATGACTTTCGAGGGAATCCAATCCAGGGCCAATGCCTGCTCGGAGGTAATGATTCGACCGCCAATGTCGAGCCCGGGAAGAGACCGGGGGTAGGAGCCGGTGGCCAAAATGACGTTCTTACCCACCACGGTGTCCTCACCCACGGCGACCGTGGTCGGGGAGATAAGTTTTCCGGTGCCCTCGATGGTGGTAATCCCTCGAGCCTTGATCAGGCCCTGGAGACCCTTGTGCTTGGAGGCAACAATCCCATCGCGATAGGTGTTGACGGCGGGAAGGTCTACCCCTTCCAGGGTGGCCTTAACACCAAACATCTCCGAATGGCGCGCAGAATCGGCAACCTCCGCCGCGTGGAGAAGCGCTTTGGTAGGGATACATCCCACGTGTAAACACGTTCCGCCGACTTTGTCTTTCTCAATGAGACCAACGCTCATTCCCAGTTGGCTAGCGCGCAAAGCCGCGGCATAACCGCCACTTCCTGCTCCCAAAACGACAAGGTCAAAAGTGTGTTCAGTCACTAGTGCAGGACTCCCTAGATTTGTGTAGACGTCTGATTCTGATGTGATCCATCGACGCGGTGCGATGTCGAGGGATAAGCCTACTACCTGCTCATAAGTGCTGGTTTGTTATGGGCGCGACATCAACACATCGAGCACTGTGCGGGTGATCGCGCCCGTGGCGCCCTTGGGGGTGTAGCCCCAGGCGCCTTGGGAATTCGCAGCGGGACCGGCAATGTCGAGGTGAGCCCAGGGGATACCCTCGCCGACGAAATCTTTGAGGAAAAGGCCGCCGAGGAGCATGCCGCCCAGAACTTCACCAGGCTTCGCGTTGGCGATATCGGCAATGTCAGATTTCAACAACGTCCGAAGTTCGCGAGGTAGCGGCATCGGCCAGACCAGTTCGCCCACGTGGGCTGCGGACGCCACGATCTGGGCAACAGCATCATCGGTGCCCATCAGGCCGGCGTATCTCTCGCCCAGGGCGATACGGGCGGCGCCGGTCAGCGTCGCGGCATCGATGATGAGGTCGGGCTTGGTTGCGCTGGCTGCTTGTAAACCATCGGCCATGACCAGTCGGCCCTCAGCATCCGTGTTGAGAATCTCTACGGTCTTGCCGCCCAAAATCGTGATGACGTCATTGGGTCGTGAGGCGCTACCGCTGGGCATATTTTCGGCAAGACACAGATACGCCGTAATGGCGGCGGGGGAGCCGAGAGCTGCCGCTGCCAGTGTGGCTGCGGCCATCACCGCAGCACCGGTCATGTCGTACTTCATGCCGACCATCGCGTTAGGAGCCTTGAGGGAGAGCCCACCAGAGTCAAAGGTGATTCCTTTACCCACCAACGCCACATGCCGAGTAGGGCTCCCAGGCTGGTAGCGAAGAACCATCAGTCGGGGTGGGTTTTGGGAACCCTTACCCACAGCGGTGATACCCCCGTAACCCTGTTTCTCTAATTCCTTTTCCTCGAGCACCTCAATACTGACCTCGGTGCCCTTAGCCAGTGCGCTGACGTGCTCGACGAAGCTGGATGGGTTCAACATGTTCGGCGGCATGGTGACTAAGTCACGTACCTGCCAGACCGCTTCAGCGCCGCGTTGCGCCTGGGTGATCCGAGGTAGAGCCAGTGAGCCCACCACCGCAATCGTGGGTGGGGTCTTAGCCGGCGAAAGCCCCAGTTTTGTCACGCGATGGCATCCCAAGAGAGCCCCTTCGGCTATCGCCTGGGTGTGTTCTTCGTCCTTAGCCTCGATAGCGAACACGAGACGACCCGGGCCATTGAGCGCTAGGGCAGCGCTGCCCGCTGCTTGGCGCAGTACATCAATCGTGAGGTCGTTTGAGCCCAACCCCGTGAGCACCACGCTGCTCGCGGCACATCCTTCGGGAGAGGGGATTCGCCAGGTGCTATCTGGTGCTCCATCGGCTTGGATGAGCCCTGCCTGTGTTGTCAAGGCGGTCACAAGGTCTGAATCGAGGCCGGTGCTGACCACCTCGATAGTGTCATTGTTCTTCGCAAGCCCAACGACAAGAATGTCGTCTGCACCGAGAGTCTGAGCGTTATCAAGGAACTGAAGTTCTGGCAGTGTCATGTGCTTCATCGTAGGCGACCCCGGATATGAAATCGAGATAGTGCGACCTGTCTGGATAACGCTGTGGGCGAAGCTTCCGATTCCCCTAGGGTCCCTCCGGTACCCTGAATCTATGTTTAGCGATGAGTTGTTCAAAGAGGCCATGGAGTTATCCAGTGTGCCCAAGGGTTTGCCTCTCGTCACGGGACTGACCGGTTTTGCTGACGCTGGTGGGGCTGTGTCCCAGGTCAACAAATACGTTTTCGAGACGTTGGAAACCGAGCGAGTAGGGACGTTCAACAACGACATGTTGATCGACTACCGAGCTCGGCGTCCCGTTTTCCAATTTGAAGAAACGTCGTTGACCTCGTATGAACCACCGAGGTTGTCCCTGGACATGGTCAAAGACGAGTTGGGTTCGCCCTTTCTTTTTCTCTCGGGTTATGAACCAGATTTCCGCTGGGAGCACACCAGCGCGACCATTTTGGAACTCATCAACACCTTGGAGGTGTCGACCAGTAGTTGGGTTCACGCTATTCCGATGCCTGTGCCCCACACGAGATCTCTCGGCGTCACGGTCAGTGGCAATCGCACAGAGATCATCGATTCCATGTCGGTCTGGCGACCCACCACCGGTGTTCCCGGCACGATGATGCACCTGATCGAATATCGACTCCAGGAGCTGGAACACCCGACCGCCGGCTTCGTGGTGTTAGTGCCCCACTACTTGGCAGATACAGAATTCCCCGATGCCGCGGTAGCGGCCTTGCAAAGTGTGAGCTCTGCTACTGGTCTTATTTTTCCCACGGATGCGCTTCGAGAAGCGGGGAGAGAATTCCTGCAAGGCATTGCGGATCAAGTGGGAAACAACAACGAGCTACAGAAGCTTGTCGAAACTCTCGAAACCCGGCACGACAGCTACATGGAAGATAACCCCATGCCCTCGCCTTTGATGGGAGCCGATGGGGACGTCCACACCGCTGACAGCATTGCCGCTGAGTTACAAAATTTCCTTGCCAAGCGAGACACGTCAGAATCCAGCGACGGGAGCGACTCCCTCTAGACACTCGGTTCGGGTCGCTTGTGAGCACAGTAAGCGGATGCGTGTCATAATGGTGGAGAAGGCCCTGGCAGGACTTGGTGTGGAAACTCACTAGGACTTGACAAGGGTTTTCTTACTGCCCGTTGAGTAGTGAAGCAGGTGGGTCATGGCGTCACGCACACCAGAACCAAAGTCGAGCGCTCCCGCGGGCAAAAAGCCTGAAAAAAAGAGTTTCGTTGGTCGCATCGGCGGCCTGTTTCAAAGAAATACAGAGCCTGAACCTCAGAAAGATCCAGTGACCCCACCCGCTAAGTCCTCTTCTTCGTCCACCAAGACTTCCGCTAGCAAGACACCTGCAAAGAGCGCTGCCAAGGCGCCTGCGAAGAAAACTCCCGCTGCGAAGAAGCCAGCAGTGAAGAAGCCAGCAGCTAAGTCAACGGCCGCGAAATCCACGGCTGCAAAATCAACTACTGCGAAGCCCGCGGCACAGAAGCCTGCCGCCGCTAAAGCTCCAGCGAAGAAAGCTGCTGCTAAGCCTGCGGCAAAGTCCCCCGCGAAGACCACGGCTGCCAAAACTGCAGCGAAAGCGCCTGCAAAGAAGGCGCCTGCAAAGAAGGCTCCTGCAAAGAAAGAGCCTGCGAAGAAGGCTCCTGCCGCGAAGGCTACGCCAGCCAAGGCTCCCGCGAAGAAGGCTCCCGCTACGAAGGCGTCTGCCACGAAAGCGTCGACCAAGGCCGCTGCTTCTAGCGAGGATGTCGAAGAGGTCGTAGTCGAGGGCGAAGAGGTCGCCCCTGACGTCGTTGCGGAAAAATTAGGTGCCGAAGTCATCGCTGGTTTGGCGGATCTCGGCAGCGATGATGACGAAGAAGAAGTAGAAAAAGAAGTTCTTCCTCAGGGGGCGTTAGTTCTCTCGAGCACGGATGACGATGACGCTCCGATTATTTCGACCACTATTACGGGAGCGACCGCGGACCCGGTCAAGGATTACCTCAAGCAAATCGGTAAGGTCGCTTTGCTTAATGCCGAGCAAGAGGTGGAACTTGCCCTGCGAATTGAAGCTGGTTTGTTCTCCGAGGAAAAACTCTCGGCGATGACGGCCTCGCAGAAGACCACCAAGCTTGCTCGTGAATTGCACGAGATTGCCAAAGACGGACAGCGCGCCAAGAACCACCTGCTGGGAGCTAACCTTCGACTCGTCGTCTCGCTAGCGAAGCGATACACCGGTCGCGGAATGCAATTCTTGGATCTCATCCAAGAAGGAAACTTGGGTCTTATCCGCGCGGTAGAGAAGTTTGACTACACCAAGGGCTTTAAGTTCTCTACCTACGCCACCTGGTGGATCCGTCAGGCGATTACTCGCGCCATGGCAGACCAAGCCCGGACCATTCGTATTCCTGTTCACATGGTGGAGGTCATCAATAAGTTGGCCCGCGTCCAGCGTCAGATGCTCCAGGACCTTGGTCGCGAACCCACGCCCGAAGAGCTCGCCCGCGAGCTCGATATGACCCCTGAGAAGGTGGTGGAGGTTCAGAAATACGGTCGTGAGCCCATTTCGCTGCACACTCCTCTGGGTGAAGACGGCGATAGCGAATTCGGCGACCTGATCGAAGACACCGAAGCCGTTGTGCCAGCCGATGCTGTGGGCTTCACCATGCTGCAGCGTCAGCTCGAGAGCCTTCTGGAATCGCTCTCGGAGCGCGAAGCGGGCGTTATTCGGATGCGTTTTGGTTTAGGCGATGGAATGCCCAAGACGCTCGACCAAATTGGTGACACCTTTGGCGTAACGCGCGAGCGCATACGACAAATAGAGTCCAAGACCATGGCCAAACTGCGCCACCCCTCGAGGTCACAAGCTCTGCGCGACTACCTCGAATAAATCCCATGGGTCAATTTCTTGCCTTCGCCCTTGCTAAGTGTGCTCGCTTTGCGACGAGGCTTCGAGGCGGAGGGTCAGCCTTTCCGGGATTAGTTCTCCTTCGAATGCGTCCCGACATTTTGGGTGCCACGTTGTCGAATCTGGCCCATGGAGTTATTTTCGTCTCGGGTTCCAACGGGAAATCGACCACTACGACCATGTTGGCTTCTATCCTGCGCGCCCACGGGATGACGGTTTTTACCAATCCCGCTGGGGGTAATTTGCCCCAGGGCTTGGCATCTGCCTTGGTCGCCCAGGCGAGCCTGCGGGGCAGACTCCGAGCAGATATTGCTGTCTTAGAAGTTGATGAGGCCTATGGCGCTCAGATCGCTGCCCTGGTGAAACCGGATTGGGTGGTGCTTACCAACGTCCAGGTGGACCAACTCAATCGTTTTGGCGAACCAGAAAACGTCTATCGCATGCTTCATGATCTCTCAGCAGGGGCGTTACACGGTGTTGTGCTCAACGCGGGGGATCCCAATCTGGCGATGATGGGCGCAAAACTTTCTCAGAGCGGGCAGCTCGTCCACACCATCGATGTCTCGGATCAAGCGCGCCTGAGCGCAAGCCATGGCTTAGTTCCCGCTGCGTTGTTTTTTGACCAGGACGAGGACCCTGGCGTGAATATCGACCACAGCGCGCCGCGCGCACTTCTTCGCACTATGGAGGGAAGCGTCGCAACAATTGAGGTCTCGGGGAATTCGCTCACCCTTGAGCTTCCTGCACCCGGATTGCATTACGGGGTCGATGCGACCTTGGCTTTGGCCATGGCTGATGTGATGGTGGACGATGGCCTCCAGGCCGATCGAGTGGCCACTGCCATGGCAGGCGGTGCACCGGTTTTTGGACGGGGGGAAGTCATCACGTATCGCGGTCGCCAGATTGCTCTGACCATGATGAAAAACCTTCCCAGCCTCCAGGTCAATCTTGATGCTCTGGAAGGACCTCTGGAGCGCGTCTGGATTGCCGTCGATGAGGGAACTCCCGATCCATCGTGGATATATGACGCCGACATCTCGGTGCTCGATCACGTCGATGTGCTCTCGGGTTCCAAAGCCCTGCAGTGGGCGCTTTTCCTAGAAACCCGGGGAATTCCCTATGGCCACATCGTGGAAGATACCGCTGAGGGTCTTCGACACGTGGTGGGATTAGCGGCTAGCACCGCCCAGCCCGTGCACGCGATTGTGAACTACGAACAGATGATGAGCATTCGGCGCCTTGCGGGCTACAAGGAACTCGAGGGGGCCTCGTGAGTACCTCCTTCACGATTGCTCGGGTGTTGCCCCAGATCCTGGGACTCAATGGCTCCAGTGCATCGGCAGAAATTCTGGGATCTTCACTGCGTCATCTTGGGTATGACGTGTCGATGGTGGATATTCATTCCCCACAGGATGCGGTGTCCGATGTCGACATCGTGTGTGTGGGCAGTGGGTCCACCTCCAGCATCAACCCTGGCGCGAGCGCGATCCTGGGTCTGGTGCAGCTCTTTCACGCCTGGAGCGCCCGAGGAGCAATTTGGTGCGCTCAGGGCACAGGGTGGGACCTGTTAGGGGCATCCCTGACAACTCCGGAAGGCCGGGTTATTCCCGGTGCTGGGGTGTTCCCCTCGGAAGCCGATCTTCGGGCACCGAGGTTTTCTGGCGAAGTGGCGGGAGTGGATTATCAAGGGCGAGACAGTGCTGGTTATGTCAACGCCATTGGCCACACCACGCTGCTCGATCCCTCCCAGGTGTTGGTGAACCTCAGTGCACGTGCTGGGGAGTTTCCCTCCGAAGAAGGAATCGTGTCACCGAGCTTATTTGCCACCAAGATTGGCGGTCCGGCCTTAGCTCTCAACCCACACTGGTCCAATGATCTCGTCGTTGCTGTTCTGGCCACTCGAGGGCTCACGCCTGAGTTTGGTGAGTATCACCACCGGGTTGAGTCTTTGGCGCAGCGTGCTCGAGCAAAGATTGTCGCCCGATTAGCCCAGGGCTCCCGGAAATAACTCCTAGTCGATAAAGCGGCGCTGAATATGGGCGCCGAGAGCAGCGACGACCTCGTCGCCAATGGTGCCTGCCCAGCTAGCCCAGTCTTCGGCCAGGGGTGAGCCCGCGTCGGGGTCTCCCCACAGGGTGAGCATGTCCCCGGTGGTGGGGATGGTGGTGGGGTCAATATCAATCACGAGATGGTCCACGGCCACCTCGCGAATATCGAGGCGTGTTCCCTTCCACGCCACCCAGCCTGTGTTCGGTGGCAGGGGGAGGACTCCATCGCCATATCCGATGCCTACTCGGGCGGTGTGACGTTTCTCATCCACCGAAATAATGGGCGCGCGCAGAGTCATAACGGGAGCAAAACCGAGGTC
>JAFMKX010000099.1 GCA_017852615.1 Pontimonas sp. | reverse complement strand
GCTTGATCTCGATGTTGACGTCAGCGGGCAAGTCCAAGCGCATCAGAGAATCCACTGCCTTAGGAGTGGGGTCAATGATGTCGATCAGACGCTTGTGGGTGCGCTTCTCAAAGTGCTCACGAGAATCCTTGTACTTGTGAGGAGAGCGGATAACGGGGATAACGTTCTTCTCCGTAGGGAGGGGAACAGGACCCACGACGGTGGCACCAGCACGGGTGACCGTGTCAACAATCTTCTTGGCTGAAACGTCCAGACCAGCGTGGTCATACGACTTCAGTCGAATGCGGATTTTTTGTCCCGCCATGGTTATCTCTTTCTCTTACTCGCACAGGGCTAACCCTGCACACTCAAGGCGACGCCGAGATTTCTCTCCGCGCCACACACACCACTGTTCTTCTGTCAACACACTTCGACATGCCACAGGGCACTTCCCAGCAGCCACAAGATCACACTCGTGAAGCGGGATTGTCGATGACGTTGCGTTCTGCTACCCGCGGCCTAGATATCTTCGAGAGAAGTTACTCTATGCACTACCTGGCAGTGAGCGCCCCCAAAAGAGCGCGTATTGAACCTCACAAACTATGCCACACCCCAGCATTTCCCGCAACCCGGGCGTGTCGGATTTTTGCCGCGAACTTTCAGCGCTGGTGTGTCACGAAGCGCAGTGAGAACCAGGTCAGCGCGCGCTCCATCGGACCATGGCTAAATCGAGCCAGCCACAGGCTGGCCCCTAAGGCCAATACCGAGGTGAGCCCCAGTGCGATAAGCACGGCGACCCAATAGGGCACACCTTGATACAGCCCGCCACCCCAAGCACTGAAAATCAGACTCAGGCCAATCGATTGCGACAAATACACCGTGAGTGACATCCGACCCATGTGTCCCAACCACGTTGTGATCTGAGGTTTCGTGCGCACCAGCCAGGCAATGAGACCTACATACCCGGCGCTCAGCAGCGGTGCGCTCAAGAAAGAACCACAGAAGGTCGCCAGAGCAATGGTCTCCGTGCGCTGCGCAGAAAGCTCATTGGAAAGCCACACACCGGCAATGAGCAGCTGTAAAGGCAGCCCGAGACCCAAACCCCAGCCCAGTAAACGCTGAAGGGTCACACGCGACATTGTCCCCACGTCTAAGAATTGAGAACGCGCTGCCAGGATGCCCACCAAAAAAGCCACCAGAGTCAGAACACCTTGGAACAAGACCAAGAAAATCGCCTCGGAATACCACAGCTCAAACCGCGCCGGAATTGATTCAAGATACGTCCCCTGGCGCACAATCTCATCCAGTGCCGGAATTGGGGTAGCTCCGGGAGTGAGACCTGCCCTCTCGCCCGCCCAGGTCAGCACAACCACGCTGGTCAGCAAGGCAGCGAAGATGCCATAGAGCCAGGCGATCCACCCGATGATGACCCCGCGGGACTTCCCGTAGAAAGCCAACACCGTAAAGGCCAAGAGGCCGTAAAGAAAAAGAATGTCTCCAATAAAGAACAACGCCGCGTGGGCGACTCCCAAGGCCACAAGTCCACAGGAACGGGTCACCCACCGGGTGCGCCCGTTGTCTTTCTTAGCCAAGAGGTAGTGCGCTGAATACCCGAACAGGAACGAAAACAAAAGGTAGAACTTACCCGACGCAAGCGCTTGAACAAGAAAAACGGCCACGATATCCTCGGTGCCACCCAGAGATTCCGCGGAAACGCCCAGGCTAACCGAGGTCGAAAAGTAGGCCACGTTGACCACGATGATTCCCCACAACGCGAACCCTCGTAGGACATCGGGAGCGGCATCGCGGGTGGTGGTCTTCATTCACCCACGCTACCAGCGCGTGCTGGGCCGAAAAAATGGAGTTCCCGTGGCTGGCAGAAGCCAGGGGTTCGCACACAACTAACCCTTCGAGTGACAGCCTCGCTACACAGCCCGTTTAGACCCCGAGCTCAGCGAGGCGCGCCTGAACTAAATCAACAAAGAGTTGCGAGTCGATCTCGCGATCCAGGTCAATTCGCACCAGGTTGGCAGTGGTGGAATAGCTCCCCAAGCGCTCCCTAAACGCCCCCATCACCTCTTTACTCCAAGGAGAAAAAGAAACCCATTTTTCAGCAGCACTCAGCCCCGCCACGTAATCTTTGCCCTGCCTGAAGTGTGGGACATTCCAGGCCAGTGTCATCTCTAGCTCCGGGAAACTCTGGCCAATGGCATCCATCAGGGTTCTCAGGGCATGGGCCTGGTCGTCGCCCTGATGCGCTAAATAGTCCTCGGCGTCAAGAAGAGGTGCCGCCACTTAGGGTCGCTTCCGATTCTTAATGGCTCGAGTAACTCTTGCCACAATCCCCACAGCAATCGAGAGAGTTACCACGCCAGAAAAAACCCACTTGATCATGGCTGAGACCGAGGCCAGCTGCGCCAGAGAAGACGAAACCACACCGTCGGTGAGGTACTGGCTGGACAAGGATGCCAACGCAAAGTTTTCAAGCCAGTCAAAAATAACTTGACCAAAGGGCAGCAGGTTGAGCCAAGCGACCCTCTGCGCAAAAGGCCTAAACAGCACCGAGAGCCACACCACGTACATCACACCGTAAATGAGGGCAAAAAGGGTGTCCCAAATCTGGTTAGAGGCTATGTACCCAAGAATCATGTCCTCGGTGCGGGAGGCCAAAAAGGCGAGTACGTCGGTGGAATTAAAACCGATTGAGGTGCCCAGCGACTGAGGGCCATTACCTGGCACTGCGAAGCT
>JAFMKX010000098.1 GCA_017852615.1 Pontimonas sp. | reverse complement strand
ACAGAAGGAATCGCCGGGTAGGAGGGTGTACTCCTCGAAATCAATCTTCAGGATCAACTCGCCTTCGATTAAGACGCCATACTCCAGCGCAGTGTGCCGCATTAGTTTTCCCTCAACGGAGCTAGAAGCTCCGGGTGAATAAGTCACAATCAGGGGATCGGCAACGTCACTACCGCCATCGGCTAGACGCTCCCAGACAACGCCATTCTCCATTTCGATAGTGGGCATGTCGTTTGAACGTTGGACCACGGCATCCGACGCGACGGTTCCTCGCTCGGGCGTCTGAGCCATGGTCAAGCTCGGACGATGCTGGCCCATCAACCCGTCGAGAGAGACCCCCAAGTGATTAACTAGGGCGTAAAGAGTCGACACGGAGGGTTGAGTCTTGCCCGTTTCAACCTGAGAAAGCAAACTCGCAGAAACTCCGACGGCGGTTGCGACGCTACGAAGACTCAGCTTTTTCGACTCGCGAATTCGGCGAAGTTCCACTCCTACAGCAAGATTCATTTTCTCTCCATCGCAACTTTACCCATACGAATTTGGACTTCTCTTTAAACTCACAACCCGGACAGATATGACAGTGGGTTTCTACTTGCGCCGCTGGCGGGCCAGTGAATACAAAACTGCCGCGATCAAAATAAGCCCACCTTGCAAAACGTACTGCCACGTCTGGGTTAGGCCCAGGAAAACTGTCGCGTTTAGCACCTGAATGAGCAACAAAGAACCCAGAAGCGTCCCCACGAAGCTTCCTCGACCGCCAAGCAAACTTGTACCCCCCAACACTACCGCAGTGATGCTCGAGAGCGTATAACCAATGCCCTGAGATGGGTCACCAACGCCGAGTTGGGCAGTAAGAAGAACTGCTCCAAAGAGGGTGAAGATAGAAGTGAGAACATATCCACTAATCACGATCTTGTTGGTCTGAACCCCTACCCGACGGGCTGCTTCCTCTTCTGACCCGACAGCGCGAATCTTCCAACCCCACGGCCTCGAACGCAACTGCCATTCCATCAGCGCCACCGCAAGAACCAGAACAACAAAAGCTAGCGGAATGGGGCCCACCTTATAGGTGATCACCGAGGTGATATCCACATTTATGAAACCACCGGGGCTATCGCGCAGCACAAAACTGAGCCCCTGCAAAGCTATGTACGTTGCCAAGGTGGCGGCAACGGCAGTAAACCTCACAAACCTAATCAACACCCCATTAAAGAGACCCACAGCAATAGACACGGCAAGCATGGCCAACAATCCGAACAACAGCGAGGCCACGGTGAACTCATCCGTTGCAAAAAATGAAATCACCACAACTAGGAGGCCCGCCAGGGGCCCAACCGACAGATCCAAGCCACCCGTTAGTAACGCAATTGTCTGGCCCAAAGCTATGAATCCAAGTGCGGTCCCAAGGAGCAACATCGAGGAAATGTTGAACAAACTCAAATATTTATCATTGGTGCTCAGGATGTAAGCACCCAACCCAAACATGACAAAAAGCAAAAGGGCTGATGGGGCATAATCGCCGCGCGCAAACCGCCAGAATTTCGACAGCTGGGAGCTACGGTCATTTTTTAGATCTTCGAGTCGCAGACGACCGGTGTCAACAACTTGCATTGTAGAGGTGACCGCGGCATGAATCATGTTTGCTTCGGTAATCTCATCGCCTACGAGGTCGCGGACTACGTGGCCTCGAGACATCACATAGACGGTGTCGCACAATCCCTCAAGCTCTTTGGCATCTGAAGAAGCGATAATCACGGGAATTCCTGACTGCGAAACATCCCTCAAGATTTGGTACAGCTCTGCCCGGGCGCCGACGTCAACCCCCTGGGTTGGCTCGTCAGCCACCACAATGAGTGGCTTCGAGAGCAAAGCACGTGAGAGGACAACTTTTTGTTGATTCCCGCCCGAAAGCGACGACACTAATGCCTCTGGTGACGCAGTTTTAACCGAAAGTGATTGGAAGACCTGATTCACTTCCCGCTCTTCCTCTTTCCTAGAGAGAAAGAGTCCTCGGCGGAATTGTTTCAAGGCTGCCACGGCGGCGTTCTCCCGAACCGACATCCGCATCATCAAACCTTCACGCTGACGATCGGCAGGCATCATTGCCGCCTCGGTTAGTAGCTCTCTGGTTTTGCGCTCTTGGCCATTGATGTGAACGCTCCCTTCGAAGGGTTCCAATCCGGCTAGAGCTCTTAACAATTCGCTTTGTCCGTTGCCCACCACACCAGCAATACCAATAATTTGACCAGGGTAGGCCTTGATGTTCACGCCGGTGAAGCCACTACCGCGGAGCTCCTTCACAACAAAATTGGGCGTCGCACCCTTTTGTAAACTGTGTTTGCTAGGAAATGTCGAGGTGAGTTCTCGACCAATAATGAGGGCAAGTAGCTCCCCGTCATTAATGTCGCCCACCGGGGACGTCTGACGGTGTTCGCCATCTCGCAAGACTGTGACCCGGGTCGCGACCCGGCGAACCTCGGCAAGTCGATGAGTGATGTAGACAACCGAGGTGCCTGCCTCCACGGCCTTGCGAATGAGCTCAAACAGGAGATCCACTGATTCTTGGCCTAGTGGTGCAGTGGGCTCATCAAGAATTAAGACCTTAGGTTTGAGTGCCAAAGCTTTTGCGATTTCCAAAAGATGTTTCGCCGCGACGCTGAGCTCCTCTACTCGTTCGTTGAGATGAACGTCAAGGTTGACCATTTCTAGGAGGCTCTGAGAAAATTCACGATCAGTTTGCCCAGCAGGAAAAGCATCT
>JAFMKX010000095.1 GCA_017852615.1 Pontimonas sp. | reverse complement strand
AATCGCTTCCATATCAACCGACTCTAAGAACACATTTCCCTCAGCTAAGCATGGGTCGACCGAAGTGGATTCCTCGGTGGAGGGGGATTCCTCGGTGGAGGGGGAGGCGAAAAGGAAGAAGCCTCCCACGATCGCAGCCACGACCGCGACCGCGGCCGCGATAATCAGCGGTGAACAACCAATTTTGCTAATCGGACCAGCTGCTTGAGACATGTATACCTCTACCTTTTATCAGGCGGTGTAATTAGCCAGAAAAATTTTGATGAGAAAGACGTTACACGATTCCCACAGTAAACAGGGCAACCATGATGAGGGCAAAAGCACTACCAAACGTTTTTCTCATAGGCCGATTGTATGTTTGCGGGGGTCTTCTGACCAGAAAAGGGAGTCCCACCTGTCCCCTGGTAGATACACGGGGCGGGATAAAACATCAACACTGATAGACAGAACACCCCGTAGCCCAGGGTTGTGTGATTCCCGCGTTTGAAATCTTTTACCAACTGGAAGAGCTTGGGTTGTTCTCCTGCTTCAGAATCTTAAAAGCCTCGGCAAAAATAGCTAAGTCCTGCCAGGGCATTCCGGTTGACTTATAAAACCTAACCCCAGAGTCTTTTGCTTCGATTTGCTCTTGGCCCTCTGCTCTAAAAAAGAGGCCTCGAACCTCAATGAGGGACTCTTCAGTAATTGATTGATCGAGCAAAGCTAAGACAATGTCACCGGCCTCTCGAAGGCTCGCCTCCTGCTCTTCAATAAACACTTGTGAGACCCTGACAACATCGCTTCCAATTTCACGGGCAGCTGCCTCATGAGAGCCAACCGCAGCAATGACACAATCTGGTTTGATTTCAGACAATGTAAACAGCGGGCTTCTGGCCGTTGTTGCGGTGATGATTAGGTCTGCCTCAGCTAATTTCGTGGGAGTTCCAGGGCATGCCTCGATTCCCTGCTGAGCAAGACCAGCAATTAGTTCCGCGCAGCTCTGCTGGTTTCTGGCAAAGATGGAGACTTCACTTGGCTGTGAGATTTCTCGGGTGGCAAGTATGTGTGCGAGAGCCTGGGGTCCTGAGCCAAACACCGCGACCTTTGGAGAGGTTGCGACCTTTAGTTTTCGAAGCATTGCTGCGGTGACCGAGGCTGTTCTCAATAGAGTGAGAGCTGCTCCGTCACACTGAGCCAAGGGGCTCAGTGTTCTTGCGTCAAAAAGAGAGTAGATTCCCTGAATTCTGTCCTGTCCCAGTGCTGGATTATCAGGTGCCACGGTTACAAACTTTAAGCCTGCGAACTCACCAATTTCACTTGGCATAACCAAGCCCTGGCCTTGCTGGAAATTCACAAATGTTCGTGGCTTATCCAAACTCGGGTCAAAACCATCGGTGAGAGTTTGGGCGATGGCTTGAATTGCTCGGCCATAGCCGAATCCTGAGAATAGATCCTTATTTGAAATCCATCGAGGTTGATTCATCGGAGTGAAAACCCTGTGCCAATCTCATCGTTTTCGCTGAGCGTGAAGCTAGAAGTTCCCGTGCAGAAGGCGTTACCGGTGATAACTGGAATTACTCCTTTGGTGCCATTCAGTTCCTGCTCTTGGTCAATTCTGCCCTCGAACCTGCTTCCAATAATTGAGTCATGTATCAGGGTCATGTTCTTTGTCAGTTTCCCCGAGTGGTGTAGCTGAGCGATTCTGGTGGCGGTTCCTGATCCACAGGGAGACCGGTCTACGCGGCCATCGGCGTAAATGGTGACATTTCGATGATGCAACTGAGTCTCGTTACTTGATAACTCCTCGTAAATTATTGTTCCGTAAATCCCATTGAGGCGTTGATCGGCTTGAGACGCTGATTCTGGCGATTCGTTTAGCGTCCACTTGACCTCGCGGCCGATTCTCATTAGTTCATCTAGATGTTTGGGCTCTACCGTGATTCCTAATTGCTTAGCATCCAGGCTGGCATAATTCGCACCGCCGTAGCCGATGTCAACTGCCACAGCGCGGCCATCTGAAAGTGGAACCGAAAGATTCTCCGCTATCGAATGAGAAAAGACGTTCCTGAATGAAATTGCCTTCGTGACCCCAGACACCTGACTCACAATTGCTTGCACCCGGCCCGATGGGACATCGATGGTGACCGCAGTGTCGCCATTGGGATTTACTGCGATTCGGCCAGTATCCACAGCCCACGCTCCCAGGGCGATTGTGCCGTGGCCACAGGCTGTCGAATACCCGTCTCCATGCCAAAACAGGACCCCAAAGTCCGCTCCAGAATCGTTTGGTGCCACAATGAAGCCACCGTACATGTCAGCATGACCTCGGGGCTCATTAACAAGGAGTTGACGAATCTTTTCCAGCTCAGGATTGGCCATAGCGGAAGCCCGCTTGTCCAGCACAGTTTTACCGCTTATCAACGGGAGCTGAGATTCTGCAATTCGAAAGGGTTCCCCGGCTGTGTGGTAGTCGATGACTGAGATTTCGTGCAGCAGCTGGGCCATCGCAGGAGTCTATCGGCGAATCCTGCAGGCCTGTCTCGCTCACAAAATGCTGGAGTCAGGAGTTCCGATTCACATCGTGAGCCGAATACTTGGGCATTCCAAGATAAACATCACCGTCGACATCTACGGACACTTAACTCACGAGGGAGCCGCGAATACGATGCAACTCCTCAATAAAAAACGCGACTCCCAATAAAAGGAGTCCCAAAAGAGGAGTCTCACTAGGGGCTGGAGCGTCTACTTCCTTGTGGGCGATACTGGGATCGAACCAGTGACCTCTTCCGTGTCAGGGAAGCGCG
>JAFMKX010000094.1 GCA_017852615.1 Pontimonas sp. | reverse complement strand
AGCAGCACTGCCAAGATCGAGCTCAGCACGGCGTAATAGCCTTTGCGGCGCCTCAGTAGGCCAGCGTCTTTGACCCGCTGAATCAAACCTGCATAGTCGGAGGTGTAGGGGTGGGCACCGGGGTCGACTCGGGAGGTAACGACACTTCCTCGTTCAATAACTATCGACATGTGTACTCGTCTCGCGTAAAGGGACTTCCCAGTCTGGAGAGACGTTCACACCGCCTAGATAATTCCCAGGGTATCCGGTGTGTCTGTGATTCTTGCGTATGCGCCCCGTGTTGCGCTGTGGGCGCAAGCTCACTCGATGAGCACCGGGTCGTGTTGTCATCCCTCACTCTCACACGCCACGGCCCGCAAGGATTGATTAGGTGAGTTCTGGGGCGAGGCTGCCCACTGGTGTGAGGGGGACTTTACCCCGCACCGGTGCCGTTCCCGGGAATATCACTAACTGCCCGGTATTCTGGGCGCAACGTGAGGCAAAGGGGATAACGTCATGGCGAGAATGCAGCGCAGCGTAGATCAGAAAATTGATCGCCTGAGGACCTACAACGTCGTGGCAGGGATCCTTCACCTGCTGCAGGCCGTGGGTTTGGGATACGTGCTGTTCTTGCTAGAAGATCAGGTCACCTACGCGGTCACTGCTGATTATTTAGCGGGCCCGCCGGGAGTTCCACTGCCTCCTGAGCGAGTGGAACTCTTCGATGTCAATGTGGGAATCGGGGTGGCCGCGTTTTTAGCCATGTCAGCCTTCTTCCACTTCCTGATTTCCTCGCCCCTGTTTTTCAAGCGCTATGCCGCTGGATTGAAACTTAACCGCAATTACTTCCGATGGACGGAATATTCGTTGAGCTCGTCGGTGATGATTTGGTTGGTTGCTCAGATCACGGGGATTACCGATATTGCTGCCTTGTTCTCGATTTTCGCAGTCAACGCCTCGATGATTATGTTTGGGGCGCTTCAGGAGAAATATGAGCAGCCAGGAAGCGGCGGATTCTTACCGTTCGTGTTTGGCTGCATGACCGGACTTGTTCCCTGGATTGTCATCGGTATTTATTTCTTTGCGCCGGGTTCTAACGCCGAGGTCGAGCCACCGTCCTTTGTCGTGGGCATCATCATTTCGTTGTTTATCTTCTTCAACACCTTTGGCATCAATCAGGCGCTGCAGTATCACCGCGTCGGGGGATGGCGTGACTATCTCCGGGGGGAGCGGATGTACATCACGCTGAGCTTGATTGCCAAGACAGCTCTGGCGTACCAGGTGTTTGCTGGTGCCGTTATCCCCGCGATTGCCAGTTAGGAACTAATGAACGACCCAGTACAGGCGCTTGCCACCTTTCGTGAGCGCCGAGATATGGCCGCTGTGCAGCCCAGGGGGCCGCTGGCCCTGGTGAACACTCAATGGGTGGACATGTCCCAAACCATCTGGGGTGTCCCTGGTACCTGGGCCCCTCGAGAAGATGGCGGATCAGGGCTCGTGCTCACCGCCAGTGCCGAGGACAACATTTTGGTCGATGGAGAGCCTGCCGTGGGCGAAGTGTTGGTGCGAGGTGGCGATGATGATGAGCCCTCGAGCATAGATTTTGGGGGCACGGTGAGCGGCAACGTTATTGCGCAGGGGGAGAGTTATGCCCTTCGGGTGTGGGATACCCACTCCGAAGGCATTGAGAACTTTGGCACCATCGACGCCTTTGAGTACGCCCCTGAGTGGGTCATCACGGGCGAATGGAAAGAAATCCCCGGGGGAAAAAGTGTTGGCTTTGAACACCTGAAGGACGAAGGTGTGGCCCGGGATGAGGTAATACCCGGTGAGATCACGTTCCTGCATGACGGGGAGACCTATTCCCTTGCCGCCTTCAAAGCGGGCAGGGCGCTTCAACTGGTGTTTTCTGATGCGACTAGTGGTCAGAGCACCTATAGCGTGGGCAGGTTTCTTTTCCTCGCACCCGAAGCGGATGGCACTATTCGCTTGGACTTCAATTACGCGATTTTGCCTCCGTGCGCCTTTTCCTACGCCTTTAACTGCCCCCTTCCGCCGGCACAAAACCGTTTCCCCTTTGCCATTGAGGCCGGAGAAAAAAATGTGCTCACCCGCGAAGGCACCCTGCTGCATTCCCTGTAACACTCTTGTGTTTTCATAGCTAAGTGGTTCATAATACGAACTAGCTTTGGTTCACCAAGGCGGTCGTTACCTTATTTCCGTGGTCGATGGGGAAGTCGTACCCAAGGAAATGAGAAAAGACGATGAACAACCCACGCACGCGTGGAGTGCTTTTTGTGCACTCTGCCCCTAAAGCGCTGTGCCCACATCTTGAGTGGGCTGCCGGCAGCGCTCTCGGTCATCCCGTTAGCTTCACCTGGGAGGACCAGCCTGTCTTGCCCGGAACCTTGCGCACCGAGACGCCATGGGAAGGCCCGGTGGGGTCGGGGGCGACCCTGGCTAGCGCCCTGCGTGGCTGGGAACATCTCCGTTTTGAAGTAACTGAAGAGGCCTCGCCCGGTGTAGATGCCAGTAGGTGGATGCACACCCCCGATTTGGGGGTGTATTTCTCCCAGATGGATGCCGCCGGTAACACGGTGATGAGCGAAGATCGCATTGCCTATGCCTTAGAAATATCGGCAGGCAATCCCCGCGAAATCGAGCGAGAGTTCTATCGCGCCCTAGGTCGAGCGTGGGATGAGGAGTTAGAACCTTTTCGCCACGCTGGCGATGCTACCTCGGTGGTGTGGTTTCACCGAGTGGGCTAGTTCCCGATTGACTA
The DNA here is from genome assembly GCA_017852615.1 of Pontimonas sp. Taxonomy (GTDB): domain Bacteria; phylum Actinomycetota; class Actinomycetes; order Actinomycetales; family Microbacteriaceae; genus Pontimonas. The sequence continues at coordinate 51 of JAFMKX010000094.1, read as the reverse complement.
GGCCTGGGTGAGACCGCGTGGCGGTATCCCGAGCTCGCTCCGCAGCGCCCT
>JAFMKX010000023.1 GCA_017852615.1 Pontimonas sp. | reverse complement strand
CGGGCTAGATTGGCGATCGCAATCGTTAATATCACCGGGTCAGCCTTAGTCGGAGGAATCGCTGCCCTACCCACGTTTGATCTCAGCACACCGTTGAGTGCTGGATTATGCGCCGGGCTCACGACCTTCTCGACCCTCGCCGTTCAATTGGTGCCCCACGACAAGGGGGAGCCCCCGAGAAAACTCTTCGCTCTCGCAGCCCTTCACATTGTCCTGGGTGTGAGCGCGTGTTTTGGTGCCCACGCGGTTGTTTCCCTCTGGGTGTAGCGCGCGCAAAGCTGTGGATTAACAAGGGCTACCTAGGCCCTGCGTGATATGCTCCCTTCGATTCTCTATCCCTAGAAAGACTCCTGATAGTGCCGATATATCGGAGTCGCTGTGAACGAAGGGGTGACCTATGGGTCGCGGTCGTCAAAAAGCAAAGCACACTAAAGTTGCGCGCGAGCTGAAGTACTTCAGCCCCGACACTGATCTTTCTCAGCTTCAAAAAGAGCTCTCTGGCAACGATGGCGCCAGTGATGCCGCGTCCAGTGCTGAACAAGCCTGGGACGATTACGACCGCGCTGAAGAAGAATCAGCGTAGCCAGACACCAACGTCACTGCTCCGCCCTCCACGCCCTTCGCGCTGGTAACAGCGCCTTCGTGATCCGCGGCAGAAATCTCTCGTACCTCACCCACCTGCCAGGTGGTGTGGCCTGAGTTTTCCAGCGCCTGGGTAATGTCTGCGGCACGAGCCTGGTCGACCACGGCCAGCATGCCAATACCCATATTCCAGGTGTCTTCAACGCGCTCAAGATCGAAGCCCGCTGCCCGCGCCAACACCTGCATGATGGGCGTGGGAGTCCACGTGGATCGATCCACATCGACGGCGACATGGGGAGGTAAGACCCGGGAAAGGTTTTGAGCTATTCCACCACCGGTGACATGGCTCAGCACTCGAATAGCGCCGGGGTGAGCGCTCAGAACACCCACCAGTGCCCTGGTATAGAGCCTGGTGGGTTCTAAGAGCTCTACGCCCAGGGGCCCAGAAAAATCGGGAATCTCTGTGGCATACGACCACCCCGCATCGGCAACGATCTTGCGCACCAGGGAAAAACCGTTGCTGTGCAATCCGCTGGAACTCAATGCCAGGACCACATCGCCGGGAACCACCGTCTCAGATCGAAGCATCTGATCGTGTTCGACAACACCCGTGGCGGCGCCGGCAACATCGTATTCATCCGGCCCCAAAAGACCGGGGTGTTCTGCAGTTTCGCCGCCGATAAGTGACACATCACATTCGGTGGCTGCCTGGGCAATGCCCTCCACGATGGCAGCAATGCGCTCGGGCACCACCACACCACACGCGATGTAATCGGTCATGAACAGCGGAGTGGCACCCGCCACCACGATGTCATCAACCACCATGCCCACAAGGTCGTATCCGATGGTGTTGTGAATATCTAACGCCTGGGCGATGGCGACTTTGGTTCCCACCCCATCGGTTGAGGTGGCCAGTACTGGGTGGCGATAGGAGCTGAGGAAAGAGGCGTCATAGAGACCAGCGAAACCGCCCAGACCACCGACTACCCGGGAGGAATGACTGGCAGATACGGCCTTTTTCATGAGCTCGACAGCTCTATCCCCCGCGCTGGTATCCACCCCGCTGGCCGCATAGGGGGATTTATCCATCACCGCTCCATGCTAGCTGAGGTCTGTGCGAGCGGGCCTGTGGAAAACTCGCTCCTGCCAGTACGGGGCACTTTTAGCCTCAAGTCATGTCAAGGACACCCTCACCCACATCGGCACAATTCCCTCGCTCTGTTACCTGGCTCGGCCTGCTCATCCTGGGAGCTGGAGTTACTTACGGCCCTATGAGCTCGGCCACCGCTAGTAGCACCATCGCGACATCCTCCACCGCCTGGTCCAGCGCCATCCTGACCACCGGGGTCGTTGGTGGGGGAACATCCCGGGATTACCTCACTGGCATCGAGGGCTGGGGTGGTGACGCTGTGAGCTCACTGGGTGTACTGGGACTGGAGTGGACGAGCGTCCACGATCCTGCCCGGCGTCAGACCTTTGAGGGAAGCGTCAGTTCCGAGAGCCTTGTTCCCGGCGGTGCTTCGTCATGGGAAACCCTTGGCTATCTCTCCTCAGACCCTCTCAATGTTGTCTACACAACAAATACTGTGGAGCTTGAGGGCGACCAGGCGCGATGGAGCGTGCGATTGCAGTCTTTGGATCCGGGGGTGATGACCGATAAGCGAATCTTCTTAGAAACCGAACTTCCCGCTTCGTATCAGAGCGTGTATTCAAGCCCCGGAGCCGGGACTCTGCTCATCCAAGATTCCTCGCATCAGCACCCCACCCTGATCGCTCACGCCGTGACCACAGCGGGGACACTCCAGTGGGGAGGGCAAGGCAGCTTTACCCAGCCCCTGAGCGATGGTGAGCTCCACCCCACCGCCTATGTGCACTCCACTGGCGAGATGGATTACACCGTGACACTCACCGTGGGGATTGTCGATTACGACCCGTGTTCAGGTCCTGACGCTGCCACTTTTGCCGAGAACCAGGCAGGGGTCTTCGGGGTCGCCTGGCCAAGCCTCACATCGTGCCTGAGTTCACCCTCGTGGAGCGTGATGGCTGATGGGAATCCCTCGGAGCCGAGCACTCTAGTATTTCTCGACGCGATGACTCCACTGGGTTCAGGTGCTACTCGCGCACTAGAAATCACCGGCTTACCCACCGGGGTTACCTGGCAGCGCTTACCGGATTCTTCGCTCTCCTTGGTGCTGGAGTTCACCGCCCACGAAGACGTAACCCCTGGGCAATACCCTCTGACCCTCTCCACAGCGACTCGCACCACCCTTGGCGGAGTCACGGTCGTGTCCGAGCAATCACAGACCACAGGAACCTTGGAGGTACTCAGTCCTCCCCCGCCCGTCATCGACGTCGTCGATGACCCGCCCCCGGCAGCATCTCCGAGTTCAGGGACCTCGGTGCCATCACCCGAGCCCGAGGTGGTTGCCACGCCTGAGGTAGCCCAGCCCCCACGAACTCCCCTCCCGCCTGCTCCTGTTCCTGCTGAGCCCGAAGTGGTCAGCGAGGCACCCCTCGTCGATGAGCCCTCCGTTCCGGCAGTGCCGTTGCTGCGCGAGCCCCCGGTTGCTTTTCCCAGCGAACGCATTCCCGAACCTCAAGCGGCAAGCGCCCTGTTGGGAATATCTGCGGCTGTGGTGGCTACCGCGGGTGGTCTCTTCGCGGCCATTCGACGCCGGAGGAACCGGGAGGAGCACTCCCGAGAGGCACGCTAGCGGGTGGGGCCAGAGCGCATTTAGGGCCCCGGTAGGATGGGAGCATCGAGTATCTCGAGAACAGGAGATAAGCCCCTTCAATGTGTGGAATCGTGGGCATTGTCTCGTCAACACCGGTCAATCAACAGGTGTATGACGCTCTAGCGCTATTGCAGCATCGTGGTCAAGATTCCACCGGTATCGCCACCTCTGATGATCAAACGTTGCATATCTATAAGACGAAGGGTCAAGTCCGGGAGGGCTACCGCACCCGGGACATGCGAGGTCTGATAGGAACCATTGGGCTTGGACACGTGCGCTATGCCACCCGCGGGAATGCAAAGAAGGAACAAGAGGCACAGCCTTTTTACGTCAACTCCCCGTATGGAATTGTCCTCGTTCACAACGGGAACCTCACCAACACCCGCGAGCTCACCGCGCAATTACACGAAAAAGATCGTCGCCACCTCAACACAACCTCTGACACCGAACTCCTGGTCAATGTTCTCGCCAGCGAATTGCAGGGCCGAGGTTCCGCAGAGGCTTTTAGCCCCGATGACGCTTTTGCTGCGGTGCGGGCACTGCACCAGCGGGTGGAGGGTTCCTACGCGGCCATTGCGGTAATCGCCGGTTACGGAGTGTTGGCCTTTAGGGATCCCTTTGGGATTCGGCCGCTGATTTTGGGCAAGCGCCAATCTGGCTTGGTGGGCGATGAATGGATTGTGGCGAGCGAGTCCCTCGTGCTCGAAGCCAGTGGTTATGAGATTGTGCGCGACGTTGCCCCTGGGGAAGCGATTTTTATCGCCCGGGACGGGACGATGAGCCACCAACAGTGCTCCGACAACCCCCGCTTGGCCCCGTGCTCCTTTGAATACGTCTACCTAGCACGGCCGGACTCCATCATGAACGGAATTTCTGTCTATGAGGCTCGCCTGCGCCTGGGTGACAAGCTAGCTGACACCATCGCGCGCTACGCACCCACCGATTCCATCGATGTCGTGATGCCGATTCCTGATTCTGCCCGTCCCGCAGCCATGCAGGTGGCGCGAAAACTAGGAATCGAATACCGCGAGGGCTTTTATAAGAACAAGTACGTGGGACGAACCTTCATCATGCCCGGGCAAGCTCAGCGAACCAAGAGTGTGCGTCAAAAGCTCAACGCGATGTCCAGTGAATTCGCTGGTAAGAACGTTCTGATTGTGGATGATTCGATCGTTCGGGGCACCACCTCCAAAGAAATTGTCGATATGGCTCGTGAGGCCGGAGCACGATCGGTGACCTTTACCTCCGCAGCACCTCCGGTTCGATTCCCCCACGTCTATGGCATCAATATGCCCAGCAAACATGAACTCGTGGCTGCCGGTCGCACCATTCCTGAAATCGCCCGCGAAATTGGCGCTGATCATTTGATCTACCAAGAGGTCGAAGACATGAAAGAAGCCATCATCGGTAACTCGTCGGTGACCGAATTAGATATGAGCTGCTTCACCGGTGAATATGTGACCGGAACAGTCAGTGAGGAATATCTCGAGTGGGTCGAGAACAACCAAGCTAGCTAGGCTCTGCTGCGTCGCGCTGCATCGTGACTTCCCGAACGCGTCGTCTCGAGCGCATGTCCACCAACAACCACAACACGATGCCCACCCCCACGGTTCCGGCAATTCCATACAGGGCGAAATAGGCAAACAGTGTGGTGAAGCCAACACTGGGGTCCGCGGGATACAGGCCCGTCAGAATCAACGTGGCGAAGAAACCCACCACGATCGAGACCAGGACGAAGGCGCTGAGTTTCGGAGAACGCCGGAGAGCTACTCTCTCCTGATCGTGGGATTGTGCATCGGCCATAGCATCAGGGTAATGGCCAAATCGGAAGCCAAGCTGTGAGATCTGTCCTCTGACCAGACGCCGAAATATCACCCCGGGACAGCGCGTCGAGATAGGTGTCCGCTCCGGTCGCAATCGTGAGCCACATCTCGGGACTCATTTCAATAACAGCCGGCGGTGTTCCCCGAGTGTGTGCCGGTCCGGGGATTACTTGAGCAGCACCATAGGGCGGAACCCGCACTTCAACGCTCGCCCCGGGAGCATCCTGGCGCAGCAATTGGAGGCAATACCGCACCGCGGTTGCTACCTCACTCTCGCTGGCACTCGAGGAATTCCAGGCGCGTAGCGCAGCGTCACCATCATCTGAAGAAATCTTCCGCGCAGCCACAGCCCACACGCTAGCAAGCTCACGCGGGTAAGGTTGGCGCGTGAAGATTTTGGTCGTCGGGTCCGGTGCGCGCGAGCACACCATCATCAAGGCATTGGCTCGAGACGAGGAACATCACGAGATTCTGGCGGCACCGGGAAACGCGGGCATCGCCGGCGACGCCGAGATTGTTGGCTTAGATCCGACCAATCCCAAAGTCGTCACCGAATTTGCTCTCGCCAGCGATATTGACCTTGTCATCATTGGCCCCGAGGCACCGCTTGTTGCCGGGGTGGCTGATCGACTCCGCCGAGAGAATATTCCGGTCTTTGGCCCCAACCGTGACGCCGCTGCACTGGAAGGCTCCAAAGCCTTCGCCAAGGAGATCATGTCCGCAGCCTCCGTCCCCACCGGCAAGGCCTGGAGTGTGTCGACGAAGGAAGAACTCATCACGGCCCTGGAGAGCGTTGGCTCACCCTATGTGGTCAAGGCTGACGGGTTAGCCGCGGGCAAGGGTGTCTTGGTGACCGAAGATCGCGAGGCGGCGATTGACCATGCTGATTTCTATTTGCAGCACGGAGACGTCCTGGTCGAAGAATTTCTCTCGGGACCCGAGGTCTCGCTCTTTTTCCTCAGCGATGGCACCCACGTGGTGCCCTTGGAACCTGCGCAGGATTACAAGCGAGCCTTCGAGCAAGACCTCGGCCCTAATACTGGGGGCATGGGGGCGTATTCACCCCTGCCCTGGTTACCCGATGGTTTCGTGCAGGAAGTGCAGTCCTGTATTGCCCAACCCACCATTGACGAAATGGCTTCCCGCGGCACACCCTTTGTGGGATTGCTCTACTGCGGGCTTATCCTCACCGACGAGGGTGTGAAGGTCATTGAATTCAATGCCCGATTTGGTGATCCCGAAACGCAGGTTGTGCTCGCTCGCCTCACGTCCCCGCTGGCGCCACTTCTTCTGGCTGCCGCCACCGGATCACTCGATACCCAACCAGCCCCCATCTTTTCCGATGATTGCGCCATCACGGTCGTGCTAGCCAGTGAGGGATATCCCGAAAATCCGATTACCGGTCGAGAGATTTTCGGACTCGACAAGCTCGAGGGTTCCCACCAAGTCACCCTCGCCCACGCCGGAACGGCCTGGGACCAGAATCACCTCCTTGCCACCGGCGGTCGCGTCCTCAGCGTGATTGCCACCGGGGCCACTTTCGATGCGGCACGAAAGAGCGCCTACGAGGCCTTGGACGCCATCGAGCTGGAAGGTTCTCATTTCCGTCGTGACATAGCGCTGGATATTTCCTAGTGTCCGACCTCTCTGACTGGACCCCGGTCTATTCGGGCAAAGTCCGCACCATATATATTCCCAAAACGGCATCTAATCTAGACTCCGCCGACAAGATGCTCCTGGTGGCCACAGATCGGATCAGTGCCTTCGATCACATCCTGAGCCCTGAGATCCCTGGCAAAGGTGCCCTGCTGAGCGCTCTCAGCCACTGGTGGTGCGACACGTTGGCTGATGTCCCGAATCACCGCCTCGATGAATCCCCACCGGCCGAAGTCTCGGCTCGCGCGATGGTCGTAATGCCCCTGCACATGTTCCCCGTGGAATGCGTGGTGCGCGGATACCTTGCCGGTAGCGGGTGGAAGGAATATCAGCAGACGGGGACGGTGTGTGGAATCGAGCTACCTGAAGGGCTGAGCGAAGGTGACCCGCTCCCTGAACCGCTCTTTACCCCGGCGACCAAAGCTGCGATGGGGGATCACGATGAAAACATCGACTACGACACTCTGTGCGACATTGTGGGTTCGCACGACGCGGGAGAACTCCGTCGCCTCAGTCTCGATCTTTACGCGCGTGCCCGGGACATCGCAGCAGCTAAGGGCCTGATTCTCGCGGACACCAAATTCGAATTTGGTCGCAATCGCAGCACTGGAGAGATCACTCTGGGAGATGAAGTTCTGACCTCAGATAGCAGCCGGTACTGGGATGCGCAGTTATATTCCGCTGGCGGAATAAATCGGCTAGATAGTTTTGACAAGCAACTGGTCCGCAACTGGTTGAGTGACAACTGGGATGGAGAAGGCGAGCCACCAGAGCTACCCCACGACTTAGTGGAACACGCTCTAAGCCGATACCAAGAACTCTCCCGGAAAATGATGGCGGTTACTACTAGCAAGGACTAGTGATGAGCACGTCAGAACTACCACACCACGCTTCGCCTACGCCCTGGCAGCGAGCGGCATGGCCCCTCGCGGTGGGAATCAGTCCCCTGCTCTTTGCTCAGGGTAAATGGGTGCGCAGACAGGTTCCCAAGTTACCTCCGGCACCCGGACCTCTCGAAGGGCACGAGCCAGGAGCACGCCCGCTGCGAATTCTGGGTGTGGGAGATTCCACTGTGGTGGGCGTGGGGGTTGATGACGCGCAGTACGGACTCATTCCACAGTTTGCCCGCGCCGTTAGTGAAAAACTCGGCCGCGGTGCCTACTGGCGTTCCGTGGGAGAAAGCGGTGCTACCAGTAAGGACATCCTGGCGAGGTTTGTCCCTGCGGTGCTGGAGCAGCCAGCGGACATTGTGGTGGTGTCGTTGGGGGCCAACGATGCGAAAGATCTCAAACCGCTGGGAGCGACCACCGAGCGATTTGAGCGCCTGTTGAATATTGTCCACGACGGGCATCGAGATGCTGTGGTGATTGTCTCCTCACTGCCGGCGTTCTCTTTGTTCCCCACGTTGCCGCAACCCCTGCGCTCGATTCTCTACGCCCATTCGCAAGCAATCGAGCGCAGCCTTCGGCCCATGATCGAATCGCACCCGTTAGCCATCATGTCTCCGCCTCCGCCGAAATATCACGACACTTTCTTTGCCCAAGACGGGTTTCATCCTGGTGTTGATGGGTATCGCGACTGGGCGCACTTCGCTGTGGATGACGCCCTCGAGCGTGGCGTGCTCAATAATCTGGGGGCTCGATAGACTGGGGTTTCCCAGCCCACTGCCAGCACTTCGGAGCGTGATTCATGGCCATCATTGTCGTTGAGGTCATGCCCAAGAGAGAGCTCTTGGATCCCGCGGGAAAAGCGGTTCTTGGCTCTTTGCACCGCAGCGGTGTCGACAGTTTTTCTCACGTGCGCCTAGGGAAACGCTTCGAGCTCCACGTCGAGGGTGAGGCCACTGACGCTCACCTCGAGCAAGCACGCACCATGGCCGATGATCTCCTGTCGAATGGTGTTATCGAAGATGTCGTTGCAATCCGTGTGGAGGAATCCCCGGCATGAGAGTCGGGGTCATAACTTTTCCCGGTTCCCTCGATGACCGCGATGCCATGCGGGCTATCCGCCTCGCTGGCGGTGAACCGGTCGCGCTCTGGCATGGAGAACACGACCTTCACGGTGTTGACGCCCTCGTCTTACCCGGTGGCTTTAGCTATGGGGATTATTTGCGCTGTGGTGCCATCGCGGCTCACTCGCCCATCATGTCCGAAGTCATTGATGCCGCCCATAAGGGTATGCCGGTGTTGGGAATCTGTAATGGATTCCAAATCCTGGTGGAATCGGGGTTGCTACCAGGCGGTCTGATCAGAAATGACCACGGTGACTTTGTGTGTCGTGACCAGCGCTTGCGCGTGGAATCAACGCAGACCAGTTGGACCTCCGGATACACCCAGGGTCAAGAAATCACGATCCCACTCAAAAACGGTGAGGGTGGCTTTATCGCGGACGATGAAACCCTTCGGCGCATTGAAGGCGAAGACCTGGTGGCCTTCCGATACCTCGAGCTCAACCCCAACGGTTCCCTGCACGATATTGCCGGCCTGCGCAATGAGACGGGACGCATCGTGGGTCTCATGCCTCACCCGGAACACGCCGTTGAAGCAGGGTTCGGGCCTGATACTTCCCTCGCCATGAAGGCAGGCATCGATGGTCTGACCATGTTTGAATCCGTTATCGCTTCGGTGGTGAGCGCATGACGACAACACCGGCAGCGCTCTATCGCGTGGTGTCCCTGGCTGAAATGGTCACGTGGACCTTTTTAGTGGCCGCGATGATTGCCCGGTATGGATTTGGCTATGAAGGCGGTCTGTTTTTTGCCGCGGGACTAAGCCACGGAATTGTCTTCCTGGTCTATGGTCTGACCTCGATTGTGGTGGGTCTCACCCTGAGGTGGCCCGTAGGGCGAATCCTGGTGGCCTGTGTGCTGGCCCTCCCACCCTGGGCGACCTTCCCTTTTGATCGCTGGCTGGAAAAGCGAGGTTACCTAGAGGGCGAGTGGCGCCTGGATGACTCGGGCGACCCCCGCGATGCCCGCATTCTCGATCGCTTCCTCCGGTGGTGGTTGCGTCGACCTCTCGTGTTCTTCCTCACGATTGTGATCACCATGGCTGTGGTGATCACAACACTGTTGAGTATTGGGCCTCCCACGGAATGGGGCTCTAACTGATGAGCATCGATTCGGTATCCCACGCAGAACAAACACCCGAGAAGGTCCAACCCTTTGAGGCACTGGGTCTCAAAGAAAACGAATACCAACAAATCCGGGAGTTGCTCGGTCGACGCCCCACTTCCGGTGAGTTGGCAATGTATTCGGTGATGTGGAGCGAGCACTGCTCCTACAAATCTTCCAAGATTCACCTTCGTCAGTTTGGCCAGAAGGTCTCAGAGCCCATGCGGGAACACCTTCTGGTGGGAATGGGAGAAAACGCCGGAGTGGTCGATATCGGCGAAGGCTGGGCGGTCACCTTCAAGATCGAAAGCCACAACCACCCCAGCTTCATAGAACCCTTCCAAGGTGCCGCTACCGGTGTGGGCGGGATTGTCCGCGACATTATTTCCATGGGTGCCCGACCCGTTGCCGTGATGGATGCCCTGCGCTTTGGTGATCTCCACCACCCCGATACACAACGCGTTCTGCCGGGTGTGGTCAGTGGAATTAGCTTTTATGGCAATTGTTTGGGGCTACCCAACATCGGCGGAGAAACCTGGTTCGACCCGGTGTATCAAAACAATCCGCTCGTGAACGCGCTTGCTGTTGGGGTCTTGCGCCACGAAGATATCCACCTAGCCAGCGCAAAGGGTGCCGGTAATAAGGTGGTCCTCTTCGGTGCCCGCACCGGTGGCGATGGCATCGGTGGCGCCTCGATTTTGGCCAGTGAAACGTTTGCCGAGGGTGGTCCAACCAAACGTCCTTCCGTTCAGGTCGGGGACCCTTTCGCGGAAAAGGTTCTCATCGAATGCTGTTTAGAGCTTTTTGCCCATAACGTCGTCGAAGGAATTCAAGACCTGGGTGCTGCGGGCATTAGTTGCGCGACGTCAGAACTTGCTGCCAACGGTGAAACGGGTATGGCGATCACCCTGGATAACGTACTTCTGAGAGATCCCACTCTCACGGCAGAAGAAATTTTGATGTCGGAAAGCCAAGAGCGCATGATGGCGATTGTGGCTCCTGACAAGCTGGATGAATTCCTGGCCATTACGGCTAAGTGGGAAGTGGAAACCAGTGTCTTGGGTGAAGTTACCGACACCCAACGCTTGGTGATCACCTGGAAGGGGGACACCATCGTCGATGTTGACCCCGCCACGGTTGCTGTTGATTCCCCCGTGTATGAGCGCCCTTATCACCGACCCACGTGGCTTGATGGGCTCCAAGCAAACAGCGCCCAGGCCCTAGAGCGATCATCAGATCCCCTCGTAGTGCGCTCTCACGTCGCCACCCTGGTTGCTTCTGCCAACCTGGCCAACTCGGAATGGATTACGAACCAATACGACCGCTACGTCATGGGTAATACGGCATTGGCGTTTCCTGATGACGCAGGCATGATCCGGGTCGATGAAACATCGGGTCTTGGTGTCGCCATTGCGACCGATGCCAATCACCGATACAGCCTGCTGGACCCCTATCGTGGGGCTCAGTTAGCCCTGTCGGAGGCGTATCGCAACGTCGCAGCGACCGGCAGTGAGCCTCGGGCGGTCAGCGATTGCTTGAACTTTGGCAGCCCCGAAGACCCCGAAGTGATGTGGCAATTGGTGGAATCCATTCGTGGTCTGGCCGATGCCTGCCTCGAGCTAGAGGTTCCCGTCACCGGCGGCAATGTCAGCTTGTATAACCAAACAGGAACCTCCCCCATTCATCCCACCCCCGTGGTGGCTGTGCTGGGTGTCATCGACACTGTCGAGCGGCGTCTGCCCAGTGGGTGGCAAGACGATGGGGAAAACCTTTACCTCCTGGGTGACACTCACGCAGAGTTGGACGGCTCAGCTTGGGCAGCAGAAGTTCACCAGCACGTTGCCGGTATGCCGCCCAAGCCCAACCTTGCAGCAGAAAAAGCGCTCGCCAGCTTGATGGTGGCGGCCGCCCGCGATGGACTGGTCACCAGTGCTCATGATCTCTCTGCGGGAGGACTTATCCAGGCACTGGTCGAGGCCGTGCTGCGCCGCGGGGTGGGTGCCCGTGTATGGGTATCAGAAATCATGGAACAGGGTGGCTTGGATATCACCGAGGCTTTGTTCTCGGAAACTGTTGCCCGCATGGTGGTCAGTGTGGCTCGGGAAGACGATGTTAAGTTCCGCGGCCTCTGCGATGGTCGCGGCGTTCCCGTGACGCGCATTGGAGTGACCGACCTCACGTCACAACAACTAGATATTGCGGACTACTTCTCTTTCAGCGTGAGCGAGCTTGCTCAATTGCAGCGCGACACCCTCCCAGCCGTGTTGGGCCCGGTCGTGGGTTATTCCGCGGAGTTGGCCTCCTAATTTGGCGCGTCAGCTGCGCCCACTACGGTGGTAGTGCCCATGATTGATTCTTCACGCTTCCTTGTTTCGTCCTCCGACTACGAGAAATGGTTGGAAGTGAGGGCCACAGGCGTTACCGCCACCGCGGTCTCGAAAGCAGTCACTCCGGATGGTTTCCGAACGGTCGTGGACCAAATAATTCGGCCTAGACCCATTCCCGATAACGACTACATGCGTTTTGGGCGCGAACAAGAAGAGTCGCTGATGGAGAAACTCGGTACTCAGTTCGACCTAGAACCCAATGACTGGCTGATTGCGCGAGATGCCGATGAAATGCGTTGGCAGATGGCAACACCCGATGGGCTCTCGCCAGACCACGGCCTCATTGCCGAGGTGAAGACCACCGGGCGCGACTGGGGCGAATGGTCCCGGGTTCCCGGCCACTATCAACGTCAAGTTCAGTGGCAGCTCTATGTGACAGGAGCAACCCAGTGCGTCTTTGGGTGGATGCTGCGCACCACCAACAATGGGGACATGGTGCCGGGCTGGCCTGGCCCGAAGTTTGTGGTGGTGGAACGAGATGAAGCTCTCATCGAGCGACTCGTCGAAGTCGCTCACAATATCTATCGAGAACTACCTATCGCCCGCAGCTAATTCTTCGTGGTGTTGAATAACCTCCGCGAGGATGAAGCTCAAGAATTTTTCGGCAAAACCCGGGTCCAGATCGGCCGCCTGAGCTAGTTCACGCAAACGCGCCAGCTGCAGCGCTTCGCGCTGCGGATCCGACGGGGGCATGGCTAAGTCCGCTTTGAGCCGCCCCACCTTCTGAGTGGTCTTGAAACGCTCGGCCAGAAGGTGCACCAAAGCCGCGTCAATGTTGTCGATGCTGTTGCGCAACTCGACTAATTCAGCGGGAGGTGTGGCGTCCATGCTACGACTTTACCTAGGGCAGGGGCCCGTGCCTAGTCCAATAAGGAATGGCGTTGAATAATGGCATCGCGAGAGGGACCCACCCCAATGGCTGACATTCGCGCCCCACTCATAGCCTCGAGAGCCAGAACATAACTTTGTGCTTTGTCGGGAAGATCCTCGAAGCTACGCGCACCGGAGATGTCTTCTTCCCACCCGGGGAAGTACTCATACACTGGCTTGGCGTGGTGGAAATCAGATTGCGACCAGGGAATCTCTTCCACTCGCTGGCCCTCGACCTCATAGGCCACACAGACCGGAATCTTCTCTAGACCCGTGAGGACATCAAGCTTGGTCAAGACAAAGTCAGTGACACCGTTAATTCGTGCCGAGTAGCGAGCAATAGGGGCGTCATACCAACCCGTCCGGCGGGGCCTGCCCGTGGTGGTGCCAAATTCGCTCCCGCGTTGGCGCAGCCACTCACCGGACTCATCCTCAAGCTCGGTCGGGAAAGGTCCTGAGCCCACTCTGGTGGTGTACGCCTTGATAATGCCAATGACTCTGGATAGCCGCCAGGGAGCAATACCCGATCCTGTCGCCGCACCACCCGAGGTGGCATTAGATGACGTCACAAATGGGTAGGTTCCGTGATCCACATCGAGCATGGTCGCTTGACCGCCCTCAAAGAGCACGACTTTGTCGTCTTCCAGGGCTTGGTGAAGAAGAAGCGCGGTGTCGTGCACCATGGGGCGCAGGCGATCGGCATAGGAAAGTAGCTCCGTGACCACTTCGTCCACTTCGATTGCTCGACGGTTGTAAATCTTGACCAAGAGGTGGTTCTTTTGCTCGAGAGCGCCCTCTACTTTCTGGCGCAAAATTCCTTCGTCAAAAATGTCCTGAATGCGAATACCCACTCGGTTGATCTTGTCCGCGTAGGTCGGTCCAATTCCGCGCCCGGTCGTTCCGATCTGGCGCTTGCCGAGGAACCTTTCGGTGACGCGATCCAAGGTGCGGTGGTACTGCGTAATGACGTGTGCGTGAGAGCTAATAACAAGCTTTGAGACATCGATGCCTCGAGCATCGAGTGCGTCGAGTTCTTCCATCAGAACTTCTGGGTCAATTACGACACCGTTGGAAATAACTGGTGTGACCCCCGGTGTCAGAATTCCCGAGGGAAGCAAATGCAGAGCGTATTTTTCATCACCAATAACGACGGTGTGGCCGGCATTATTACCGCCGTTGAACTTGACCACATAGTCAATGCGATCGGCAATGAGGTCTGTTGCTTTACCCTTGCCCTCATCGCCCCATTGGGCTCCAACAATCACCACGGCGGGCATCAGGATTCCTTTGATCAAGCCGTTCTTAGGTGTTTAGTCTAGCGAAACCACGAACGTGCGGCAGATGAACTTGGAGCAAGGCTCAAGAAAGGGAATACTCTCTGGTGTGAGTAACCTTCGTGTGGTCGTGGCCGATGACCACAAGTTAACGCTGTCTGGTGTGGCTGATTCCCTGCAGGCCCACGGGGTTCACGTAGTGGGTCGTGCTTCCAGCGCTCCGGAGGCAATCGAGATGGTGACCTCCCTCACACCCGATGCCCTGATGACCGATTTAGATTTTGGCCCGGGTCCCACGGGTCTCGATGTTGCCCAGCACGTGCGCAACACACTTCCCCAGTTGGGCATAGTGATTCTGAGTGCTTACGGGGACCCTCGCTTGCATTCCGATGGGCTGGGTAGTGCGCCCGCTGGTGTGGTCTATGTCATCAAGCAGCAGGTGGAATCGACCACGGCGTTGGTCGATGCGCTGAATTTGTCGATGACCCGGGCTTCTCAGGCTTCCCGCGGGGAACTTCCGCAGACAAATCTGACGGATCGCCAAATCATTGTTCTTCGCTACCTGGCTCAGGGAATGTCCAATCAAGCCATTGCCGAAGAATTGACCATCACTGAAGATTCCGTGGCCAAGAGCATCAATCGCATGCTGAAGCGTTTGGATATTGAAGCTGGCCCGAATGCGAACGCTCGTGCCCTCCTGATCCACCACTACTTCGATCTCATCGGTTCGAGACAGTGAGCTCACGGTGGTCCAAAATACTGGGCAGTATCACTGGCCCAAGGGCCGTGTCGCTCGATGCTTTCCTCATTGGGACACCGTTCTGGGTTTTCGGCTTCGTCTTTAACGAAGGGGCCAGCTTCGACTCCCTCAACTCAGCACTCCAGGTCCTATCCATCGGGCTAGCGGGCCAAGTTGCGATGGGTCTTATGTTGTGGATGGGCCATCTGACAATCCTTCGCTCTCGGACACAGCGAAACGTTGCACTCTGGGCCGTTGTGACCACGTGGTCACTCTCTGCTCTAGCTCGTTGGGCGATCCTCGTGGGAGGCCTGCAGTTTTTCGACCTACCCGATGAGATTCCCGCTCTGACGCGAGCACTGACCTCGCTTGTGGTGGTCAACCTGGGTTATGCCTTTGCCGCGTATGGCTTAGAAGCCTACGACCGCTTCGCCACGAAGCGCGCGCTGGCTCTGTCACAACTTCTCTCCAGTGAAGAAAAACTCGCAACCCACCGGCAGGCGGTGGATTCTATGAAACAAGCGTTGATGGCCCAGGTCGACACCCAGCTTTCTGAATCTCGCGCTCACACCTCGCAAGCGCTCGACCAACTGGAGAAAGTACTCTCGCGCCCGCAGGAAGCTCTCCCCGTGCTCGAGGAGCTTCGGACTCTCTCAGATCGCACCTGGCAACGGATTAGTCAGGAGTTATGGAAAGAAAGTCCTCGCGAAGCACCGCGTATCCGGTTGAGGGAACTCATCCCGCTATTTGCCGCGTCACGGCCATTTCGACCGACATATTTTGTCGCCGTGGCCTTCGTCTT
>JAFMKX010000001.1:149481-186829 GCA_017852615.1 Pontimonas sp. | reverse complement strand
TTCATGCGTCTAGGAAGAGTAGCCCTAACCTTTGTAATCACTCTCGCGGTGTTGGCTGGTGGAGCCGTCGTCGCGCCCATGGCTCAAGCAGCGTGGATAGGTGGTGTTCCGTCAGGGAACTCCCTTCCCACGGGTTCCTCGCCGACCGTTTCTGTGGATGGCAACACTGCGGGACTGTCGGCTGTGATTGATCCTAATAACCCTGACGACCCGAAATACTCAGGAATTTTTGGCGGGGGTTCCTCTGATCCGGATGCCTCCAACAATGAGCTAACAACCTGGTTCACTACGGCGCCTGGCACAGAGGCCTTGCTGCGATTCCAGGCGTATGGAGCTGTAGACGAAGTATCCTGCAGCGGAGGTGGAACGAAGTTTTACCAAAAGTCCCGAGTCACACTTGGTTCACTTCCTGCCGGGAGCTCTAAGGTGTGGGCTTTCTACGACGCGACTTATCCATCGGGCGCTGCCAATACTGGTAACGATGCGGGTATCCCGCACTTTAAGGACAGTCGGGATGGTGAAGGCAATGGTCGTATTGCCATCGCGGAGAATCAGGAAAAGCTCTGTGATGGATCGACACCCTACGTGGATGATGGGGATGATGGGGATGTCGGAGTGTTTACCTTTGGTGCGGGAGATAACGAACGACCAACCGCGGGGGTGTATAAGCCGGGTGCTGGCGGGGGGACCGTACATTTCGATGTGTATGTCCCGATGGATGGGGACCCCAGCGGTGACACCTCGATTTTTCTTGCGATGGGGTTCCTCATTGATGTGGGTGACGATCGAGTCGTTGCTGATGGAACAGATATGGCAATGGAAACGGTGCTCGCGAGTAAACCCTGGAACGCACCAGGTGGAGACACCACACAGGCGCAGCTGAGTGGATGTTCGAACCCGGCTCCGGCTGCGAACGCGGCTCCCTGCTACGTGGCCGCGGATACTGGAATTTTTGCCTCGGATGGCACCACCTCGCGAGGAGCTTATGTTGTCACCGTGTCTGCACTGAGCAACGAAGCAGCCGTGGAGATTAGTCCAGACGTGGCTCAGACCAACGGTTTTTCGATTACACCGGGGGATGTTGCGGCACTCTCGATCAGTTGGCCAACGTCGGGCACCCACTTCGGCATAAATTTTGGTTCCGCAAACTTCATGGAGGCCATTGCGGATACCAAATTACTGGTAGACCCGGCGACCACCTCTTCTGACTCGAAAACCAATCGCTGGGACATGGACGGCGAAATGGGCGAGTCCGGTCCTGTTCGAGTTATTTCAACGCTCATCGGTCAAGCGCGCGCCACCTCCAGTGCGATTAGCAGGGACACGTGGTGGCCACAGTGCAACGTTACTGTTGCTGCTGGCGCGGTAACCTCCGAAAAATGTGGAGAGGGCATGACCAGTAACGTCTCGCAGAAGGACGTATCCTACGACGGCTATATGGTCTTTTCCTCGGTGCCGGCGAACCTAACGCTCTACACTGGCTTGCCCGGGTCTCTCGCGGGAGGTTTGGTCTCCACGAATGGTCAAGGAATGGCCTTCGGTGACGAAACTTTCTCGGGTGACTCGTTTCAGTTCGCTGTGTCGGGCCCGTCCTATAAAGCTAATGGCGGCTCTCGAGCCACCGATGGTTTCTACTACGTGTGTGTCCCAGAAGACTTCCTCGCGGAAAACTTCGACACGAACGCCACCGCTGCTGCCGCGTCCTGGCAGGCAACAAGAAGTGATGGCGGGGCCGCTGCGGCTGTGGCAGCCAGTTTCGCCACGGGGTCGTGTGGTGCCCCTGGCGCAGGACCAGGTTTAGTCTCCACACTTGATCCCTTCGGTTATTCGTCCCCTCTGTTCCGGGTGAAACCGCCGACGCCTGCTAGTGGTGGTAACGCAGCAAACTCGGGCAATTCCGGGTCCGCTGGTGCCGCCGCCGTGGCACCGGTGGTCGCGCCTCAGGCCGCGGTGGCTAGAGCTGCTACACCAGAGGGTGTTGCTAAGTTCTCACCCGAGAATTTTGTTCGCTCCGGTGCCAAGACAAAGAACGCCGCTGCCCTCGTGGGAGGCAAGATTGTCGACGTTGTCAGTGAGGTCACCGCATCAGGCGGTGCCCGCGTAGGGGTCGGAGCGGTGACGCTCGATCTCGCTGTCGCGGAAGGGAATGGCTCCGTTTCCACGGAAGAAGGTCAACCGGCTCTGGCCGTCAAACGCGGTTCTGATGTGGCTCTCAAAGGCGGCGGTTTACAACCAGATTCGACTTTGCAGGTGTTCGTGCCCTTTGCGAATTCCTCCTTTGCCGAACTGCCCTCGATTACCGTGGATGCAGAGGGCAATTTTAGTGTCGACGTGAGTTTCACGAGCGTAGGCCGGGCCAAGCCATTCCCGATTGGGCTGCAATCACTGCAGCTCTCTGGAGTGGATGAAGACGGTAACGCAACGATTATCGATATCCCGATTACGATTGCTCAACCTGACGCGGCTCCGGAAATCAATCGCTTGACAGGGGAGCAGCCAGCGTTAGAGCCCGGTCAGCTGATCGCCCTCGTGGCGGGGGCCCCGGAAAACGTTGAGATTGATGCTGCTCCCGGTGGCGCCGCTATTGCCGGCGATGGCTGGAGCCTTGAGCTAAGCGGTGGTGTCAACCAGGAGGCTAACCAGCCGCTCACCTTCGCAGCAGATCAGCCCGCACGTGTGTCCGGCGATGGATTCATGGGTGGCACGAGAGCAGACGTATTTCTGTTTTCTACCCCCACGCTGCTCGGTAGCGTAACCATTGCCGATGACGGCACTTTTGCTGCTGACTTTGACATTGATTCTGCTCTTATCGAAGCGGGGTCGCACACGCTACAAATTCAGGGTGTGGGAGCCGATGGCTATGTTCGAGCAGCCAACCTTGGTGTCACAGTGGCACCTAGTGAGCTTCCGAGCTTGGTACCCGCGATCGATGATGGTGCTGGGTTTAACTGGTGGTGGTTGTTGTGGATTGCAGGAATGTTGGTCGTGGTGGCAGGGGTGACCAGAGCCTTGATGGAATATCGACGCACTAGCCTTCGCTGATCACGCAGGGTGTCGCTGGGGCTGGATGGGGGCCCAAGCGGGGGTGACCCCGATAGTCTTAAGCCACTCAAGTGCTGCTCATGCCAGAAAGCCAGAATCCTGTGACTCAAGACCCGACTTCCCCTGTTGCTGACCCCTCTCGCGTGGCGGGTAGTGACACCACTGGTTTCGATCTGTTTCCAGAGCGCGATGTGGTTGCGGTGATGCTCGAGGGAGCGATCAAAGACTTGGATCAGCCCATTCCCGCAGGTGCCTCGGTCACCCCGGTACTGGTTTCCTCACCGGAAGGTCTGGAAATCATGCGCCACAGCACAGCCCATGTCCTCGCTCAGGCAGTGCAGAAGGTATTCCCTGAGGCGAAGCTAGGAATTGGTCCCCCCATCGTCGATGGGTTTTACTACGACTTCGATGTCGCCCAAGCTTTTGCTCCCGAGGATCTCAGCACTCTCGAAAAAGAGATGACCCGCATTATCAAGCAGGGGCAACGCTTTGCGAGAAGGGTTGTGAGCGCGGCAGAAGCCCGTGAGGAACTCTCGGCAGAGCCCTACAAGTTGGAACTCATTGGGCTTAAGGACTCCGCCAGCGCCGGCGATGCGGGGGAGAGCGTTGAGGTGGGCGAGGGCGAGCTCACCATCTATGACAATGTCGATCCGAAAACGTCCGAGGTTGTCTGGAAAGACCTGTGTCGAGGACCCCATGTACCCAGTACCCGGATGCTCGGCAATGGCTGGAAACTTACCCGCCTTGCTGCAGCGTATTGGCGAGGCAGTGAAAAAAACCCGCAATTACAGCGCATCTATGGCACGGCGTGGGCCAGTAAAGAAGACCTCCGCGCCCACTTAGACCGCTTAGAAGAGGCCGCAAAACGCGATCATCGCAAGCTCGGTGTAGAACTGGACTTGTTCTCTTTCCCGGATGAAATTGGTTCGGGATTACCGGTGTTTCATCCCAAGGGCGGTGTCATTCGGCGCGTTATGGAGGATTATTCGCGCAGACGCCACGAAGAAGCAGGGTATGAGTTTGTCTATACCCCGCACATCACCAAGTCAGATCTCTTTGAAACCTCTGGCCACCTGTCCTGGTATTCCGAGGGCATGTTTCCTCCGATGCACGTCGATGAGCAACGCAACGAGGCCGGGGAAATAGTCAAACAGGGCGTTGATTACTACCTCAAGCCCATGAATTGCCCGTTCCACATCCTGATCTATCGCTCCCGGCAACGTTCTTACCGCGAGCTTCCGCTGCGGATGTTCGAGTTTGGGTCGGTGTATCGCTATGAAAAAAGTGGCGTGGTACACGGCCTCACGCGAGTGCGCGGCCTCACCATGGATGATGCCCACATTTTCGTCACCCCTGCGCAGCTAGAGAGCGAGCTCTCAAGAGTCCTTGAGTTTGTGTTGAACCTGCTGGGTGATTTTGGCCTGACAGATTTCTATCTCGAACTGTCGACCAGGGATTCCGCCAGCGACAAGTTTGTCGGATCTGACGAGCTCTGGGATAAAGCAACGAGCACCCTGGCCAATGTTGCCGAAGCCTCTGGTCTGTCCTTAGTGCCCGATCCCGGTGGTGCAGCGTTTTATGGCCCGAAGATTTCGGTTCAGGCCCGCGACGCCATCGGCCGCAGTTGGCAAATGTCCACCATTCAGCTTGATTTCAATCTGCCGGAACGATTTGGGCTGGATTATCAATCCGCTGAAGGTGTTAGAGAAACACCGATCATGATTCACCGAGCACTCTTTGGCTCCATTGAGCGTTTCTTTGGAGTGTTAACCGAGCACTATGCCGGAGCGTTCCCAGCGTGGCTTGCGCCGGTTCAAGTTGTGGGAGTGCCCATTGCCGAGGAGTTCGCCGACTATGTCGGGGCGTTCATCCAGGAGCTCACCAGCCACGGAATTCGAGCCGAGCTGGATGACTCTGATGATCGGATGCAGAAGAAGATTCGCACTCACACGAAGGCCAAGGTTCCCTTCCTCATCATTGCCGGAGAAGAAGACCGCGCGGCCCAGGCTGTGAGTCTTCGATTCCTTGATGGCACTCAACGAAATGGTGTCCCCACCGCAGAGGCAGTAGAACTGATTCGATCCCTAGTGGAGCCTCCCCAGCGTGGCTGAGTTCGGGAACCCCGCAGACGAGACCCAGGACGCTCCGCTCGAGGGTTCTCCGATGCTGGATCCGTCGACTCTTCCTGGTGTCCCGGATGCGTTCCAGCGGCTATGGACACCGCATCGGATTGCCTATATCCAGGGCGAAACCGCGCCCGCTGATGGTGGTTGTGTGTTTTGCCAAGCCCCGGCAGTGGCTGAAGAAGATTCGCTGGTGGTGGCGCGAGGTGAGCTTGTTTATGCCGTGCTCAACCTTTATCCCTACAACTCAGGTCATCTGCTGATCTGCCCTTATCGTCATGTTGCGAATTATGACGAGGCGACACTTGAGGAAGTAGCGGAGTTGGGATCGATGACCCAGGCAGCCATGCGCACGCTGCGCGCAGTTTCTGGAGCACACGGATTCAACCTGGGTATGAACCAGGGAAAGGTTGCCGGTGCTGGTATCGAAGAGCATTTGCACCAGCACATCGTGCCCCGGTGGGGTCAAGATTCAAACTTTTTCCCCATCATCGCTCAGACAAAAGCAATGCCCCAATTGCTGGGAGAGATGCGCGAAATCTTGCGAGACAACTGGCACTCAGGTTCCAGCGACTAGACTTTGCTAGCTCCTGTTGGGAGCGCTTTAGTGAAGTCACGAGAGGACCATCGCCGCACATGAGCGACAAGAATACTTCAGCAAAAACTGGCACCGCCCGGGTCAAGCGCGGCCTTGCCGACATGCTCAAAGGCGGCGTCATTATGGACGTCGTTACGCCTGAACAGGCGCGGATCGCTGAAGATGCTGGCGCAGTAGCCGTGATGGCGTTGGAGCGTGTTCCTGCTGATATTCGGGCTCAAGGGGGCGTCGCGCGAATGAGCGACCCCGATTTGATTGATGGCATTAAAGCCACGGTGTCGATTCCCGTGATGGCGAAAGCTCGAATTGGCCACTTTGTCGAGGCGCAGGTTCTCGAAGCGCTCGCGGTGGACTACATCGACGAGTCCGAGGTGCTGAGTCCTGCCGATTATGTCAACCACATTGATAAGTGGGGCTTTACCGTTCCCTTCGTGTGTGGTGCTACGAATTTGGGGGAGGCCTTGCGTCGCGTCACTGAGGGTGCCGCGATGATTCGCTCGAAGGGTGAAGCCGGCACTGGGGATGTCTCCGAGGCGACCAAACACATGCGGACCATTTCAGGCGAAATCAACCGCTTGTCGTCGATGAATCCTGACGAGCTGTATGTGGCTGCCAAAGAATTACAGGCCCCCTACGAACTGGTCGCCGAAGTCGCCTCGAGTGGGAAACTTCCTGTGGTGATGTTCACGGCCGGTGGTATTGCTACCCCTGCGGATGCCGCCATGATGATGCAGTTGGGAGCCGATGGAGTCTTTGTCGGTTCAGGAATTTTCAAAGCCGGCAACCCCGCAGAACGGGCTGCAGCCATTGTTAAGGCGACTGCTCAATTCAGAGATGCCGCCGTGATTGCGGAAGCGTCTCGAGGGCTTGGCGAAGCGATGGTCGGGATTAACGTCTCCGATTTGCCAGCCCCTCACCGCCTTGCCGAGCGTGGCTGGTAACTCCCCGGCACGAATTGGGGTCTTAGCTCTCCAAGGGGATGTCGCTGAGCATGTAACAATGCTGCGCTCCCTGGGAGCTGACGTCGTGGAGGTGCGCCTCCCGACGGATCTAGAGGGCCTGGAAGGCCTTGTGCTGCCCGGTGGCGAATCCAGCGTCATGGATAAGCTGTTGCGACTATTCACCCTTCAGGAGCCACTGAGGGCCTTGATTCGCCAGGGTCTTCCCGTTTTGGGGACCTGTGCAGGGCTGATTCTTCTGGCCGACACACTCGAGGATGGAATTGCTGGACAGCAAACACTGGGTGGTCTGGATGTCAGTGTGTTCAGGAACGCATTTGGCTCGCAGGTGGATTCCACGGAGGTGGATCTCTCCATTGACGGAATTGACGGCGAGCCTATGACGGTTGCTCTCATCCGTGCCCCGCTGATCACCACAGTGGGCGAGGGAGTGCGCGTGATCGCGAGAATGCCCGATGGCGGAATTGTCGGCGTCGAACAGGGTGCCCTGATTGGCGTGTCCTTCCACCCGGAAATCACCGGAGATACTCGGCTCCATCGCTATTTCTTGGAGCGTGTAGCCCAGAGCTAAGCGGGTCGGCAACCGAGGCTTTAGGATGTTTCTTTGAGACGGGGAGAGTTATGTCGGGACACTCTAAGTGGGCCACCACTAAACACAAAAAGGCCATCATCGATTCACGGCGCGCAAAATCGTTTGCGAAGCTGATCAAAAATATCGAAGTGGCCGCCAAGGTCGGAGGCGCAGATGTCGCCGGTAATCCCACGTTGGCCGATGCTATCCAGAAGGCTAAAAAGACCTCGGTACCCAACGACAACATTGACCGCGCCGTCAAGCGAGGTGCTGGTCTTAGCGGCGAGGCCGTGGATTACCAGACGATCATGTACGAAGGCTACGGTCAGGCTGGGGTAGCGATGCTGATCGAATGTCTTACCGACAACCGAAACCGAGCTGCGGCTGAGGTGCGCACGATCATGAGCCGCAACGGTGGCACCATGGCAGACCCCGGCAGCGTGGCCTATAACTTTTCTCGCAAAGGTGTTATTTCGATCACTAAGACCGAGGGTGTGACCGAGGACGACGTATTACTTGCGGTGCTCGAAGCAGGCGCGGAAGAAGTGATCGACCGTGGCGGCGGATTTGAGGTCATCACGGAACCCGCTGACCTTGTCGAGGTTCGAAAGGCTATTCAAAGCGCCGGTATTGATTACGATTCGGCCGAAGCAGAATTTATTGCCACGGTCAGCGTTTCCCCCGATGCCGAAACAGCCCGAAAAATCATTTCACTGGTGGAAGCACTCGAGGACAGTGACGACGTGCAGAATGTTTTCACCAATATGGACCTCTCTGCGGAGGTGTCGGCAGCTCTGGAAGCCTCCGAGGGGTAGTTTGGCCCTATGACCACGATTCTCGGCATTGACCCGGGGCTCACCCGTTTAGGGGTGGGTGTGGTCAGGCAAGGTGGTGGCCGAACCGTTTCCCTGGTGCACGTAGAGGTATTGCGCACCCCCGCGACGGCAGAAATATCCCATCGACTGGGCACACTTTCGGGGGCAATTGATGAATTACTCGCTCGTTTCAATCCCGATATCGTCGCCTTGGAGAGGGTTTTTGCCCAGCACAATGTGCGCACGGTGATGGGCACCGCCCAGGTCAGTGGAGTCGTGTTGGCACTCGCTCATGCCCGTTCAATTCCTGTGTCACTGCGCACCCCCAGTGAAGTGAAGGCTGCGGTCACGGGTCACGGGCGAGCAAATAAGCACCAGGTGGGCACCATGGTGGCTCGGATTCTGGGCTTAGCAGAAATCCCTCAACCAGCCGATGCCGCTGATGCGCTCGCTTTGGCCATTACCGAGGCCTGGCGAGGCGTGGCACCGGCCTCTGCTGCTAGTGAATCCACCCCGGCCCAAAAGGCGTGGCGGGAGGCCGAAGCGCGAGCAAAGCGACCTAAGCTACAGAAATGATTTCCTCTCTTCGCGGCGTCGTCACCCACCGCGCGGGGGCTGACGTGGTGGTGGAAGTGGGGGGCATTGGTTATCTCGTCACGGTTCCCGATCGTCTTGCGCTGAGTCTTGGCGAGGGCGAAGAGACACTCCTCTACACGTCGATGGTCGTGCGAGAAGACCACATCGCGCTTTTTGGGTTCGGATCACGCGACGACTTAGGTCTTTTCAGCCTCGTTCGGAGCGTCAATGGCGTGGGCCCGAAGTCTGCACTGGCGATTCTGAGCCATCTGTCTGGCGATGAAATTCACGATGCCGTGGTCACCGAAAATGATGGGGCATTTCGCCAAGTCAGCGGAATAGGTCCCAAAACGGCCAAACTGATCGTGCTGTCCCTGCAGGGCGCTTTTGACACCGTAAGCCCCAAGAAGTCGACCTCCTCGGCCTCAGATGTGCCCGAAGTGCTCCGTCAGTCCGTGGTACAGGCTCTGGTGGGTCTGGGGTGGTCTGAGAAAATCGCTCGGGAGGGTGTCACGCAGGCTCTTGAGGAGCAGCCAGGACCAGTTGTGGATGCCGGAGTCCTCCTGCGCCAAGCCTTGACTATCCTGGGCCCGAAGACGAGCAGGGAGGCCCGGTCATGAGTATTCCCGAGACATCAGGGCCTACGAGCAAAGAGCAGGTCGAATCGGAGGGAGAGATTTCTTTCGAAGGTGCCCTGCGCCCGCGGCGTCTCGATGAATTTGTCGGTCAGACAAAGGTGCGCGATCAGTTGATTTTGCTCCTCGACGCGGCCACCCAACAAGGCAGAAGTCCTGATCACATTTTGCTCAGTGGCCCTCCCGGTCTGGGTAAAACGACGCTGGCGATGATTGTGGCAGAGGAAACGGGGCAGGCTCTGCGGATCACCAGTGGACCGGCTATTAATCACGCGGGTGACCTCGCGGCGGTGTTGTCATCCTTAGTCCCCGGTGAGGTCCTCTTTATTGATGAAATCCACCGCATGGCCCGTCCGGCAGAGGAAATGCTCTACCTCGCCATGGAAGATTTCCGCATCGACATCATGGTGGGCAAAGGTGCTGGAGCAACCACGCTACCGCTGGACTTGGCGCCCTTCACCCTCGTCGGAGCGACCACTCGCTCTGGCCTGTTACCGGGCCCCTTGCGAGACCGTTTCGGCTTCACCGCCCACCTAGAGTTCTATTCGGCCGAAGAGCTCACCGAAGTGGTCAGACGCTCCTCGGCCATGCTGGGGCTCACCTGGCCCAGCGAAGCACTCGCTGAAATCGCGGGGCGATCCCGCGGGACACCCCGTATCGCTAACCGCTTGCTGCGCCGGGTTCGCGACTATGTTTTGGTCCACAAATCTGAACCCACTATGGAAGCAGTGCACCTGGCTCTCGAGCTCTATGACGTGGATGAGCTGGGCTTGGATCGTCTTGACCGAGCGGTTTTGGACGCTCTGATTGTTAAGTTCCAGGGTGGACCCGTGGGGCTGGGTACCCTCTCCGTGTCGGTGGGGGAGGAGACCGAGACCATCGAGTCGGTGGTGGAGCCATTCCTGGTCCGGCAGGGCTTTATTCAGCGCACTCCCCGCGGTCGCGTTGCCACTCCCGGGGCTTATGCCCACTTAGGTCACCAAGCGCCTGGGCTCAATGACCTATAGTTACCAGGTAGCTTAATCACGCCGAACGCCCGACGAAAGGCTTGTGGAACCACATGGATCCCATTTCCCTCTTTATGATCGCAGTCCTCGGACTTCTGATTTTTTTCATGATCCGAAACTCACGCAAGCAGCGTGCGACCCAGCAGGAGCTCCAAGAAAAGCTCAAGCCAGGAGCTCACGTAATGACCTCCTTTGGCCTGTATGCAACGGTTGTCGCGCTCGATGACGACACCAATATCGCCACTCTGAATGTCGGCACGGGGTCGCTGAAGGTGCACCGTCAAACGTTGACCAAGATCATCGAGGCTGATTCACCCGAGGCCAAGGTTCTTACCGCAGGAACTTCTGCGGCTTCAAAGCCTGCTGCCAAGAAGCCTGAGGCCAAGACTGTGACTAAAGCACCCGCTAAATCAGCGGGGACCAAGGCCAAGCAGGCCTAGAACCTCCCGAGATAAGAAGGCTAGACACTGTGGCATCAAGTTCTGTTGTGACGTCCGCTGTGCGGCGTTTTGTCTGGTTAGGCGTGATCTTTGGCCTACTCATTGGAGGCAACGCTTTCGCAGTGTGGCAAAACGAAGGGTCGTGGGTTCCTAAGCTTGCCCTCGACCTCCAGGGGGGAACCCAGATCATCCTGGCCCCTTTGGTCGCTGAAGGACAAGACGTCACAGAAGAACAGCTCAACCAGGCTGTCTCCATCATTCGTCAGCGTGTGGACGCTGGTGGTGTGGCTGAAGCAGAGGTCTCCACTCAGGGTGGGTCCAACATTGTTGTCTCGATTCCTGGGACGCCTGATGCGGCCACCCTGGAGAGAATTCGCTCCTCAGCCAAGTTGGAGTTTCGCCCAGTGCTGGTGACCGGTTTCGCTGAGGTGGCTGAGGAAGTCAACCCCGAGGATGTCATCATCGACGAGGGCGAGCCCCTCGTTACTCCAGAGAACGCCAGTGACTTGGCCTGGATTACCCCCGCCGTGGACGCCGTCTATAACCAGTTGAACTGTGAGCAGTTGGATTCCTTGGGTGCCAACGTGGCTGATCCCACCCAACCGCTCGTGACCTGTTCCGAAGGTGGGTTGAGTAAATACATTCTTGGCCCCGTCGAGGTGGGCGGAGAAACCATCGATGATGCCCTGGCCGGCTTGATTCCAGGACCCCAAGGAAGCGTCACCACTGAGTGGGGTGTGTTCCTTGATTTCGACGAGGTCGGAACGGAAGGCTTCCGCCGAGTGACCGAGCGCCTCGTGGGGCTCGAGGGTGTGCGCAACCAGTTCGCGATCGTGCTGGATGGAAAAGTTATTAGTGCGCCCAGGACGTTAGCCGCGATTACCGATGGAAGCCCTCAAATCAGTGGCTCCTTTACCCAAGAGTCCGCGACTGTCTTGGCTGACCAGCTCAAGTTTGGAGCCCTACCGATTGGCTTTGAGGTTCAAAGCGCGGAGACCATCACCGCGACACTGGGTCTATCGCAGCTTCAAAGCGGCCTGCTAGCCGGTGCTATCGGGCTTATCTTGGTGGTCCTGTATTCGCTAGTCCAGTACCGAATGCTGGGCCTTGTGACCGTATTCTCACTCTCGACTGCCTTCGTGCTCAGCTATTTCGTCATTACGTATTTGTCCAACTCCCAGGGTTATCGTCTGTCTCTGGCAGGTGTGGCGGGTTTGATCGTCGCTATTGGTATCACCGCGGACTCGTTCATCGTGTTCTTCGAGCGAATCCGTGACGAGTTGCGAGATGGGCGAGTGTTGGATTCCGCTATTTCGGCTGCGTGGAAGCGGGCATTTAGAACGATTCTTGCCTCCGACGCGGTGGGCTTCCTCGCTGCTGCCGTTTTGTTCATTCTGGCTGTGGGTAACGTGCGAGGTTTTGCCTTCACGCTCGGTATCACCACGGTGGTTGACTTGATTATTGTCGCCTTGTTCACTCAACCGCTGATGCAGGTGTTGGGTCGGACGTCGTTCTTTAGCTCGGGTCATCCCATTAGTGGGCTCGATCCCAAGGCCCTTGGTGCGGTGTACCGAGGACGGGCTCGCTTTAGAGACCCCGTGGATGTCGATACCACCGCGCGCAAAAAGAGCGCCAAGGAAATGAAGCGCCGTCAGACCATTGCTGAGCGCAAAGCAGCGGAAGAAGCAGCGCTCGAAGAGGGGAAGAAGTAGATGTCACGCTTGACCACTTTTGGAAATGCCCTCTACACGGGGGAGCGGTCCTTTGATTTTGTCGGAAACCGGGTTCGCTGGTATTCCATTGGCGCCGCGATTGTCGTTTTAGCTATTGTCTTGACAATCCTTCGTGGCGGTTTCACCTTCGGCATTGAATTCCGCGGCGGTTCTGAGTTTCGTGTTTCTGCTCCCTCAGATATCTCCGAGCAAATAGCACTGGACACCGTAGGAGAGATCGTGGGCGTGGATTCTCACCCGCGAGTGTCCATCGTTGGTGGTGACTCCATTCGGGTCCAGACTGAGCAGCTCACGGATGCCCAGACGACCCAGTTGCGTGGTGAACTAGCCGACGCGTACAACGTGGAGATCACCGAGGTCACAGCATCGTTTATCGGAGCTACCTGGGGACAAGACATCACTCGCCAGGCCCTGATCGGCCTCTTTGTGTTTTTGATTTTGGTGTCCATGGTGATGGCGGTCTACTTCCGCACCTGGAAAATGTCGATTGCTGCGCTCACGGCGTTGGCTCACGATTTGCTCATCACGGCCGGTATTTATGGGGTTTTGGGGTATGAAATCACGCCAGCTGCGGTGATTGGCCTGTTGACCATCCTCGGTTATTCCCTGTATGACACCGTGGTGGTGTTCGACAAGGTTCGCGAAAACACCTCCCACGATGGGGAAGAGAGTCGACGCACGTTTGCCGAATCGGTGAACCTCGCGGTTAACCAAACTCTGGTGCGCTCGATCAACACCTCGGTCGTAGCGGTCCTTCCCGTGGGGTCGATTCTCTTTATTGGGTCCCTCCTGTTGGGAGCGGGCACACTGCGCGATATTGCTCTTGCCCTGTTTATCGGCATGATTGCGGGAACCTATTCGAGCATTTTTATTGCCGCGCCGCTCTATGTTCACTTGCGCGAAAATGAAGCGGAGCACAAGAAGCAAGGTCGCAGGGTCACGAAGGCGAAACCCACCTCTGGCGCCGTTCGCTAGCCCACATCGCATTCACCGCGGGAGCTTCTACACTGGAGTGAGAGCGGAGGTGAGGCATGACTGAGGTTGCCAGCAGTTCCTCCTCGAGCCTGCGCTCGCTCTTCCCCCGGCTGTTCTCGAAAGCGCCCAGCAAAGACGGGCTAGAGACACTTCAGCGAACTGTCCGCAAGCAACACCCCAAAGCCGATGTGGGGCTGCTGGAGCGGGCCTATCGTGTTGCGGAGAAAGCTCACCAGGGTCAAACCCGGATGAGCGGAGAGCCCTACATCACGCACCCGCTTGCTGTGGCACAGATCCTGGCTGAGTTAGGAATTGGCCCCATCACCATCGCTGCGGCGCTCTTGCACGACACCGTCGAAGACACTGATTATTCTCTTGATCACTTGCGTCTTGATTTTGGCGACGAAATTGCCATGTTGGTCGATGGCGTAACCAAACTGGACAAACTCAAGTACGGCGAGAACGCTCAAGCCGAGACAGTGCGCAAAATGATCGTGGCAATGTCCAAAGACATCCGCGTGCTGGTTATCAAGCTGGCAGACCGTCTTCACAACGCCCGCACCTGGGGTTTTGTTTCACCCGAATCTGCGGCAAAGAAAGCCCAAGAGACTCTCGATATATACACACCACTGGCGCATCGCCTGGGTATCCAGAGCCTCAAGTGGGAGTTAGAGGACCTGTCGTTCGCGGTCCTGAACCCCAAAATTTATGTGGAGATCGAGTCTCTGGTGCGCAACCGTTCTCCTGAGCGCGAAGCTTTCGTGGAAGACGTGATTGGAACCATTAAGGACGACCTTCGCCAGGCGAGAATCAAGGGCGACGTGGGCGGTCGGCCCAAGCAGTTTTACTCGATTTATCAAAAGATGATTAATCGCTCCCGCGATTTTGACGAGATCTACGATCTCACTGGCATTCGAATTTTGGTCGGTTCCATTAAGGACTGTTATGGAGCCTTGGGTGCCGTTCACGCCCGGTGGTCGCCGATGCCCGGTCGATTCAAGGACTACATCGCCACCCCTAAATTCAATTTGTATCAATCCCTGCACACCACGGTCTATGGCCCTGGCGGGCGCCCGGTGGAGATTCAAATTCGGACCACCGATATGCACCAGCGTGCTGAATTTGGTGTTGCTGCTCACTGGAAATACAAGGAGCGAATGGCTCTTGCCGGCAAGGGCAAGGAGAAGCACGCCCAGGAAACCGACATGGCCTGGTTAGCCCACCTTTCTGACTGGCAAGAAGAGACCACGGACCCCCAAGAATTCCTGGAAACGCTGCGCTACGAAATTGGCGCTAAAGAGCTATACGTCTTTACACCCCAGGGCAAAGTCATTGGGCTACCCAAGGGGGCTACTCCGGTGGACTTCGCGTATGCCGTGCATACCGAGGTTGGCCACCGCACCATGGGAGCAAAGGTGAACGCTCGCTTGGTTCCCCTGGATTCCGAGCTCCACAGCGGTGATTCAGTAGAGATTTTCACCTCCAAGAACCCTGATGCGGGCCCGAGCCAAGACTGGTTAGCCTTCGTGACCAGCCAAAGAGCCCGAAGCAAGATACGTCAGTGGTTTACCAAGGAGCGCCGCGAAGAAGCTATTGACCAGGGTAAGGACGCCATCGCTAAGGCGATGCGCAAGCAGAACCTACCCCTGCAAAAACTGATGAGTCCTGAGTCGGTGGCCAGTGTGGCAGCACAGCTTCGCTTTTCGGATGTGGAGGACCTCTACGCCGCGGTCGGAGAAGGCCATGTCTCCACTCAGTCCGTGATTGAGAAGATCCTCGGCATTGTTGCCTCCGATCAAGAGTCTGATGAAGAAATGTTTTCTGCTTCCACTCGAAGCCGTCAGACTCCTCGCTACAGCGAATCGGGAGTGTTGGTTCGCGGGGCGCCCGACATTTTGGTCAAGTTGGCGCGCTGTTGCACACCCGTGCCGGGCGATCCGATTATCGGCTTTATTACCCGCGGCACCGGCGTGAGTGTGCATCGAGGGGACTGCACCAACATCGTGAGCTTGAAGGAAAACCCTGAGCGGATGATCGAAGTCGAATGGGCCGACTCTCAAGGGAGTATCTTCCTGGTTCATATCCAAATCGAGGCACTTGATCGCTCGGGTTTGCTCTCCGATGTCACCAGAGTGCTCTCAGAACACCACGTCAATATCCTCTCGGCGACGGTCAACACCTCGGAAAGCCATCTGGCCATATCGCGCTTTGTTTTCGAGATGGGGGATGTGACCCATTTGGACAGAGTGCTCAATGCGGTGCGACGAATCGACGCCGTGTATGACGTCTATCGGGTGATGTCGGGATAGGTTTTTCGTAACCACCGCCACCGCTGGCAGATTTTCTGGGCGTGCTGGTGTTGTGCCGCGGAGGCGCGTCTTCCCTCCAGGAGCGCTATGGGCGACGAATCGCTAGGGAGCAAGAACAGCAGCTGGGTGGCCCCGGCATCGATGTTTGTCGTGTGGAGCAGTATGTCGGTGGCACAAGATTGTGGGTCGAGCACACGGAGGGGTCCTAGCTGCTCCACCCGCTGGTGACGAGGAGAGTGCAGTCGCGCTCGCCAGCTAGAGCGCTCCAGGGGGGAGAGACCCGGATATTCCTGGCGAAGTACAGCCCAGGGAGTGGGGTATCCCATGCCAGTCCACACCCATCCGGCGGTGTGGGCGCCAGCGATAGCCCAGCCGGGCAGACTCTGAGAGATCACCAGTGCACGTTCTGCTCGGGTCGGAAAGTAGGGCCTTGGCCACACCAGGCCGCCTAAGGGGATACCCCACCCTTCCGAGACGCCATGGTGTTGCTCGAGCGAGTGCATCACCGAAGTATGGCCGCTCCAGAATCACCTAGGTGCTTGGTACCAGAAGGTGTGGAAAACTTCTAAGAATCGATAACCGCGAGCCAGGCTTTCTTGGTCTCAAGTTCAGACTGCAGTTGGGCCTTCTTGTCACCCGTAGCCGTGGCGATCTCAGCCTCTAGGGCGGCGATGGCATCGTGGAGCTGGCCCGACATCGACTCACTGCGGGCCTTCTTTTCTGGGTCGTTTTTCACCCAGAAGGCTTCATCGAGCTTCTTTACGTGCATGTCAAACTTCTTGACTTGATCATCAATAGATCGAATCGCCTTTTTGGGCACGGGGCCAAGAGTTTGGAACTTTTGGTGAAATGCGCGCAGTCGAGTACTTGCTGCATCTCGGTCTTCCAGGCTCAGGATGTCGGCAAACTCTGCAATTAGAGCCTGCTTTGCGTCGAGGTTGACCTGGTTGGCGTCGTCGTCCACCTTGTCGGCTTCTGCCTTCGCGGCGTACAGGACGTCTCCAGCTGCTTTGAACTTGGCCCAGAGGCCATCTTCGACGCTGCGCGAAGCGCGGGGAGCTGCCTTCCATTTATCGAGAAGCCCACGATACGTCGAGATTCCCGCACTGCCTTGGCTTGCGAGCGCTTCGGCCTGGGCAATTAGCTCGCGTTTAACGGCCTTTGCTTCCTTAGATTTCCCATCAAGTTCTTGGAAATAGGCCCGGCGGGACTTCTCAAGTCCACTGCGAGCGCTGCGGAACCGAGACCACAGGGCATCAGCAGTCTTTTTGGGAATGCGAGGGCCGGTTTGTTGATGGTTCTGCCACGCCTCAAAGAGCTCTGTCATCGCGGTCGTGGTGCTCTTCCACCGGATCGACTTAAGCTCCGTAGCGGCCAGGGCTTCCATGTCCGCAACAATTTTTTCTCGGTGGGTGATCGCTTCGGCAACCTCTGCCTCAGATTGCGCGTTTTGTTCTTGGGTGAGTTCGGGCAGTTTCTCCTGGAGTGCGGAGAGCCTTTCCCGAAGCCCCGCGATATTGCCCACGGCGGAGGGTTCGACGAGTTCGGTGGTCAACTTGGCAACCTGGGCCGCAATATCCTTGGCAGCGGCTTTTGCTTTGAACCGTTGTTCGGCGAGGCTCACACTGGCTTCGAGGTCAGCAAATTTGCGTTGGAAATACGCGAGGGCCTCTTCTGGTGTGCCATCGGGGAAGCTGCCTACTAGACGCCAGGTGTCGCCGTCTAAGACGTCGACCGTTCCATCGTCATTGACGCGGCCAAAGGATTCGGCGCTCGAAGCCATAGTTCCTCATTAGGTTGATGCGGGCGTTAGGACCGCTCGAAAGCCTAGTGCAGGCTGGAGGCTCGCCCCAGCCCTCCAGGCGAAGTATTACCGAATTGTGATGCTATCGATAACGATGTCGGTCAGCGGTTGGCCATCTTGCGAGCCATCCACGGTTCCCGGGGTGACGAATTCTTCGACAAAACCATCCAAGGGGGAGGTCACGCGACCAATAATGGTGTATCCACCGGCAGAGTCGGAAGGAATGGTGCTGTCTTCATAGACAATGAAGAACTGGCTGCCCATGCTTTCGCCATTATCGGCTGCTCGGGCCATCGCCAAGGTGCCCGCCGGATAGACATCATCGGAAGGGGCGTTTTCCACCGGACCAAAGGTGTAGCCAGGTCCGCCAAATCCAAAGCCCAGCGGGTCACCACACTGAACCACATTGAGATCTCCGGAGGTGAGGCGATGACAGCTAGTGGCGTCATAAAAGCCCTCCCCAATCAAACTCACCACAGTCGCCACTGCCTGCGGGGCAGCCTGGCCATCTAAGGCGATGTCCAGCGTCTGATCCCCAAAGGTGATCTCGCCGGTCCACTCACGATTTTCGCTGAGGCTTGCCTCGGGGGCCGAGGGGGGAGCGCCAGGACCAATAGTGGAATACGCCCACAGGCCTAAGGATGCAAGGAGCACCGCGATGATGGCTGAGCCGGTCCAGAGGAATTGGTCACGACGAAGTCGCCCTGCCACCCGTGTATGCAGGGTTTGACGGGCCTGAAACTGACGCAATTGGGCGCGACGGGCTTTGTCAGCGTTGACCACGAAATCTCCTTGAGGACGGCGGAATCTCTATCCTAGAGGGCTTCGGCCTTCGCGCTGGATAGAGTGAGGAGGTGACCAGCGACAGCCTCTTTTCTGCACCACTGCCTTTGGCGGTGGCTCTGCGCCCTCGGACACTGGATGACATCATTGGCCAAGACCAGATTTTGGCCCCGGGTGGACCTTTGCGCTCGCTCGCCGACTCCGGGCACCGGGGAGCGGTTAGTTCGGTCATCCTCTGGGGGCCACCGGGAACCGGAAAGACCACCTTGGCCAGTGTCATCGCGCGTTCCTCAGGCCGTCGCTTTGTCGAGCTCTCCGCGGTCACCGCCGGGGTGAAAGATGTTCGGGACGCGATTGAGGAATCACGTCGGGTGGGAGAAACCTCGGGGGTTGCGCCGGTGTTGTTTCTTGATGAAATTCACCGCTTCTCCAAGGCTCAGCAGGATGCGCTACTGCCCGCTGTGGAAAACGGGATTGTGGTACTCATTGCGGCAACCACCGAGAACCCTTCCTTTTCCGTGATTGCGCCCTTGCTCAGTCGCTCCGTCATGGTCACGGTGAAATCCTTAGAACCCGAGCACATTGCGCTCGTCCTGGATCGAGCGCTCACCGATGAGCGAGGTTTTGCCGGCGGAATCTCTCTCGAGGGAGAAGCCAAGGAAGCGCTCGTGAGGCTTTCGGGAGGCGACGCTCGCAAGGCACTTACAGCCCTGGAAGCGAGTGCTTCCGTGGCACGGGCTGGGGTGGCAGCGGATTCCACGGCGGTGGTGACGCCTGAGCATGTGGCCGAAGCGATGAATAGCGCGCAGGTTCGATACGACCGCGATGGCGATCAGCACTATGACGTCATCAGCGCCTTTATCAAATCAGTGCGCGGTAGCGATGCTGATGCGGCCCTGCATTACCTCGCTCGCATGATTGAAGCGGGGGAGGACCCACGATTTATCGCACGGCGTTTGATCATCTTGGCCTCTGAAGATATTGGCCTTGCGGACCCACACGCACTGCCGTTGGCGGTGGCGGCCGCGGATGCCATCGCCCTCATTGGGTTGCCTGAGGGACGCATTCCTCTGGCGCAGGCCACCATCTATCTAGCCCTCGCGCCAAAATCCAACGCCGCCTACACGGCGATTAACGCGGCCCAGCAAGCTATTCGAGACGGCCACAGTGGAGTGGTGCCACCAGCGGTGCGAGATGCTCACTACTTCGGAGCGGCTGCCTTAGGCCACGGACAGGACTATGTCTATCCACACGATCAGCCAGCAGGAATTGTGGCTCAACAGTATGCACCCGATGCGGTGCGCTCGCACCGCTACTACACACCCACCACCCGGGGATTCGAGGCGGAGCTAGCTAAGCGTTCCCAGGTAATAGCCGAGATACTGGGTCGCTCGCCTCGACGTGCTGCAGAGGCGCCCGAGTAGCACACTCCCCAGATTCGACGTGGCTGTGGTATCGTTTTTCCTGGTCACAGACCCTGGATGAGCGCGGCTGCGAGTCCTCGGATCTGGTGGAGTAATGCTGTAGCCGCATCATCCCGCGACATAATCCCTCTATTGGATTTGTTCCGTCACGTCTTCACGTGGCCATCACTATCAAGGAGAAACATTCGTGTCTACACGTTCACGCACGAGAAGCAAGACCCGCCTATCCCGGGCGTTGGGAATCCCGCTGACCCCCAAGGCAGCCAAATACTTAGAAAAGCGCCCTTACGCTCCTGGTGAGCACGGCCGCACCAAGCGCAAGACCGACAGTGACTACGCTGTGCGTCTGCGCGAGAAGCAGCGTCTAAGGGCTCAGTACGGAATCCGTGAAGCCCAGTTGCGTCGCGTCTTCGAAGAAGCTCGTAAGGCACAGGGTCTTACCGGTGAAAACCTCGTAGAGCTCCTCGAGATGCGTCTCGACGCCTTGGTGTTGCGCTCTGGTTTTGCCCGCACCACTGCTCAGGCTCGTCAGATGGTCGTGCACCGTCACATCCTGGTTGATGGTCAGCTCGTGGATCGTCCTTCGTTCCGCGTAAAGGCCGGTTCGATGATTCACGTCAAGCCCCGCAGCGAAGAGATGGAACCTTTCCAGGTTGCTGCTGCAGGAGCCCACGTGGACGTTCTTCCTCCACTGCCCAGCTATCTCGAGGTCGAAATCGACAAGCTTCAGGCAGTCCTGGTCCGTCGACCCAAGCGTTCCGAGGTCCCCGTGACCTGTGAAGTTCAGCTTGTGGTGGAGTACTACGCAGCTCGATAGTTTTCTCCAGGTGGCAGTGGGCTCAGGTCCACTGCCGCCACCACACCCGGTGTTCTAGTCTGAGGGGGAGAGGAAACGATATGGGAAAATTCGTTATTGCCGTGCTCGGCGTCGTTAGTGGGTTCGTACTCGCTCACCTGGTTAATCAGACTCCCGCAGGAAAAATGGCTTTCGCCCGGATTCTTGCCACCGTGAATTCTCTGAGAACTGGTTTTAGAGACACCTACCGCTAGCGTGAAGGTTCACTAGGTTATGGAAACTGCGGAAATTCAGCGCCGATGGCTTACCTTTTTTGGTGACCGCGGGCACACGATCGTTCCCTCGGCATCGCTGGTCAGTGATGACCCAACCTTGATGTTCACTGTCGCCGGTATGGTGCCCTTCATTCCCTACCTCACCGGTGTGGTTCCCGCGCCCTATCCGCGCGCCACGAGCGTCCAGAAATGTATTAGGACGCTCGATATTGAAGAGGTTGGCAAAACCACGCGTCACGGCACCTTCTTCCAGATGAACGGCAATTTTTCGTTCGGCGATTACTTCAAGCAGGGCGCCATCGAATACGCCTGGGAGCTTCTGACGTCTTCTGAGTCACAGGGTGGCTTGGGCTTTGAAGAGAAGGATCTGTGGGTCACCGTCTATGAAGACGATGACGAAGCGGAAAGCCTGTGGAAAAGCATCGCGGGTCTGCCCGAAAAGCGCATTCAACGCATGGGGCGCGAGGATAACTATTGGACCACCGGCCAGCCTGGTCCTGCCGGCCCGTGCTCGGAAATCTATTTTGACCGCGGTCCCGCGTTTGGTCCCGAGGGGGGACCAGCGGTGGATGACACCCGTTACATCGAGATCTGGAATCTCGTGTTCATGCAGTATCTGATCAAGAACGTCCGTTCCAAAGTTGATTTTGACATCGTGGGGGAGCTGCCCCAGAAAAACATCGATACCGGCATGGGGATGGAGCGCGTCGCCTTCCTCAAGCAGGGTGTCGCCAATATGTATGAAATTGACCAGGTGCGCCCGGTTCTTGATCGAGCGGCGGAACTCTCGGGCAAGAAATACGGCAGTGACCATGAGGATGACGTTCGCCTGCGCGTCATCGCAGACCACATCCGCTCTAGCTTGATGTTGATGACCGACGGTGTTGTCCCCGCCAACGACGGGCGCGGATACGTGCTCCGACGTCTTCTGCGCCGAAGCATTCGCTCGATGCGCCTGCTGGGATTCCACGAGGCAAGTTTCTCCGAGCTCTTTGGTGCTTCCCAGGAGGCGATGTCGCCGTCCTATCCAGCGATTAACGATGAATTTTCTCGCGTGAGCGCTTTGGCAGTTGCTGAGGAAGAATCCTTCTTGAAGACGTTGGATTCCGGAGTTGCCATCTTGGATGTCGCGGTCGCTCAGACCAAAGACAGTGGTGAGACTGCCCTTTCGGGAGACACAGCCTTCGTATTGCACGACACCTACGGCTTCCCCATTGACCTCACGCTGGAAATTGCCGAGGAATCTGGTCTGCAGGTTGACCGAGAAGCGTTTGATGCGCTCATGCTCGCCCAACGAGACCGTGCGAAGACCGATGCAAAATCCAAGAAATCTCAGATCGCTGATGTCAGTGTTTATAGCCCGTTTCGGGCACTGGGCGAAACAGTCTTTTGTGGATATGACCAACTGGAATTGGAATCAACGGTGTTGGGCATTCTCCAGGATGGAGTCTCAACTACTACTGTCGCGGCAGGCTCCCTGGCGGAAATTATCCTGGCGGAAACCCCGCTCTATGCAGAATCTGGTGGCCAAGTCTCCGATAAGGGTGTTCTGGAGGGGAGTAATTTCCAGGCCACGATTGTCGATGTGCAAAAGCCTGTCTCTGGGCTGATCAGCCACACGGTGGAGATCACCCAGGGCGAGCTGAGCTTGGGAGATGTCGTCCACGCTCGGGTGGATGCCCGCGCGCGCTACGAAGGTGCCAGGGCCCACTCCGCGACCCATCTCATTCACGCTGCGCTGCGGGACACTCTGGGCCCCCACGCCACTCAGGCTGGTTCGCTCAATAGGCCTGGCTACCTGCGTCTCGATTTTTCCTGGAACCAGGCGCTTTCTGCCGATGCCCAAGAAGACATCTCGCAGATTGCTAACAACGCCATTCGCGACGATCTAGAAGTAACCACCAGGATTCTTGCCGTGGATGAAGCCAAAGCCCAAGGGGCGATGGCTCTCTTTGGAGAGAAATATGGCGATGTTGTGCGCATGGTGGACATCGGTGGCCCCTGGTCACGAGAGCTGTGTGCTGGTACCCACGTGACGCGTTCGTCGCAAATCGGCGTGGTCACGCTCCTGGGGGAATCTTCTGTGAGCTCCACCGCCAGGCGAGTGGAAGCTTTGGTGGGACAGGCAGCAATTGCCGACTTTTCGACCGAAAAGGCGATCATGCGCCGCCTCACCTCACTGTTGAAGACTCCCCGAGAGGGCATTCCCGAGCGAGTGGAAGAGTTAGTTGCTCAGGTGAAAAACCTCGAGCGTGCGGTGGCGAAGACTCAACAGGCTGCCTCCGCTGCTCTCATTCCCGCGCTACTGGGTAAGGCTGTCACGGGCGCGGTGTCCTGCGTGGTGGAGAGTGTGTCTGAGGTTGGTTCACCCGATGATCTGCGCACGCTTGCCCAAGGAGTGAGTCAGGGCCTGGGCGAGGCGCCCAGCGTTGTCGCTCTCGGGGCTGTGGACGAAGGCCGGGGAATGGTCGTCGTGTGCGTCAACGCCGCTGGTGTTGCCGCGGGAGCACGGGCAGGAGATCTCGTGAAGGCTGCCTCGATATCCATGGGCGGAGGCGGTGGCGGTAAGCCCGGGCTTGCCCAAGGCGGGGGCCCCGATGGATCGGCACTGGGCCAAGCGCTGGAGGATATCCGCACAACGGTGACGTCTCTCTAGTGCGCGCAGGCATCAGGCTTGGAGTCGACGTGGGTAAAGCTCGCGTGGGTGTGGCTCGATGCGACAGGGAAGGGCTGCTCGCAACACCGGTGGAGACTCTTGCTCGAGAGATCGCTATCGAAGCAATTTTGGACATGCTGCGTGTCGAAGAGTTTTCTGAAGTAGTGGTGGGTCTTCCGATTAACCTCCGAGGCGAGCGCACGGCCTCGACGGAAGATGCGCAGGATTTTGCGCAACAACTAGCGCAGGCTCAGAGTGTGCCGATTCGGCTCGTTGACGAGCGACTCACGACTGTGCAGGCCAGCCAGGGGCTTCGAGCAGCGGGCAAGTCGGCCAAAAACCAGCGAGGAATGGTGGACCAAGCTGCCGCTGTTATTCTTTTGCAACATGCACTCGATGCAGAACGACACCAGGGGGTGGCCCCAGGCCAGCTCCTAGCGGCAGGGACAAACGACAATGACTAAAGACGCCGACTTCGATCGTATTTTTAACACCCTCCCCGCTGATAACACCGTTGTGGTGTCGGAGGCCGAGTCTCGCAGGGCACGACGCAGTGAAGCGCGCCCGCCTAGGCAAACTGGCCGCAGCATCTTCGCCTTGGTCATGATCGCGGTGTTGGCCATTGGTGGTTCCGGTGTGTGGTTGTTGTGGAACGAATACGGCGTGAGAATTGTGAATTATTTCGCCCAGGAGGAAGTACTCGACTTTGAGGGCAGTGGAGCCCCACCCACCATCGAGATTGTGATTAACCCCGGCGACATTGGCGAGACGGTCGCTCGCCGTCTTGCTGAGGAGGGTGTTACCGCGTCGTTCGAAGCCGTATACGAGGTTCTTCTGCGCGATGCGACCATCACTTTCCAACCTGGCACCTATCAAATGCTGACCGGGATGTCGGCGGAGAGTGCCATAGGGGCGCTGCGTGATCCGGCCAATCGTGTGCAAATTTCGTTTGTCATTACTGAAGGCGTGACCATGGAGCGCGCTCTGGAAATCATCGCCCAGGAAGCATCTCTCCCGCTGGAGGATCTTCAACAAGCGACACAGGATCCCGCCGCCTATGGGGTGGCTAACCCCGCTAATTCACTCGAAGGTTATCTTTTCCCCGCAACGTATACGTTCGAGCCCGGTGTGGAAGCAACAGACATTATCGCCCGGATGGTCGAGGAGACTAAATCGCGCCTGACCGGGCTTGGGGTAGCTCCGGAACAGTGGCATGAGGTATTGACACTCGCGGCTTTGGTGCAGCGGGAGGCTCGCGCCACTGAGGATTTCTACAAGGCTTCCAGGGTCTTCACCAATCGTCTAGATATCGGCATGGCACTGCAGTCTGATGCCACCGTCACCTACTGGACTGGTTTATACGACTCGGTGTCGACCACTGATGCAGACCGCGCAGATCCCGATAATCCTTACAACACGTACTACTACACGGGCTTACCTCTGGGTCCGATCTCTCTTCCGGGTGAAGTGGCAATGGACGCTGCCCTCAACCCAGCAGCGGGGGACTGGCTCTATTTTGTGGCCATTGACCTCCGCACCGGAGAAACAGTCTTTTCGAACACCTTCGCCGAGCATGAGCGTGCAGTGCAGCGCTGGCTCAGTTGGTGCCGTGAAAGCGAGGAGAACGGTGCCTACTGCTAGGCCCTTTGCCTGCGTCTGGGGGTCACCGATTGGTCATTCCCTATCTCCGGTGCTTCATCGTGCGGCCTACGAGGTCTTGGGCCTTTCGTGGGACTACCTGGCCCAAGAGGTCGACGAGCAGAGCCTTCCCGAGCAATGGCTAGCGCGCTCACCGGATCTGGTCGGACTCTCGCTCACGATGCCGCTCAAGGAAGCCATAGTTCCTCTCATCGAGCAGCGAACCCCTGTCGTGGAGCTGCTGGGTGTAGCCAACACCGTGACGTTTCGAAAGCGCCAGCCGGCGCTGGCCAATACGGACCCCTGGGGTGTTCACGGTGCCCTGGCCGACCACACGGTAGAGGCCAAACACGCGTGGATTCTGGGAGCCGGCGCCACGGCGCGAGCCGTGGGATACGGCTTGCACCTGGGTGGAACAACCTCCATCACCCTGGTAGCGCGCTCCCTCGAACGGGCGACACCGACTCTGGGTGTCCTCGAGCAGATGGGTCTCCAGGTTCACCTCGTGGACGCACTCGATGAGGCATCGCTGGAGGAACCGGAACTGGTCGTGTCCACCCTGCCTGGCGGCGCGGAGTCTCCCTGGGAAATATCTCCCGCGGTTGTCGACTCTGCTGCCCTGCTCGATGTCGCGTATCACCCCTGGCCCAGTCAGTTAGCCCTGCGATGGGGAGGCTCTCCCAAGCCCGTCATTTCAGGGGTGTGGATGTTGGTCCACCAAGCCCTCATGCAGATTCGTTTGTTTCACAGCGGTGAGATGACTACCCCTGTGCCCCGAGAAGAAGAGGTTTTGCGTGCGATGAAGCGCGCCGTAAACCTCCCCGCTGCATAAGCACACACCTGCGGCGTGAAAGAATAGAGCCATGCTTCGATGGATGACAGCGGGAGAGTCTCACGGCCCCGAACTGATAGCGGTTCTCGAGGGGTTTCCTGCGGGTGTCCCCATCACCCTGGAAGACATCCAAGGTGATCTAGCCAGGCGCAAACTCGGCTATGGCCGGGGTGCGCGGATGAAGTTCGAAGCAGATGAAGTAACCCTCTCTGGTGGGATTCGCCACGGCCTCAGCCAAGGTGGCCCTATCGCTTTGCGGGTGGGTAACACCGAATGGCCCAAGTGGGAAACCGTGATGAGCCCCCATCCTGTTGAGCAAGACCAGCTAGAAGGTGGTCGAGCCACCGCTCTGACTCGACCTCGTCCGGGGCACGCTGACCTCACTGGAATGCAGAAGTATGGCTTTGATGACGCCAGGCCCGTTTTGGAACGAGCCAGCGCCCGGGAAACAGCTGCCCGGGTGGCACTAGGCGCAGTAGCGCGGTCGTTGCTTTCTGCTCTCGGTATTGAGGTTCTAAGCCACACCGTTGCCGTGGGTCCGATTGAGGTTCCTGAGGGAACTCCCTTGCCGCGAATGGACGACATCGAGCGACTCGATGAAGATCCGTTGCGTTGTGCAGATCCTGCGACGTCGGAAGCCATGGTGGCTGAAGTGGATGCCGCACACAAAGAAGGCGACACCCTGGGTGGGGTCGTCGAAGTGGTGGTGCGCGGGTTACCCCCGGGATTAGGCTCCTACGTTCACTGGGACAGGCGTTTAGATGCCAAACTCGCCGGCGCTTTGATGGGTATCCAGGCCATTAAGGGCGTTGAGGTGGGGGATGGTTTTGCTACTACCCGTCGACGTGGTTCGCTCGCACACGATGAAATCGTGGCTGATGAGAACGGCGTGAGCCGCACCAGTGACCGGGCAGGCGGAACTGAGGGAGGCATGTCCACCGGAGGCGTGCTTCGGGTTCGCGCCGGGATGAAGCCAATTTCGACTGTTCCTCGTGCGCTGCGCACGATTGACACCTCTACCGGCACAGAAGCGGTGGCACACCACCAACGCTCTGATGTGTGTGCTGTGCCTGCTGCGGGTGTTGTCGCCGAGGCGATGGTGATGCTTGTGCTGGCTGATGCTTTGGTGGAGAAATTCGGTGGTGACTCTGTGGCAGAAA
Organism: Pontimonas sp.; assembly: GCA_017852615.1. GTDB lineage: Bacteria > Actinomycetota > Actinomycetes > Actinomycetales > Microbacteriaceae > Pontimonas. The sequence goes on along the minus strand of JAFMKX010000001.1, from coordinate 159,678 downwards.
TCGTGCGCAACCGTGATTCCTACCTCGCCTCGATCCCTGCCACCATTGCCCCTGCCTCACAGAGCTCCTAGTGAGCGATAAGCCTGCTCTGGTGTTGGTGGGACCTCCCGCCGCCGGGAAGTCTCGATTGGCCAAAAGGGTTGCGAAGATGATGAACCTTCCCCTGGTCGATACCGACTCGATGGTGGTGCAGGAGCATGGTCCGATTAAAGATATTTTTGCAAACCACGGCGAGGACGTCTTTCGCGCCTGGGAAAGAGCTGCCGTGATGACGGCGTTAGAAACACCGGGAATTGTCGCACTGGGTGGGGGCGCCGTGATTGATCCCGCCACCCGAGAGGATCTTCGCAACCACACCGTTGCCCTCATTACGATCAGCCCCGAGGCCGTGGAAGATCGAATTTCTGGGGACAAGCGTCCGTTGCTCAGCGGTGGAATCGAGTCCTGGGTGTCGTTGATGGAACAGCGCTCGGGCTGGTACGAAGAAGTAGCAGGGGTGAGTTTCGACACGAGCCATCGTGCGATGGATACGCTTGCCGTGGAGATTGTTGACTGGGTGAAGGGTGCTGAGCATGAGTAAGCCTGACCCCACCGTCATGGTCTCCAACACCGCCCAGGGGGATTACCCCATTGTTATTGCCCCGGGAACGATCGATTCCCTTGCTCACTACCTCCCAGGCGATGCCCGCAAAGTGGTGATTATTCACGCGCCACCCTTAGCGGGGGTTGCCGAGCGACTGCGCGAGGAACTCTCCGGAGCCCGTGAGGTCTTTTTGGTGGAGATTCCTGATGCTGAGGGAGCTAAGCGGGCTGAGGTTGCTTCTTTTTGCTGGGGCATTTTGGGCCAGTTGGATTTTCACCGTAATGATGTGATCGTGTCCTTAGGTGGCGGGGCGACGACCGACTTAGCAGGGTTCGTGGCCGCGACCTGGCTTCGCGGGGTGCCGCTGGTTCATATCCCCACCACCGTGTTGGCGATGGTCGATGCGGCTATTGGTGGGAAAACGGGAATCAATACCACTGAGGGAAAGAACCTTGTGGGCGCTTTTTACGCTCCACAGGCCGTGTTAGTAGACCCCAACGTTTTACCCAGCGTGAGCGACAATGACGTGCGGGCAGGCTTCGCCGAAATCGTCAAAGCCGGGTTTATTGCTGACCCCACCATCTTGAGCCTCATCGAAGAAAATCCCGAGGAAGCGACGACGACATCCTCTGAGGTTTTCCTTGAGCTGACCCGACGCGCTGTGGCGGTGAAGGCGGCCGTTGTGGGGGACGACTTTTTCGAAACAGGCACCCGGGAAATCCTGAATTACGGACACACGTTGGCTCACGCGATTGAGCACGCTGAGCGCTACCAGTGGCGTCATGGGGCGGCAGTGTCCATTGGAATGGTCTTCGCAGCGGAACTTTCTCGCATGGTTACCAATCTTGCCGATGAGCATGTCGAGCGCCATCGGAACATACTCCAGACCTTGGGCTTGCCCACGACCTATCCTCCTGCTCGGTGGAAATCTCTGTTAGCGACTATGCAGAAGGATAAAAAGGCCCGCGGAGGCGTTCTACGGTTCGTCGTGCTGGATGATATTGCCAAACCCCGCGTCCTCGCTATTCCTGACGAGTCGGTCCTCTTCGCGGCCTACTCTGAAATGGCAGCCTCAGAGGGCTAGGCTGGGTAGATGACGTCGATTTTGGTGGTCAATGGACCCAACCTGGGCAGATTGGGCTCCCGGGAGCCAGAAATCTATGGATCTGACACCCTGGCCGACATTGAAGCAATGCTTCAGGAACAGGCCGGCGAGGGGTGGAGCCTGGAATGTGTCCAAAGCGATGATGAGGCAGAGTTGATTGCCCTGATGCATCGAGCTGTCGATACACAAACCCCGGTGATTCTGAACCCGGCAGCATTTAGTCACTATTCCTATGCGTTGCGCGATGCGTGTGCAATGGTGACCTCCGCTGGTGTGCCCCTGATAGAGGTCCACTTGTCTAACCCGCACGCGCGGGAAGAATTTCGTCACCACTCGGTCATCAGCGCGGTGGCGACGGGTGTGATTGCAGGGTTTGGTAAAGACTCCTACCGATTGGCGTTGGAGCAGATGATGACACTGGTAGGAAGGCACTGAGATGGCGACAACGAACGATATTAAGAATGGAAGTGTGCTCAACCTAGATGGCCAACTGTGGGCTGTCGTTGAGTTCCAGCACGTCAAACCAGGCAAAGGTGGCGCCTTTGTGCGCACCAAGCTCAAGAACGTGCGCTCCGGGAAAGTGGTCGATAAAACCTTCAACGCCGGGACCAAAATTGATTTCGCCACGGTGGATCGCCGTGACTACACCTTCCTCTACGAAGACGGCGCTGATTACGTCTTCATGGATCAGGCCGATTTTGACCAAGTGACCGTGCCAGGCGTTGTGGTGGGTGATGCTGCGAACTTCTTGCTCTCCAACCAACTAGTCAGCATCGCCATGCACGAAGGCGAGGCGCTCTACATCGACCTTCCCGCTTCGGTGACGCTGGAGATTACGTACACCGAACCCGGCCTGCAAGGTGATCGCTCCACGGGTGGAACCAAACCTGCCACCCTAGAAACAGGGTTTGAAATTCAGGTGCCGTTATTCGTGGAGCAAGGCACGACAGTCAAGGTGGACACCCGAACCGGTGACTACCTAGGTCGCGTAACCGACGAGTGAGCGCCCGCAGGAAAGCTAGGAAACGAGCGCTCGACGTCCTCTTTAGCGCTGATGTGCGGGAAGTCGATTTAGCGACGTCTCTGGCCGACGCCACGGAGCAGGCCAGGCTCAATCCCGAGCGCGATTCGTCGTGGCCCTATGCCGAAGAAATGGTCAAGGGCGTGCTGGAGCATGGTCGGGATATTGACGAGTTGATTCGCTCCACCAGTACCTCCTGGCCCCTCGAGCGGATGCCCGCAGTCGACCGCGCTATCGTGCGCCTTGCCGTGTGGGAGTTGCGTCACAATCCTGATGTTCCACCGGCGGTGTGCATCGCCGAAGCGGTCGAGTTGGCTACTCAGCTGAGCACGGAAGCCTCGGGAGGGTTTGTTCACGGCATTCTTGCCGCGATTGCTCGCCACCCCGAGTGAACTAGGTTCGCAAGCCTTTCTGGGTTAGGGTAGGGGAAACCTGCTTTAACTAGCGTCCCGAGAGGCGCGGAAGGAGGGCTCGATGAGCGCGCGCACCGTGTTGTCAGAGTCAGATATTGACCGAACCCTTCGACGCATCGCTCATGAAATTATCGAAGCCGTCCCGCTCAGTAGCGAGTTGGTGATTCTTGGTATCCCTACTCGCGGAGCGCTGTTAGCCCAGCGGCTTGCGCTGTTGATCACCGGTATCACCTCAGAAGAAGTGGCCTGGGGGAGTATTGACGTCACGCTCTATCGCGATGACCTCGCGACCGGTGGACATCGCACCCCGGCCCCCACACAACTGCCTCCAGGCGGTATTGATGGAAAAGTCGTGGTGCTTGTCGATGATGTTCTGTATTCGGGGCGGACGGTCAGGGCAGCGCTTGATGCCATGACGGCATTGGGCAGGCCTCGCATCGTCAAACTCGCCGTGTTGATCGATAGGGGACACCGCGAGCTTCCGATTCGGGCAGACCACGTGGGAAAGAATTTGCCCTCCTCTCACGGCGAGCGAGTAACAGTCTCGCTGCGCGAATCCGATGGACACGACACAGTTCAGGTGGTCTCGTGAAACATCTCTTAGGTACACAGGATCTCTCGAAAGACGACGCGCTTCGGTTATTGGATACCGCGTATGAATTCTCTGCCGTGGCGCATCGACACGTTCCTAAACTCCCCACCCTGCGTGGAGCGACGATGGTCAATCTTTTCTTTGAAGACTCCACCCGAACTCGCCTGTCCTTTGAAGCCGCGGCGAAGAGGCTCTCGGCGGATGTGATGACGTTTCAAGCCGCCGGATCCAGTGTGTCCAAAGGGGAGAGCCTGAAAGACACCGCCCAAACGGTAGAGGCGATGGGTGCCGACATCATCGTGATGAGGCACTTCTCCTCCGGCGCTGCCGCGCGGTTGGCCCACTCGGGATGGATTCAGGCAGGCGTTATCAATGCCGGTGATGGCACCCACGAACACCCTACGCAGGCGCTTCTTGATGCGGCGACGCTGCGCGATGCTGTGCAGGATGACCCTCGAGGAAAGGACCTCGCAGGACTTCACGTGGTGATTGTCGGCGATATTGCCCATTCCCGTGTGGCGCGGTCCAATATGTGGTTGCTCAACACTCTAGGAGCGAAAGTCACCCTGGTTGGCCCCGCCGAACTGCTGCCCGAGGGCGTTGCAGACTGGCCCGCGGAGGTGATGAGCGACTTTGACGCCGCACTTGATTCCCAACCCGATGCGGTGATGATGTTGCGCATGCAAAACGAGCGCCAGGAGGGTGCGCCAAGGGTCTCCCTGACGCACTACGTCCGAGATTATTCGCTCTCGAGTGCCCGAGCGGCACGGTTATCCACGCATGCCCTGGTGATGCATCCAGGACCCATGAATCGTGGTGTGGAAATCGCGAGCAGTGTGGCCGACTCGGCCCAATCGGTGATCCTTGACCAGGTCCGCAATGGTGTATCGATGCGTATGGCGGTCCTATACGAACTGTGGGGAGCACGATCATGACCAGCTATCTCATTACCGGGGCATCGCTGTTGGGTGCGAAAACTGCGGATATCGGAATTTCCGAGGGTGTTTTTGTTGACCCGAAAGATGTTGCGGGTAAGCGGGGCACAACCACCCTTGACGCCAGCGGCCTCGTGGCTTTCCCCGGCTTCGTTGACCTACACACCCATTTGCGTCAGCCAGGGGGTGAGCAGGCCGAGACCATCCTCAGCGGCTCCCAAGCGGCGGCTCTGGGAGGATTCACGGCAGTCCACGCCATGGCCAACACGACACCGGTGGCCGATACAGCCGCGGCGACCGACGCTGTCTGGCGCTGGGGCATAGACGCTGGTTATGTCGATGTCCGGCCCGTAGGTGCTGTGACGAAAAACCTGGGTGGAAGCGAACTCGCGGCGTTGTCGGCCATGGCCGCCGCTGCCGCGCAAGTCAGGGTCTTTTCCGATGACGGCAAGTGTGTCCATGACTCGGGATTGATGCGCGAGGCGCTGCGTCAGGCTTCTCGACACGGCGCTGTGATCGCACAACACGCTCAAGACCCTCAGCTCACCCAGGGTGCGGATATGAACGACGGGGCGTTAGCGTCGAGCCTTGGACTCACAGGCTGGCCCACCGTCGCCGAAGAATCCATCATCGCCCGAGATGTGCTCCTGGCAGAGTCTGTGGGCGCCAGGCTTCATGTGTGTCACCTCTCCAGCGCTGGATCTGTCGAGGTAGTGGCGTGGGCAAAAAAGCGGGGCATTGCGGTTACTGCAGAAGTCACCCCGCATCACCTGTTGTTGACCGAGGAGCTGGTACGCGGGTTTGACCCGGTTTTCAAAGTCAACCCGCCGCTGCGTCGAGAAGAAGACGTCATGGCGTTGCGCGAGGGTGTTGCCAGTGGCGTCATCGACATTGTCGCCACCGACCATGCTCCGCACACTCCAGAAAGCAAGGAATGTGCCTTTCCGGAGGCGGCCTTTGGCATGTTGGGGTTGGAAACGGCCTTTTCGGTGGTGTTGCGGGCCCTCGTGGAACCGGGACATCTCGATATGGCTGGCCTAGCCCGTGTGTTGTCAGTGCGCCCAGCACAGATTGGCTCACTCGAAGGATACGAGAAGCCTTTTGCTGTGGGACAACCCGCGCACCTCGCACTGGCTGATGTCACAGCTGCTGCCGGGACACCGCACGGTAGTTTGAGTACGAACAATCCTTTCGAATCGTGGGACCTTCCCGGTCAGATTCTCCACACGTTTTTCGCAGGGACTCAGACAGTCCTCGCAGGCGAGCTTGTTGAGCGTGAGAGCCTAGGAACGAACAAAGGACGCCGGTCGTGAACCAAGAACAAGCAGGCCTGATCATGCTGGCCGTATTGGCTTTAGCCCTTGGCTTGGCTGCCTGGGGCTGGCGCTCCCGCCGCAACGCACACCGCGGCTGGGCTCAGCACCTGGTGTCGAGTGCGCCAGAGGGCCAACCGGTGTTAGAGCTGGAGTGCCTCTACGTCGCTACCACGGAGGCCGATGCGCCTCTGCAGCGCGTGGCGCTTAACTCTCTGGCCTATCGTGCCAAGGCGACGCTCGGCGTGTACGAAGCAGGGGTGTATTTTTCCCCTCGCGGTTCCACCTCAGTGTGCTTTCCCGCAGATGATTCACTCCAGGCGGGGCTCGCGACCTGGACGATTGATCGGGTGGTCGAACCCGAGGGCATGGTGATGATTCGATGGTCGCTGGGCGGTCACCTTGTGGATAGTTACTTCCGGATCATCGATAGCGATCGGGAAGTGCTTATCAGCGCGATTAATGGTCTTCAACACTCACCGGCGAAGGGGTCACACGTATGAGTCGAGCGCGCGCAGTATTGGTGCTGGAAAATGGCGCACGTTTTGAAGGATATGCGTGGGGAGCTGTGGGGGAGACCCTTGGTGAAGTCGTGTTCTCCACAGGGATGACGGGCTATCAAGAGACGCTGACCGACCCGAGTTATGCCGGACAAATCGTGGTGATGACGGCACCCCACATTGGCAACACCGGAATGAATGATGAAGATCCAGAATCTCGACAGATCTGGGTGGAGGGTTTCGTTGTTCGCGATCCGGCGCGCGTGCCCTCCAATTTTCGGTCCCAGCGCAGCCTCGATTCCGTGTTGGAACACCAGGGTGTCATCAGCATCAGTGGTGTCGATACCCGTGCAATCACGCTGATCCTCCGCGAAGCAGGGGTCATGCGGGGTGGAATTTTCAGCGGCGAGGCGTGGGAATTAGACCCTGACGAGCAGCTCAACCGGGTGCTGGCGGGACCTGGGATGGAGGGTCAAAACCTTGCTGAGGGAGTGAGTGTTTCCCAGATGCGTGTGGTGCCAGCGGTGGGAGATGCCCTGGGGCGTCTCGCGGTATTAGACCTGGGGGTAAAAGAGTCCACGCTTCATCAGCTAGCGGCTCGGGGATTCGACGTCCACGTCCTCCCCGCTACCGCGAGCTTTGCCGAGGTGATGTCTCTTGAGCCCGTGGCCCTGTTCTTCTCCAACGGACCTGGTGACCCTGCGGCAAGTACCGCTCAGGTTGCACTGCTGACTGAGGCCTTGAAGGTGTCATTGCCGTTCTTTGGAATCTGTTTTGGAAACCAACTCTTAGGTCGCGCCCTTGGCTTCGATACCTACAAGCTCAGCTACGGCCACCGCGGTATCAACCAGCCCGTGCTGGATAAAGCAACTGGTCGCATCGAAATTACTGCCCACAACCACGGTTTTGCGGTCCAGGCTCCGGTGGAAGGCATTGTTGAGTCTCCCGCGGGCTTTGGTCGGGTTGAAGTCAGTCACGTCGGACTCAACGACAACGTTGTGGAGGGCCTGCGTGCGCTGGATGTTCCCGCATTTTCCGTCCAGTATCACCCCGAGGCAGCAGCGGGACCCCACGACAGTACCTATTTGTTTGATCGATTTAGAGACCTTGTCGTGAGCCAGGGCAAGAAGGGTGACCAGTAATGCCCAAGCGTGACGACATCTCTAGTGTGTTGGTGATTGGTTCAGGACCCATTGTGATCGGCCAAGCTGCCGAGTTTGACTACTCCGGAACTCAAGCCTGCCGAGTGCTGCGCGAGGAGGGCATCCGGGTCATTCTGGTCAATTCAAACCCCGCCACGATTATGACCGATCCGGGTTTCGCCGATCAGACCTACATTGAACCCATCACCACCGCGGTGTTGGAGGAGATCATCCGAATCGAGCGTCCTGACGCGATTTTGCCCACACTAGGTGGCCAGACTGCGCTCAATGCAGCCATGGCTCTCCACACCGAGGGAATCCTCGAAAAATACGACGTCGAGCTCATTGGCGCCTCGTTTGAGGCGATTCAACGTGGCGAAGACCGTCAAATTTTCAAGGACCTGGTGTTGGAATGTGGGGCGGATGTGGCAGCGAGCCACATTGCTACCACTGTCCAGGAAGCCATCGACTTTGGCGCGCAACTGGGATACCCGTTGGTTATTCGTCCCTCCTACACCATGGGTGGTTTGGGTTCCGGATTCGCCCACGATGAGGCCGAGCTTATTCGGATGGTGACGGATGGACTCCACCAGAGCCCCACCACAGAAGTACTCCTAGAGGAGTCGATTCTGGGGTGGAAAGAGTATGAGCTCGAGATGATGCGTGATGGCGCCGACAACACGGTCGTCGTCTGTTCGATCGAGAATGTGGACCCCGTGGGAGTCCACACGGGCGACTCGATCACGGTAGCCCCAGCCCTGACTTTGACCGATCGCGAGTATCAGAAGCTTCGGGACATCGGCATCGCGATTATTCGGGCAGTTGGAGTGGATACCGGTGGTTGCAACATTCAATTCGCCATCGACCCCACGAACGGCCGCATCATCGTGATCGAGATGAACCCTCGAGTGTCGAGAAGTTCAGCCTTGGCCTCTAAGGCCACGGGCTTCCCGATTGCCAAGATCGCAGCCAAATTGGCACTGGGTTATCGCTTGGATGAAATCCCCAACGACATCACTCGGGTGACTCCGGCGTCGTTTGAGCCGACCCTCGACTACGTCGTGGTCAAGGTGCCCCGTTTTGCTTTCGAGAAGTTCCCCCTGGCGGATAGAACACTCACCACCACGATGAAATCAGTGGGCGAAGCCATGGCTCTGGGGCGAAATTTCTCCACAGCGCTGAACAAGGCTCTGCGGTCTTTGGAGCAAAAGGGCAGTTCGTTCCACTGGGGTCCGCTGACGGAGTCTGTTGAGGTGCTCCTGGAGCGTGCGAAAACTCCCACGGATGGGCGCATTGTGACGGTGCAGCAGGCGTTGCGCGCAGGAGCTAGCGTGGCGCAGCTGCACGAGGCCACGGGAATCGATCCGTGGTTTCTGGACCAAATTGCGCTGATTAATGAAGTCGCCGAGGACGTATCGGGTGCACCGGAGCTCTCGCGTGACGTGCTGGTGGAGGCCAAGGAACACGGTCTCTCGGATGCGCAGATTGCTCAGCTCAGAGGACTTGATGAGGAATTAGTGCGTGCCCAACGCCACGAACTAGAGCTTAGACCGGTATTCAAAACGGTCGATACCTGCGCAGGTGAATTTCCAGCCTTTACGCCGTATCACTACTCAAGCTACGACCAAGAAACCGAGGTTCGCCCCTCCGATGCCACGAAAGTGATCATCCTGGGTTCTGGTCCCAACCGAATTGGTCAAGGTATTGAGTTTGATTATTCGTGCGTCCACGCCTCCTTTGCGCTGCGGGATGCCGGTTTCGAAACCATCATGATCAACTGCAATCCCGAGACAGTGTCGACCGACTATGACACCAGTGATCGGCTGTATTTTGAGCCTTTGACGCTCGAGGATGTCCTGGAAGTAATCCACGCCGAATCCCAGAGTGGGACGCTGCTGGGGGTATTGGTCCAACTTGGTGGCCAAACTGCCTTGGGCCTTGCCGAAGGTCTGCAGGCAGCCGGAGTTCCCATTTTGGGCACCAGCCCCGAGGCGATCGATCTTGCTGAGGAACGCGGCTCCTTTGCTCGCATCCTCGATGAGGCGGGGCTAGTCGCGCCCAAGAATGGCACAGCCACGAGTCTCGCTGAAGCCTCAGCAATCGCCCAGGACATTGGCTTTCCTGTCTTGGTCCGTCCCAGTTATGTCCTCGGTGGACGTGGGATGGAGATTATTTATGATGCCGAAACGCTCGAGGGCTATTTTGACCGCATTGGTGAATTCGCCATCGTGGGGCCAGACGCACCGCTGCTCGTCGATCGCTTCCTGGACGATGCGGTGGAGATCGATGTGGACGCCCTCTATGACGGCACGCGCCTGTATGTCGGTGGCGTGATGGAGCACATTGAGGAAGCGGGAATTCATTCCGGAGATTCCGCCTGCACTCTTCCTCCGGTGACTCTGGGCCGTGATGTCGTGGCCGAAGTGTGTGAGGCAGTAGAGAAGCTCGCCGCAGGAATTGGGGTGCGCGGACTGATCAATGTGCAATTCGCTGTAGCGGCGGGAGTTCTCTATGTGTTGGAGGCAAACCCTCGAGCCAGCAGGACAGTTCCCTTCGTCTCTAAGGCCCTGGGAATTCAACTGGCGCGGGCAGC
>JAFMKX010000001.1:117532-149255 GCA_017852615.1 Pontimonas sp. | reverse complement strand
GCCTTTGCGAAGAGCCAAGATGCCGCCTACGGTGGTTTACCGCGCAGCGGCACGGTCTTTGTCTCCGTGGCTGATCGGGATAAGCGCAGCGTTATCCTGCCGATGTTGCGCCTGAGCCAACTTGGATTCCGATTAATCGCCACCGAAGGCACTGCCGAGACGCTCGCGCGCTACGGCATAACTGCCGAAGTCGTGCGCAAACACACGGATGTATCCGGTGAGGGCGAGGGACCCAGCATCGTCGACCTGATTCACGCTGGCGAGATCGACATCGTGATTAACACCCCCCGAGGCCGCAGCGCGCGAGCCGACGGATACGAAATTAGGACCGCCACCGTGGCCGCTGATAAAGCGCTATTCACCACGATTGCTCAGGTGGGTGCTGCGGTGGCGTCTCTGGAAGAGCGCCCCGAACATCCCGAGGTGAAAAGCCTGCAAGATTACGCAGCCGAGCGGATCACGGCATGACGTTCGCCTCCGCACTCAGCGAGATGCGGGTCGATCGGGTTTCTCTCTGCATCGGCGTGGACCCTCATGCCCACATTCTCGATGCGTGGGGTCTGGAGGATACGCCACGTGGGTTAGATCGCTTCGTTGACCTCGTGGTGGAACAGCTGGGGGACACCCGGGTAGTAGTCAAGCCTCAGGTTGCCTTCTTTGAGCGACACGGTGTCGCGGGCATGACCGCACTGGCGAAGTTCCTCGGCCTGTGTCGCGCTCACGGCATAGCGAGTATTGGTGATGCCAAACGCGGAGATATTGGCTCCACCATGGCGGGCTACGCCGATGCCTGGCTGACACCCGGTAGTGATTTCGAAGTCGATGCGCTCACCCTGGTCGGTTATCAGGGCGTCGGTGCGCTGGAACCGGCTCTGGATCTAGCTTTGAGCCACGGTAAGGGCGTATTTGTTCTCGCGGCAACGTCCAACCCCGAAGCATGGCCCACCCAGAGTGCTCGACGCAGCGATGGCCTGACTGTTGCTGCAGGGGTCATCGCGGACATGGAGAGTTGGCGCGAACGCAATCCTCTAGCGCAAGGCTCCCACGGCATCGTGATTGGCTCCACCGTGTCCCAGGAGCAGCTCGGATTGGACCTCAGTGCTCATCCAACCATCCCGGTATTGGCCCCGGGGTATGGCGCTCAAGGAGCTAGCCTGGCTGCTGTGCGAGAACATTTCCCCCACAGTGCCAGCGTCATTCCTGTCTCAGCCAGGGCGATTCTTGATGGTGGTATCGACGAATTTGGTCCTCGGATTGAAGCAGCTAGGCAGGAAAGTATGTCCGCGTGAGCCCATTTTCACCACAGGAGGCTTCTCCGCAAGGGGTGGCGATGAGACGCAAGCGAGCGGCGCTCAAGGAGCTCATCGCCCAAGGACACACCAACATCCTCGATCTCTTTGACCAGGCGTCCGAGGATTCAGCACCGTTGGAGCTTCGGGGCCTTCGCGTCGATTGGTTTCTTAAATCGATTCCGGGTGTGGGCGCAACCAAATGCGAGCGCATCCTTACGTCCCTGGGCATTCGGCCTACGGCTCGCCTGGGCGGGTTGAGGGTCCGACAGCGCTCTGCTTTGCGTGTTGAGGTCATCCAGCTCTTGCGTCATTACCTGCCGCATCTACGCGGTGTGTTAATTGCCCTGGTCGGTCCTTCGGGAGTGGGCAAGGGCACCATCGTGTCGTGGATTCTTGCGAACTTCCCGCAGTTTGTCGTCAGTGTCTCTGCCACCACCCGGAAAGCTCGAGCTGGTGAAGTGGAAGGGGAGCACTATTTTTTTGTCTCTGAATCCGAATTTGACCGCCTCATTGCCCAGGGCGGGCTCATCGAATGGGCCGTGGTTCATGAAAAGCACCGTTATGGCACCCCTAGCGCACCGGTCGAGGACGAGCTTGATCGGGGAAAGAACGTGATTTTGGAGATTGACATTCAAGGGGCCCGCGCAGTGAAAAAGAAGGCCAAGGATGCCCTGACCGTGTTTGTGGCGCCACCTACCTTTGAGGAGTTGACTAGGCGCTTAGAATCTCGAGGTACTGAGGATGAGGAAGAAAAACAACGTCGATTGCGCACAGCCCGCCTCGAACTTGCTGCTCAAAATGAGTGCGACGCGCTCGTGGTCAACACTCACGTCGAGGAAGCAGGCCAATTCATCGTAGACTTAGCACTTGGTGCACGTACCGATAAAGCTTCCAAGGAGAAATAATGTCCCTTCACCGCGATGGAATCATCAAGCCGCCTATTGACGAACTGTTGACTACGGTCGATTCGAAGTACCAGTTGGTCATTTTCGCGGCTAAGCGTGCTCGCCAAATCAACGCGTATTACTCCGATCTAGGCGATGGCAACATCTACGATCACGTAGGCCCTTTGGTGCCTTCGACGATGGATGAAAAAGCTCTCAGCATTGCGTTGCGCGAAATTAACGAGGGCAAGCTTGTCCTCTCACACAACAGCTAGGTAACTGGTGGCCACAGCCAAGGCCAACGTGGGGGATACCCCGCCCAACATTGTGGTGGGTGTCGCCGGAGGGATTGCAGCCTACAAGGCTGTGTCTTTGGTGCGGGAGCTGGTTCTGCGCGGTGCGACTGTGACAGTCATTCCCACGGCCTCAGCGTTGAAGTTTGTCGGAGTGCCGACGTGGGAAGCGATTTCACGTAATGCGGTTCCCACCAGCCTTTTTGATGCGGTGGCCGAGGTGCGCCACGTTGCCTTGGGACACAACGCAGACCTCGTGATTGTGGCGCCCGCTACCGCACACACCCTGGCCTCCATGGCGGCAGGTTTAGCACCGGACTTACTGGGGACCACGTTATTGGCCACCAGGGCCCCTGTGTTGGTGGCTCCTGCCATGCACACCGAAATGTGGGAACACCCCAGCGTGGTGGCAAATATGGCCACGCTGATGTCTCGAGGAATTCACGCTGTGGGTCCAGAATCTGGGGCCCTCACCGGCCAGGACGTCGGGTTGGGCCGCATGGCCGAGCCCGAAGACATCGCTGAAGCAGCCTGGAATTTACTGGGCGCCGCGGTGGTGAGTGATTCCCCGTGGGCAGGCAAAAACGTGGTGATTTCTGCCGGGGGCACTCGTGAATACCTCGACCCGGTGCGCTTTATGGGAAACCGGTCTACGGGCGAAATGGGCGTAAGCCTTGCGCGCGCTGCTGTTGCTCGCGGTGCCACTGTCACCCTAGTCGCTGCCAACCTTGAAGTGGCCCTACCGGGGGGTATCGAGGTAGTGCATGCCCCTGACGCTGCGTCTATGGAGCGCGAGATGGTAGCCCGCAGCGCCGAGGCAGACGTCGTGATCATGGCCGCTGCTGTGGCCGATTGGGTCCCCGTGGAGACTCACAGCGAGAAGCTCACGAAATCTGAGACGGGGGAGACCTGGAGTCCCGAGCTTCGCCAAGCTCCCGATATTCTGGCCACCCTGGGTGCCCACAAACCCTCTGGTCAGCTTCTGGTGGGCTTTGCCGCCGAGACCAGCGACGATGTTGCCACCCGCGAATCCCATGCCCGAGACAAGATGGCGAGAAAAAACACCGATGTGATGGTGTTGAATCAGGTGGGACCTCAGGTAGGATTTGGACCAGTAGAAACGGCAGTGACACTGTTTTTCACCGCGAGCCCGCAGTCACGCGCCATTGAAGGAATGAAATCTTCCGTTGCGGGGCGGCTACTGGATGCCCTGCTTGAGTAATTGAGGTGGGCTTGTGAGGTACTTCTCTTCCGAATCTGTGACCGAGGGTCACCCGGACAAAATGTGCGATCAGATTAGTGATGCACTCCTAGATGCTTTTCTCGCAGGGGATAAAGGGTCGCGGTGCGCGATCGAATCCCTCAGCGCTGGAAACATGATTCACGTCGCCGGTGAGGTGACTTCGACCACCACCGTCGACGTCGAGAAAGTCGTTCGCGACCTCGTGCGCTCGATTGGTTACACGCAGCAGTCCTTCGGCATTGACGCCGATGGTTTTGATTGGCACCTCTCACTGGGCCAACAATCACCCGATATTGCCCACGGTGTCGATCAGTCACTCGAACAGCGCACTGAGGGCTCCACCGACCCCTACGACACCTTGGGAGCCGGTGACCAGGGAATTATGTTTGGGTATGCCACTACCGAGACTGAGGCGTATATGCCGATGCCGCTATGGCTTTCCCACCGGTTGGCGCAGCAGCTTTCTGTGGCCCGCAAAACGGGGTTGATTGACTATCTGCGCCCGGATGGGAAAACGCAGGTGACCATTGGATACGACGATGGCAAGCCCGTCGAGTTGAACACCGTCGTGATTTCGACCCAGCATGACCCCGGTATTCCCCAACCCCAGATTGAGGCTGACCTCAAGAAGCATGTCATTGCTCCTGTGCTGGAATTAGTCGACCTCGATGCGTCCCACACTCGGTATCTGATTAACCCCAGTGGCGAGTTCGTGACCGGTGGTCCTGATGGCGACGCGGGCTTGACCGGTCGCAAAATTATTGTTGACACCTACGGTGGAGCGGCTCGCCATGGTGGTGGAGCCTTTAGTGGCAAGGATCCGACCAAGGTCGACCGCTCGGCTGCGTATGCACTGCGGTGGGTCGCAAAGAACGCTGTGGCGGCTGGATTTGCCGACAAACTCGAAATTCAAGTCTCCTACGCTATTGGTACGGCAAGGCCTACCAGCATGTTTATTGAGACCTTCGGTACCGAAAAAATCGGCACGGATCAGATCGAAAAAGCAATCACTACCGTGTTTGACCTACGACCCAGCGCGATTATCGAAGAACTCGATTTGCTCAATACTCCGTTCTTGCCCACCGCTGCGTATGGACACTTTGGGCGCACGGATCAAGATTTCCCCTGGGAGCGGCTTAACAGAGTGGAGCAGTTACGCCAAGCTAGTTAACTGTGAGCAACAGTTATCCCATAGCGCGAGTTGTTCTCGATACCCGTCTGCCCCAGCTCGATCGACTTTTTGATTACGCCATCGAGCCTGGAGTCGAAGTCACTCCGGGGGTTCGAGTCAAGGTTCCACTGCGCTCGAATGCGCGCTTTGCACCTGGATACGTCCATAGTGTGGTCGACAACTCTGAGCACAAGGGGAAACTGGCCCCGCTTGCCGAGGTCGTCTCACAAGCTCAGGTCATGCCGGAGCGACTCTATGACCTGTGTGACGAGGTAGCCCGCCGGTGCGCAGGCAGCATCTCGGATGTGTTGCGTTTAGCGATCCCCCCACGCTACGTCCGGGTGGAAAAGGCCTGGCTGTCAAGGGAAGAATCGCCAGTGCCTGCGGGGGAAGAAGCAGACCCAGCGGCCGCACTGGAGGTTGCCACATGGGAGGGCTACGCCGGGAAATCCGCTGAGGACATGCTGGAGCCTGGAACTCGGTGGTCGCTCTCGACACCCTATGGGGTGGTGGAGGTGCCCCAGGGTGCCACCGTGCCGAGATCTACGATGCCCATCGTGTCCTTAGCGGCCACAGCGCTCTCACGGGGGCAATCCACGATTATCGTGGTGCCCGATTGGCGCGACCTTGAGAGCTTCCAGAAGGCTCTCGAATCTTCCCTTGCGCCCGAAGGGCTGGCTTTTCTCCACACTCAGCAGCCCCCAGCCCAGCGCTATCAGAATTATCTTCGGACTCTGCAGCCACAGCCCGTCGTCGTGCTCGGCAGTCGTCATGCGATCTATGCACCGGTATCGAACCTGGCTGCGATTGTCGTTCTCGAGGATGGGGACGAGGCTCACCGCGAACCGCTGGCTCCCTATCCCCACACACGGGACATCGCCACGATTCGTGCTGGGCACGATAACGCGGCACTCATTTTTGCCAGCATGACGCCGAGCTATGCTGTGCGCCGTTGGATAGACATGGGCTATGTGGCGCCCGTCGCGCCCACATCATCGTCACGGGCCAAGGTTGTCCCGACCGCTTTGACCACGTCGCACGATAGTTTTAGCTCGCCAGCTCGATTGCCCTCGCTCGCTGTCCTCGGTGCGAAAGAAGCGCTAACTCGTGGGCCGGTCTTGATTCAGGTTTTCCGGGCAGGGTACTCCTCGGGCCTTGCGTGCGAGGCGTGTGGGGAGCGAGGGATGTGTCGCGAGTGTCATGGTCCTCTGAGATTGCCCAGACAGGGCTCGTCGCCCTCGTGTGCGTGGTGCGGGGTCACCGTCAGCGCGTGGAGTTGTCAGGAGTGCCGCGGCTCTCGGTTAGTTCCCCGAGGCCAGGGGATTGGTCGCACCGTCGCAGATTTCGGCAAAACCTTTCCCGGCGTGACCATTATTCGCTCTGATGGCGAACACCCGGTGGCCTCGGTGGGGGCGCAACCCGCGCTGGTGGTGGCCACCAGGGGCTCGGAACCTATCGCCCAGGGGGGCTATTGCGCCGCGCTCTTACTCGATGGACCAGCCATGTTGTCTCGAGAATCACTGGGAACGTTGGAAGACACTCTGCGGGAATGGGAACGAGCCGTGGCGCTAGTGAATCCAGACGGGACGGTCTACCTCACCGATGTCGAGGGCCCACCCGCCTTGGCGATGTCGGCGGGCAACCATGATCAGTTGGTCCGCCTGGAACTCTCCGAGCGAGAGTCCATTCGGCTACCTCCTGCGGTGCGCATTGCTTCTCTGAGTGGGCCAGCGAGCGATGTGGCCCCGATTGTCGCTGCCGTGATCGGTTCGTGCGCAGGCGTGAGTGCGTTAGGACCAGTTCCCCTGGGAGGCGGGGTGGTGCGCACCATTCTCCGATTTAGCTACGCGCAAGGCGCTGAAGTAGCGCGGGAGCTCAAGGCCTGGCGAAACAAGTTGGCCAGTGGCCCGAGAAAAACTGCGGGGGAGCGGGTCAAGATTGTCTTGGACAATCCGCACTCTCTCGATGCGCTTACCAGCGAGTAATAGCTCTCACCCGGAGCATCCTGACTAGGCTCACCAGGGTGAGAGTCCTGTTTGCTGGTAGTCCTGACGCAGCCCTTCCGTGCCTCCGCGCCCTGGTCGAGGCGGGCGTACAGGTCGTCGGTGTGTTGACACAACCGGCCAGGCCCGTGGGACGCAAAAAGGTTCTGACCCCCACACCGGTGGAGTCTTTCGCCCACGAACAAGGGCTTGCGGTGTTCACCCCGAGCTCACCGGAGGAGACCTCGGCAGCGCTGAAGGCCTGCTCTCCCGATGTGGCCATTGTGGTCGCCTATGGGAGATTGCTCGATCAAACTGCCCTCGAGGCGCTCCCACAGGGGTGGTGGAATGTGCATTTCTCTCTCTTGCCCCGATGGCGAGGAGCAGCCCCCGTCGCTCACGCCATTGTTCAGGGAGATCGCGAGACCGGCATTAGCCTCTTTCGCCTGGAAAAGGGCTTGGATACCGGCCCCATTGCCTCGATCAGCAGGGTTCCTATTGCCGCGCATGACACGACAGGAACCCTGCTCACGAAGCTCGCTGCTCGTGCCCCAGCCATGGTCCTCGAGTTATTAGCGGATTTAGCATCGCGGTCTGTGAGCCTGAGCGAGCAAACGGGCGATGTGACGCTAGCTCCGAAACCTTTTTCCGAGGATGGCAAAATCGTGTGGTCCCAGCCATGGGAGAGGGTGTATCAGCAGTTCCGCGCCATGACGCCGGAGCCGGGTGCCTATGCCCAGCGCTCTGATACGTCAGATCGTGTCAACATCCTCGAAATGACCCCTGCCACCGGGGAAGCCGCGATGGCGCCGGGGTCTCTTCGGGTTGGTGACGAGGGAATTCTGGTGGGAACGGCTAGTGATCCGGTGACGTTACGAATGGTGAAACCTGCGGGGAAAAATCAGATGAAGGCCGTGGATTGGTTTCGGGGACTCCCCAACGGTGTGACCCTTGTCGACTAAGTCTCCTAACCCTCGGGAAGTGGCATTAGACGTCCTCACCGCGGTTCGAGAGGAAGAGGCTTTTGCGAATCTAGCGTTGCCTAAAGCGCTCGCGCGCTCCGGTTTGGACCAACGCGATAAAGGCCTCGTGACGGAGCTCGTCTATGGATCGCTGCGTGCCAGCGGAGAGCTAGAGGTCGTGCTTCGAGCCTGCATATCGGGGCGCTGGGAGAAGGTCGATGCCCATGTGCTCGATATCTTGCGCCTGGGCGTCTACCAAGTGCTCCACCTTCGGGTTCCCAACCACGCAGCGGTCGATCAGAGCGTCCGGTTAGCCAAGGGCAAGGGACTGTTCAAAGCCGTGGGGTTTATCAATGCCGTGATGAGGGCGGTCACCGCTCAGGAAGTCTCACACTGGGAGTCGGTGATCGCAGCCGATACCGGAGGTAGTGTCAGTCATCCCACCTGGATTGTCAGCGAAATTGAGCAAGCCCTCAGCCAGTGTGGTGGCGAATCGGAACTCGCTGATGCTCTCACAGCCCATAACGAACCTCCCCGGGTGACCTACGTGCACCTGCCCGGGTTTTCCACTCCCCGCGACGACGAAGAACGCACAGCCCTCTCACCGCTGGGATCTTATGCGCCCGCAGGGAATCCGGGTGAAGACCCTCGGTTGGTCAGTGGTCACCTGCGAGTGCAAGATGAAGGCTCCCAACTCGCAGCACTGTTGCTCACTAAAGCATTGCCGCTGCGGGCAGGGGAGCGCCTGCTCGACATGTGTGCTGGTCCCGGAGGGAAAACCGCCGTGTTGGCCGCAGAGGCCCTCAATTCGGGTGCTTCGGTCACGGCTTGGGAGATCCAACCGCATCGAGCAGCCTTGGTTTCCCAATCGGTGGCAGCTATTTCGAACCGTCATTCGGAATCAGTGTCCGTCAGCGTAGTCAATGCGATTTCTCCACCGCTCGGGAATGAACTCTTTGATCGGGTGTTGCTCGATGCGCCGTGTTCTGGCCTCGGGGCGTTGCGCCGTCGACCCGAGGCTCGGTGGCGTAAAAAGCACTCTGACCTGGTGGGTTTAGTGGAGACTCAAACGCAACTTCTTAACTCCGCTGTGACACTGACTAAGCCTGGAGGCATCGTTGCGTATGTGACGTGCTCGCCGGTGACGGCGGAAACCACAGACATTGTGAGAGCAGCGCTGGCTCACCACCCGAATGTAGAGGCCATGGATACCCCTCTGGTGCTCGAGGAGATAGTAGGCCGGGCGGTTCCTGGAGCGAGACGGGGGTCCGGCGTTCAATTGTGGACCCATCGTCATGGCACCGACGCTATGTTTATCCAGCTGCTCCGGGTGAACGAGAGCTCCCCGCGTTAGGCTTGGGCAATGTCTATTCGTCTCCACCCCAGTCTTCTCGCTGCAGATTTTGTCAACATTGAATCTGAACTGCGACGCATCGACACAGCCGATGCGGTCCATGTGGATGTGATGGATAACCACTTTGTGCCAGCACTGACCTTTGGCCCCCAAATAGTGGGGCGCATTGCTCAGGTCTCACCCATCCCGTTGGATGTTCACCTGATGATCGATAACCCCGACAAGCACGCGGTGACCTACGCGGAAGTCGGAGCGCAGTCGGTCACCTTCCATGTCGAAGCGGCCAAGAATTGCTCTAGCGTGGTCGCCAACCTTCGCCAGGCGGGCGCTGCTGCCGGGGTGGCGCTCAAGCCCGCAACGCCCCTGGAGCCCTACCTCGAGCTGTTTCACGAGGTTGACATGGTGCTGATTATGACCGTGGAGCCGGGTGCTGGCGGTCAGGCGTTTATGCCCGAGATGATGGACAAACTGGGGGAACTTTCTGAATACCTGGCGGCTCATCGACTCACACCCCTGGTCGAGGTCGACGGTGGAATTACCGTCACCACTCTGCCGCTGGCTCTCCACCACGGGGCCAATACGTTTGTGGCCGGATCTAGCGTGTATGGTTCCGGGGAGCCACATTCCAATATTGCAGCTCTGAGAGCTGTTGCACAGTAAGGAAGATCACCATGAGCGAGCGCACGAAGCCAGAAATTGACCCACAGATGGGCCCAGCCCCTACCGAGCTGGTAATCCAGGACACGATTGTGGGCGAGGGCGACACGGCTGCTCCGGGTGCGTCAGTAGAGGTCCACTATGTGGGCGTCGACTTTGAAACCGGTGAAGAATTTGATTCGTCCTGGAGCAGGGGAGAGAGCATTCAGTTCCCCCTTCAGGGGCTTATCCGTGGTTGGCAAGAGGGAATTCCTGGGATGCGCGTGGGCGGTCGGCGGGAATTGGTCTGTCCCCCTGAGTGGGCGTATGGTCCCGCTGGTGGCGGGCACCGGCTTTCGGGCAGAACTTTGGTGTTCTCTATCGATCTGCTCGCCACTCGTTAGGCCAACCCCCGGTACTCTGGGGGAGTGAAGACTTTCGAAACCCTCCTGAGCGAGCTTCAGGAAATCCAATCCACCAGGCCTGATGACTCCAACACCTCTGCACTCTTAGATGCGGGGGTTCACGCCATCGGCAAAAAGATTGTCGAAGAAGCAGCCGAAGTGTGGATGGCTGCCGAGCACGAAACCGATGAAGAATTAGCGCTGGAGATTTCCCAATTGATGTATCACCTAGGCGTGATGATGGTTGCGCGGGGAATTTCCCTACAGGATGTGGAGGCTCGACTATGAGTGGACCTCTTCGCGTTGCGGTTCCCAATAAGGGAACGTTGTCGGAGACCGCCGTCTCGATGTTGGTCGAGGCTGGTTACGCTGGTCGCCGCGACCCACGGGCGCTCACGGTTCCCGATCCCCGTAATGGGGTTGAATTCTTTTACCTCCGTCCCCGCGATATCGCGACCTATGTCGGCTCGGGTGCGTTGGATGTGGGAATCACCGGGCGCGATTTGTTGGTGGATTCGGGGGCGGAAAGCCTAGAAATTCAGGCCCTTGGTTTTGGCCACTCAACCTTTCGCTTCGCGGGGCCTTCCGGTCTTGACGCCGTGTCTGATCTGCAGGGCAAACGTGTGGCAACGTCCTATCCGGGACTGGTGCGCTCTTTCCTCGCAACCCACGGTGTTGAAGCAGAAATCGTGGGTCTTGATGGCGCAGTGGAATCCGCGGTCAAGTTGGGTGTTGCCGATGCGGTGGCAGATGTCGTCTCCACCGGCGCCACCCTCAAAGCCCAGGGCCTAGAAATATTTGGACCGGTGATCTTGGAATCAGAGGCCGTATTGATCAGCGCCCAACCGAACACCGCTGGTATTTCGGTTCTCAAACGTCGCCTGCACGGCGTGTGGGTGGCTGCGCAGTATGTGCTGATGGATTATGACCTTCCCACGGCCCTGATCGAGGCAGCGTCAAAAATTACCCCCGGATTGGAATCTCCCACCGTGTCGCCCCTGCGGGATCCCGAGTGGGTTGCTGTTCGTGCGATGGTGCTCCGGGATGACGCGAATCACGTCATGGATGAGTTGTATGACCTTGGTGCACGAGCCATTTTGGTGTCGGCCATTCACGCCGCTCGCATCTGATGACCCTCGCGGTTCGGGTCATTCCCTGTCTGGATGTCGATCGAGGTCGTGTCGTCAAGGGTGTGAAGTTTGAAAATCTCCAGGATGCCGGAGACCCTGTGGAGCTGGCGGCTCTCTATGGCGCGCAAGGGGCGGATGAGATCACGTTTCTCGATGTCACGGCAACGGTGGATGACCGATCCACCACCTACGATTTGGTCCGGCACACCGCAGAAAACGTTTTCATACCCCTGACGGTGGGTGGGGGCATTCGCACCGTTTCCGATGTCGGGCGCCTCCTGGAATCCGGTGCAGACAAGATCAGCGTTAACAGTGCGGCAATCTCGAACCCCTCGCTGATCGACGACATCGCTGCGCACTTTGGATCCCAGATTTGTGTGGTCTCGGTCGATGCCAAACGAGACGCCGAACAGCCGTCAGGCTTTGTCGTCACCACCCACGGTGGTCGCACCAGTGCTGGTATCGATGCACTGGCCTGGGCTGCACAGGCTTGTGAGCGCGGAGCTGGGGAAGTGTTGCTCAATTCCATCGACGCTGATGGAACCAAAGACGGTTTTGACGTCGAGATGATCCGGGCTATCCGAGCTGTGGTGAATGTTCCCCTGGTGGCCTCGGGGGGTGCTGGCAAAGCCAGCGACACCGTTGCTGCCGTGGAAGCGGGGGCGGATGCTGTTCTCGCGGCGTCCATCTTCCACCACGATAAAGTCAGTGTGGGTGAAGTAAAAGCAGCCCTTTCTCAAGCCGGAGTGATCGTTAGATGAATGAACAGCCTGAGGCCATCGATGCCCCCTCCGATTTGCTCGACTATGTGTCCTTTGACGATCGAGGGCTGGTTGCCGTAATCGCTCAGGACCACGAGACTCGCGATGTATTGATGATGGCCTGGATGGATCGAGAGGCCCTGAGGCGAACGCTCAGTGAGGGTCGTGTGACCTATTTCAGTCGTTCCCGAGGCGAATACTGGCGCAAAGGTGACACCAGCGGCCACACCCAACATGTCGTGCGCGTGAGGGCAGATTGTGATGGCGATGCCCTGCTCATGGAAGTCCGCCAACACGGGGCCGCCTGTCACACCGGTTCTCGTTCCTGCTTTGACGCTCACGAGGGATCATGACCGACACCAGCCGTGAAGAATTTCTCGAAGCCGGGCGCACCCGGCGCGTGGTTCCGGTCGTGCGCAGGCTTTTTGCCGATAGTGAGACGCCGATGGGGCTTTATCGCAAACTCAGCACAGGCCCTGGGTCTTTCCTGCTCGAGTCGGCCGATCAGGCGGGCAAATGGTCGCGATATTCCTTCCTGGGGGTGTCCAGCCACGGAGTACTGACCTCTGAGCAAGGACGCGCTCGCTGGATGGATCGGGGAATGTCGGAGCAGGACGCCTTTGGCGCCACTATGCCGGCTGAGCCCCTTGCGGCCCTGCACGCGCTGAACGAGCGATGGGCCAGTGACCCTGTGCCGGGACTGCCTCCCTTTAGCGGTGGTCTGGTGGGCCATTTGGGGTGGGAGATGGTGCGAGAGCTGGAGGATTTGCCCGATGCGCCACCGTCCACTCACGATGTGCCCTCGCTGTATATGTCCTTGGTGAAAGACTTTGTCGCTTTTGACCACCACAGCTCCGAAGTCGTGATCGTCGCACTGGTTCACAGTGCCTCGGGAGTGAGCGAGAGCGACTACGACCACGCAGTCGATCGAGTCAATAACGTGCACGACACCTTGGCTAAGCCCAGTGCCTCCACGCTGCACCAGCGCAGCGAGCCGGAGGAAGTTCTCCCCACGCCCACTATCGAGCGTCAGAGCTTCCTCGAGATGGTCGCCAAAGCCAAGCAATACATCACCGATGGAGATGTATTCCAGGTTGTTCTCTCCCAGCAATTCCACCTTCCGGTGAGCGCGAGTGCTCTCGAGGTGTATCGAGTCTTGCGCTCGGTCAATCCCAGTCCGTATATGTATTTACTCGAATGTGAAGACCAAGAGGGGCATCCCTATCACGTAGTGGGTTCGTCCCCTGAAGCACTGGTGACGGTATACCAGCGCCGGGTTGTCTCGCACCCGATTGCAGGATCTAGACCCCGGGGGGCGACGCCTGAGGAAGATCAAGCGCACGCAGCCTCCATGTCACGCGATCTCAAGGAGCAAGCAGAGCACCTGATGTTGGTCGATTTGGCGCGCAACGACCTGTCCAAGGTGTGCGCACCGGGAACACTCGAAGTGAGTCAGTTCATGGAGGTGGAGCGCTTTAGCCACATCATGCACTTGGTGTCATCGGTGGAGGGCGAGCTCACTCCCGAGGCCACCAGTGTGGATGTTTTTGAAGCGGCATTTCCCGCCGGAACCCTGAGCGGGGCACCCAAACCCCGAGCACTCGAAATCATTGATGAGTTAGAACCCTGCCAGCGCGGTGTGTATGGGGGAGTCGTGGGCTACTTCGGTCACAGTGGCGACGCCGACCTCGCTATCACCATCCGCACCGTATGGATGCGGGATGGTCTTGCCATCGTGCAGGCTGGGGCTGGAATCGTTGCCGACTCGGACCCGGATGCCGAGTACATGGAAACAATCCACAAGGCTTCAGCGCCTGCGCGAGCCATCGCTATTGCTAATGCTTTAGAACCTGATGCGCGATGAAATCCTTGCCACACCTGCTCACCCTCGCCGGAGTGGCGATAGGTCTCGGTGCCGCCTCGTCTTCCTGGTGGACACTGGTGCTCACTACGGGCTCAACCCTCCCTGTCACGGGATGGGACGCTAGCGCAGCGAGCTCATCCTTAGCGGTACTGGCGCTTGTCGCCTATGGCGCCCGGTGGACATTCCAGGGAGTGGTGCGCCGCATGCTCGCTGCGATTCAAGTGCTCGCGTCCGGTGGGGCAGTGGTAGCCATCATCTCCAGCGCCTCGGCACCGGTGGAGTCTGCGCTCTCGGAGATCACCGCCGCCACAGGTGTGTCAGGAAATGCCGCCCGAGAGCTGGTGGAGAGCGTGTCCGTCTCCGGAAGCCATTTCCTTGCCATCGGCGCTCTCGGGCTGATAATCCTGGGAGGAATCGTGGCGTTAGGGGAACCTCGCACGAGCCCCGGTGCCTCTCGGTATGAGCGACGCGCTCGTTCGGCTTCTCTGGAGGATTCTGTGGCAACCTGGGATGACCTCAGCGAAGGTATTGACCCCACTAAACGGTAGAGTTATCTCGAAAATTCCTAAGGAGAAACCATGAATCCCAGCTCGGACCCCGGACACGGCCACTCACCTGCTGCGTGGATTGCTGTGACCGTGATGCTGCTTGCGCTCTCGGTCGCAGGCATCGCATTCTTTCTAGGGGTGTGGTGGCTGGTGATTGCTGGTGGTGTCGGTGTTCTGGTGGGCTGGGCACTGGGCTTCGTGCTCGCCGCTCTCGGCTGGGGTGTCAAGGGCCCGAAATTTCAACCTAAGGAACACGCCTAGGTGCTCGATGAACTATTTCGCGGCGCTAGGGAGGATTGGCTAGCCAGGCAGGCCCTTGTTCCTGCGGCGCAACTCGAGCGAATTATTGCCGATGTGGCCGCGCCCATGGATGTCCTCGCCGCTCTGGGCCCGCGGGAGCAGGTCCACCTCATCGCCGAAATCAAGCGTAAGAGCCCCTCGAAGGGTGAGCTTGCCCAGATTAGTGACCCCGTGGAACTTGCTACCGCCTATGAACGCGGGGGAGCGAGCATCATTAGCGTGTTGACCGAGGGGCGCCGGTTTGGGGGTTCTCTGGATGATTTGACCAAGGTCGCTCAGGCCGTTCACATCCCCGTGCTTCGCAAAGATTTTCTTGATTCGGAATATCAGATTCTGGAAGCGAGAGCCGCCGGTGCTGATCTGGTCTTGTTGATCATGGCGGGCCTGATCGATGAACGGGTCGAAATTCTTCTGGAGTTTGCCAAGTCGCTGGGAATGCAGGCCCTTGTGGAGGCACACAGCGCCGAGGAAGTGGATCGCGCAGTGGCGTGTGGTGCGGACATTATTGGCATAAATGCCCGCGACTTGACGACGTTCGAGCTCGATATTTCACTCTTTTCCCGGCTAGAAACCAGAATTCCGGCGGGAATCATCAAGATTGCGGAATCGGCCGTGGTGAATTCCCAGGATGTGACCCGCTACCGTGAGCAAGGAGCAGATGGGGTTCTTGTCGGCGAGGCACTCGTCACAGGATCTGATCCCGAAAATCGAGTAAGGGAGTTTGTGAACGCATGAGTACTTCTCTGCGCGAGGTATCTGGGCCCTACTACGGTGATTTTGGCGGCCGTTACGTTCCTGAATCCCTCATTCACGCCCTCGATGAGCTCGAAGCGGCCTACCTTTCGGCCAAAGCTGATCCTGAATTCCAGGCTCGGCTCACCGAACTCCACCGCACCTACACGGGGCGGCCCTCGATCATTACTGAAGCTCATCGCTTCGCCGAGCACTGTGGTGGAGCCCGTATATTTCTCAAACGCGAAGACCTGAACCACACGGGCAGTCACAAAATCAACAATGTCTTAGGGCAGGCGTTATTAGCCCAACGCATCGGCAAGACCAGGCTGATCGCAGAAACCGGTGCCGGCCAACACGGAGTCGCCACCGCGACTGCCGCTGCCCTGATGGGAATGTCCTGCGTGGTCTATATGGGCGAGGTGGATACCGAGCGCCAAGCACTCAATGTGGCCCGTATGCGACTTTTGGGAGCCGAAGTGGTTCCTGTCACCACGGGTTCTCGCACCCTCAAAGACGCCATCAACGACGCGATGCGCGACTGGGTTGCCAATGTGGAATCGACTCACTACCTACTGGGAACAGTGGCAGGACCGCATCCTTTCCCACTCCTTGTTCGCGATTTCCACTCGATTATTGGCGTCGAAGCACGGGCACAAATGCTGGAACTCACCGGGGCTCTTCCCACCGCGGTCACCGCGTGTGTGGGCGGGGGAAGTAACGCGATGGGAATTTTCCACGCCTTCTTGGATGATGAAGAAGTACAGCTGGTGGGTTATGAAGCAGCCGGTGATGGCGTAGAAACCCCGCACCATGCCGCAACCATCACTAAGGGTCGCCCCGGTGTCTTGCACGGGGCGCGTTCTCTCGTTCTCCAAGATGAGGATGGCCAAACGGTCGAATCTCACTCGATTTCGGCAGGACTTGATTACCCCGGCATAGGTCCTGAACATGCGTGGTTGGCCAGTATTAATCGGGCCCAGTATGAACCCATTACGGATGACCAGGCGATGCAGGCGCTGCGTTTGCTCAGCCAAACAGAAGGCATTATTCCGGCCATTGAGACTGCCCACGCTCTGGCGGGCACCCAAATCCTTGGCCAACGCTTAGGACCTGATGCGACCATCCTGGTGTCCCTGAGCGGGCGAGGCGACAAGGATATGGAGACTGCCGCGCGCTATTTCCACCTGATCGGATCGGAGCAGGCGTGAGTGGCGCCGCTGCCAGTGTTGCCCAGACCATCGACGCAGCCAAAAAGGATGGCCGCGGGACACTGATTGCCTACCTCCCCGCCGGTTTTCCCGATATGGCCACGAGCGTTGAGGCTGCCGTGGCAGTCTTGGACGCTGGGGCAGACGTGTTGGAGTTAGGTGTTCCCTACAGCGACCCGGTGATGGATGGTCCCGTTATTGCCGAGGCAACTCAGAAGTCGCTCGAGAATGGGTTCAAGCTCAAGTTTTTATTCCCCGCGCTCGAAGAGATCGTGCGACGCACGGGCAAGCCTGTTCTGGTGATGACGTATTGGAACCCTGTGGTGCAATACGGTGTGGCCGAGTTTGCTAAGGCTCTCCAGGCAGCAGGCGGAGCGGGTCTCATCACCCCCGATCTCATCCCGGATGAGGCAGCGCAATGGATGGAATCCACTGAGGGCAACTCCTTGGAGCGGGTTTTTCTTGCCGCGCCGTCCTCGAGTGATGAGCGTTTAGCACGGGCCGCCAAAGATTCCCGCGGATTTGTCTATGCGGTTTCGACCATGGGTATCACCGGAGCACGCGAGGATGTCGATACTGCTGCTCACACGCTGGTGGGTCGTCTTTATGCTCAAGGAGCACAGAGAGTGTGTGTCGGTCTGGGGATTTCTACCCCGGCCCAGGTGGCCGATGTGGTGGCTTATGCCGATGGTGCCATCGTGGGTTCGGCGCTGGTTAAGGCCTTGGGCTCCGGTGGTGTTGCGGCAGTGGCCGCTCTCACCTCGCAACTCGCGTCGGGGACTAAGCGCAGCTAGTAGCCTTGAGGCGACTAAGGAGAATCTGACATGAACCCCGACGGCATTCCTAGCCCCCCGGCGCAGTGGCGCTCGTTCAATATTGGAGCCTGGATCCGAGACCTGGGAGCGGATTGGTTCACGCTTAATCTCACTATTAACGCATACGCACTCTTCATTCTTCTCGGGATTGCTGTGGCGTTGGTTTTGACTAATCGCAGGCTAGTGGCCCGGGGTGCAGAACCGTGGGTAGTGCTCGATATTGCACTGTGGGCGGTGCCTTTCGGGATTCTCGGAGGCAGGCTCTACCACGTTGCCACTCACCCCGCTGATTATTTTTATGAGGGTGCCGAATTCGTTCGCATCTTCTACGTGTGGGAAGGCGGCTTGGCCATCTTTGGCGCCATCATTCTCGGTGGGGTAGGCGCAGTGATCGGGGCGCGGCTATCAGGCATTCGCTTCTTGTCCTTCGCCGATGCTCTGGCGCCTGGACTCTTACTTGCCCAGGGTATTGGTCGCTTGGGTAACTATTTCAACCAGGAACTCTTTGGTTCCCCCACCGATTTGCCCTGGGGACTGATCATCGATCGGCCCAATGCTGCTATCCCGGTGGGGCTGCCCGAGTCCACTCTCTTCCACCCGGCCTTTGCCTATGAGTTGTTGTGGAACGTTGTGGGAGCGTTAGTCCTCATCTGGGCTGGCAAGCAGTTCTCTTTGCAGTGGGGTCGAATTTTCGGCCTCTACCTGGTGTGGTACGGAATAGGGCGAGCGTTCTTGGAGACGATTCGACTCGATCCTGCTGAACTCATTCTGGGCATTCGGGTCAATATCTGGGGTGCTCTCGCAGCCATTGTGCTGGGCGTCATCATTGTGGTGGCGCAGGCTAGGCGACACCCTGGAGCTGAACCTGGGGTTTACCTCAAAGGCAAGGCATGGATCGACGAGTCTGCGCTAGAATCGCAGGACGATTATTTTGTGGTCGATGACGATGCATACGACGTCGACTCCAGCGTTGTAGTGAAGAGCCCGGCCACAAGCCAGGGTAAACCTAACGCTTAGTACGGGGAGATTTTCTCCCACATTCTTGGGCCACCGTTGTCCCGCCTTTACACTTTGACGTCGAGGACGGTGAAAATGACTGCATTACCCCCCTACCAGCGCTTTAGCTCGCAACCAGCAGCACAGGGGCTCTATAACCCTGCCCATGATCGCGACGCCTGTGGCTTGGCCATGGTGGCCACTCTTCGAGGCACTGCCGGTCACGACATCGTCGAAAAGGCACTCGAGGCGCTTCGGAATCTGGAACACCGAGGCGCCGTGGGTTCTGATGCCGGCACTGGTGATGGGGCGGGAATCATCACCCAGATTCCGCACTCGTTTTTCTCTGAAGTGACCGGGTTTGAGCTTCCCGCTAAGGGTTCGTATGCCGTGGGGACTGCCTTTTTGCCCAGCGACGTCGCTGCCAGAGACACCGAGAAGGCGGGTATTGAGCGCATTGCCACCGAGGAGGGCCTGCAGGTTCTCGGGTGGCGTGAGGTGCCGGTTAACCCCGACGTCGTCGGAGACCTTGCTCGCGAAGCTATGCCCCACTTTGAGCAGCTTTTTGTGGCCTCAGCGCTTCAGGACGAAAAGCAGCAACCACTCAAGGGCATCGATCTTGACCGGCAAACCTTCCGAGCTCGCAAGCGGTGCGAGCGAGAGCTGGGGTCCTATTTCCCCTCACTGTCCTGCCGGACCATGGTCTATAAGGGCATGGTGACGACCCTTCAGTTGGAGCCTTTTTACCCAGATCTTTCCGATGAGCGATTTGTGTCCACGCTGGCCTTGGTTCACTCGCGGTATTCGACGAATACTTTTCCGTCCTGGCCACTTGCGCAACCGTTTCGGATGATTGCCCACAACGGGGAAATCAACACCATTCGGGCGAACCGCAACTGGATGCGTGCCCGACAGTCTCAACTTAATTCCCCAGTATTGGGAGATTTGCCCCCGCTGTTTCCGATTGTGACCGAGGGCGGCTCCGACTCGGCGTCTTTTGACGAAGTCGTAGAGTTGCTCACCCTGGCAGGACGGTCGCTTCCTCACGCAGTGATGATGATGGTTCCCGAGGCGTGGGAAAACCAGGTCGATATGGATCCCGCCGTGCGCGACTTCTACGAATACCACTCCATGCTGATGGAACCGTGGGATGGACCAGCCGCACTCGTATTCACTGATGGTTCCCTGGTCGGTGCCACCTTGGACCGCAACGGGTTGCGTCCAGGACGCTATGTCATCACCTCGGATGGGCTGATTATTCTCGCCAGCGAGATTGGCGTTCTTGATGTGGATCCCTCCACTGTGGTGCGCAAGGGCCGGTTGCGCCCAGGTTCGATGCTCTTGGCGGACACCGTCGAGGGTCGCATCATCGAAGACCAGGAACTCAAGCTTCAATTGGCCCATCAAGAGCCCTGGGGGGACTGGGTTTCAGGCCAACGTATTGAATTAGAGAAGTTGCCACAGCGAGAGCACATCGTTCACACTCCGGCATCAGTGACTCGTCGACAGAGGACCTTTGGTTATACCGAAGAAGAGATTCGTGTGTTGCTGGCTCCCATGGGACAGCACGGCGCTGAACCGCTCGGCGCTATGGGTTCCGATACCCCTATTGCTGCTATTTCGGATCGTCCTCGCTTGCTCTTTGATTACTTCACCCAACAGTTTGCCCAGGT
Organism: Pontimonas sp.; assembly: GCA_017852615.1. Lineage (GTDB taxonomy): Bacteria > Actinomycetota > Actinomycetes > Actinomycetales > Microbacteriaceae > Pontimonas. Next base: position 129,004 of record JAFMKX010000001.1, on the reverse strand, counting down.
AACGAACCCTCCGCTGGATTCCATCAGGGAAGAAGTCGTCACCTCGATGGCCTGTGGCTTGGGGCCTGAGCGCAACCTCCTCACCGCTACACCTGCCCACGCGGCCCAGGTGTCGATGGAGTTCCCGGTTATTGATAACGACGAACTGGCCAAGATCGAACACCTTTCGTTGGATTCTGGAGCACCGGCGACGGTGAAGCTCAGTGGCCTCTACCGAGTGGATGACGGCGAAGCCGCCCTGGTGGAGCGCCTGGATGAGTTGTGTGCCCAAGCCGATGCCGCTGTGGAAGCGGGAGCGGGGTTTGTTGTCTTGAGCGACCGTGACTCGAATGCAGAACTTGCCCCCATTCCTACGCTGCTGATGCTCTCCGCGGTGCATCATCACCTGATTCGCGGTCACAAGCGCATGCAAGTGGGACTGGTGGTCGAAAGTGGCGACGTTCGAGAGGTGCACCACGTCGCACTTCTGATTGGTTTTGGTGCCTCCGCTGTCAATCCGTATTTGGCCATGGAAACAGCAGAGTTCCTGGTGCGCGGTGGCGTCATTGAGAACATCACCCCGGAACAGGCCGTCGCGAACATGATTAAGGGCCTGGGCAAGGGTGTGCTCAAGATCATGAGCAAGATGGGTATATCCACGGTCGCCTCGTATGCCGGAGCTCAAGCGTTTGAAGCGATTGGTCTGAGCGAAGATTTGGTGGACAAATACTTCACCGGCACCACCACCATCCTCGGTGGCGTGGGGCTAGACATCATCGCTCAAGAAAGCGAAATGAGGCATCGCAGTGCGTATCCTCTGACCACGGTGGCAAACCCTCACCAGCGCTTGGCTGTGGGCGGGGAATACCAGTGGAGACGAGAGGGTCCTCCTCACCTGTTCAACCCGGAGACAGTGTTCAAGCTTCAACACGCCACTCGCTCACAGCGTTTTGATCTCTTTAGGGAATACACCAAAACGGTGGATGACCAGGCTCAACGCTTGATGACCCTGCGAGGGCTCTTCCGGTTCAAGACCGAAGGCCGCACCCCGGTTCCTCTGGATGAGGTGGAATCTGGCGCGTCGATCATTGCTCGGTTCACCACGGGAGCGATGAGCATGGGAGCCATTTCTCCGGAAATGCACGAAACTCTCGCGGTGGCGATGAATGAGCTTGGCGCGAGGAGTAACACGGGTGAGGGTGGCGAGTCCCCAGAGCGGTTGAGAGACCCTCTCCGTCGCAGCAAAATCAAGCAGATCGCATCGGGTCGCTTTGGTGTGACCAGTTTGTATTTGAGCATGGCCGATGACTTACAGATCAAGATGGCTCAGGGAGCAAAGCCGGGCGAGGGTGGTCAACTACCCGCGAATAAGGTCTATCCCTGGATTGCGGAGCTTCGCCATGGCACCCCGGGAGTCGGGCTCATTTCTCCACCTCCGCACCACGACATCTATTCCATTGAGGACCTAAAGCAGCTGATTTTCGACCTCAAGCGCTCTAATCCGAGCGCCCGCGTGCACGTGAAATTGGTCAGCCAATCCGGCATTGGGGCTGTCGCCACCGGTGTGGCGAAGGCTAAAGCTGATGTGGTCCTCATTTCGGGTCACGATGGTGGAACGGGTGCCAGCCCACTCAATTCCCTCAAACACGCCGGAACGCCCTGGGAAATCGGCCTAGCCGAAGCACAGCAGACCCTGATGGTCAATAATTTGCGTGGTCGTGTCACCGTGCAGGTGGACGGTCAAATGAAGACCGGTCGCGATGTCGTCATTGCGGCATTACTGGGGGCTGAGGAATATGGCTTCGCCACCGCTCCGATGGTCGTCAGCGGCTGCATCCTCATGCGGGTCTGCCACCTCGACACCTGCCCTGTGGGGGTTGCTACCCAAAATCCACAGCTGCGCGAGCGCTTCACGGGAAAGCCGGAGTTCGTGAAAACGTTCTTTGAATACTTGGCAGAAGAGGTTCGCGAATATCTAGCGGAGCTTGGCTTTAGAACTCTGGAAGAAGCTATTGGCCAAGCTCAGTTACTCGATGTCGAAAAGGCAATCCACCACTGGAAGGCTGATGGACTAGACCTTTCTCCCATTCTGTCGATCGAGCATCTCTCCTCTGGAGCGGCAAGAGTTCGTAACGAGGGTCAAGATCACGAAATCAACGAACACTTCGATAATGCACTCATCGAACTCAGTCAGTCGGCGCTGAAGGATGGCCAGAAGGTCGAGATTGACCTTCCTATTCGCAATACCGAACGTGCCGTGGGGACCATGTTGGGTCACGAGGTCACGATGGCCCACGGGGAACACGGTCTTCCCTCCGACACGATCACCATCACGCTGCGCGGGTCAGCGGGACAGTCGTTGGGGGCGTTTATGCCCGGTGGTATTTCTCTGACCTTGCACGGCGACGCGAACGACTATGTCGGTAAGGGTCTCTCGGGAGGCTCCATCGTGGTGCGACCAACAGAAGGATCTCTCTTCCCCCCTGAGCGCAACGTGATTGCCGGAAATGTTCTGGGTTATGGAGCGACGTCGGGCACCATGTTCATCTCCGGGGTCGTGGGGGAGCGCTTCCTCGTGCGAAACTCCGGGGTAACAGCCGTAGTCGAAGGCGTGGGCGATCACGCTCTGGAATACATGACCGGTGGTCTTGCCTTGATTCTGGGCGACACCGGGCGCAACCTAGGCGCTGGAATGTCCGGTGGAACGGCCTATGTATGGAAGCTTCGCCAGGAGCGGGTCAATAAGGACGCCCTGACCAGTGGAGAACTAGAAATTGGCCCACTGGGGGCGGCAGATAAGGAAATTCTTCTGGACTTGCTGGCACAGCACCGTGCTAAGACTGGTTCACCTCTGGCAAGTCGTTTGCTCGAAGACCCCGAAGGTACGACTTCGTCCTTTGTGAAAATCACACCACGGGACTACCAAGCAGTGCTTCGCACCCGGGAACAAGCAGAGTCGGAGGGGCTTGACCCCAACGGCGACGTCGTATGGAATCGAATTTTGGAGGCCACAGGTGGCTGATCCTCGTGGTTTTTTGAAATATCCTGACCGGGAAATTCCGGCGAAACGTCCGGTGGAAGTGCGCATTGGGGATTGGCGTGAGGTCTATGGCCCCAGCGAACCTGGTGTGCTCACCCAGCAAGCCACGCGCTGCATGGATTGTGGGGTTCCTTTTTGCCACCAGGGCTGTCCGCTAGGAAACCTGATTCCCGAGTGGAACGATTTGGTGCGCCGTGGTGATCACCGTGGCGCTAGTGAGCGCCTCCACGAGACCAATAATTTCCCGGAATTCACTGGGCGCTTGTGTCCAGCTCCCTGTGAATCCTCCTGTGTCTTAGGGATCAATGCTCCGCCGGTCACCATCAAGCAAATTGAGGTTTCCATCATCGACCAGGCGTGGGCTAGTGGCTATGTCACCCCGAACCCTCCTGAGCGACTCACGGGTAAGACTGTTGCCGTAGTGGGCAGTGGGCCAGCGGGTTTGGCAGCGGCTCAACAACTCACTCGAGTCGGTCACACCGTGGCCGTTTTTGATCGTGATGACCGTATTGGTGGACTGCTTCGCTACGGAATTCCCGATTTCAAGATGGAAAAGAAGCACATAGACCAGAGGCTTGCCCAAATGCAGGCCGAGGGGACGCGATTCCGGGCCGGCGTCAACATTGGGGTGGACATCACCTGGGAGGAGTTGCGCCAACGTTACGACGCCGTCGTGATTGCTACCGGTGCCAGCGTCCCACGAGAGTTGTCCATTCCTGGTCGGGACCTCTTGGGAATTCATCACGCCATGGAATACCTCACCCCTGCCAATCGGATTCAAGCCGGTGATGACGTGGTGGGCCACATTACGGCGGAGGGAAAACACGTCGTTATCTTGGGCGGGGGAGACACCGGAGCGGATTGCCTCGGAACTGCCCACCGCCAGCATGCTCTCTCGACCACGATGCTGGCCATTGGTAAGCAACCCCCCACAGAGCGTCCGATGGATGCTCCGTGGCCTACTGACCCGATTGTGTTTGAGGTCCAAAGCGCGCACGAAGAAGGGGGATCTCGGGAGTTCCTCGCTTCTACCGTGGAGTTCCTGGGCAACGACGCCGGAGAGGTTCGTGCCGTTGTGGTCTGTGAAACGGAATACCGCGATGGTGGTCGGTTCCCCACACCAGGTACCGAGCGAGAGATACCGGCTGATTTGGTGCTCTTAGCCCTGGGTTACCGGGGTGCTGAGCACGGGTCTCTCACTGATCAGCTGGAGATTGGTGTGGACGAGCGAGGCAATCTGAGCCGAGACAACGACTACACCACCACGAAACCGGGGGTGTTCGTTACCGGAGATGCCGGACGCGGCGCATCGTTGATTGTCTGGGCTATTGCTGAGGGACGCGCGGTGGCCGCACAGGTCGATACATACTTGCAAGGGTCTACGCTATTACCGGCGCCCGTTGGCGCGAACGATCAAGCGTTACACGCCTAAGTAATCCGAAGAGGAACCGCCATGAGACGCGCCAAAATTGTAGCCACACTGGGGCCTGCCACCGCTAGTTACGACAGCATAAGGTCGCTCATTGACGCCGGCGTCAACGTTTTTCGGATGAATCTCAGTCACGGCAGTCACGATGTTCACGAAGAGATTTACGCGAACGTACGCAAAGCCGCGCAGGACAGCGCCACCCCCATCGCCGTCTTAGTGGATCTTCAGGGTCCTAAAATTCGCTTGGAAAAATTCGCCGCTGGGCCTCACGAGCTCAAAAAGGGTGACACGTTTACCATCACGACGAGAGATGTCGAGGGCACCAAAGAGTTGGTGGGTACCACCTACAAAGGTTTACCAGGCGATGTCAAAGCCGGGGACACGCTGCTGATCGATGATGGCAAGGTCAAGCTCGAAGCGGTCAGCTCCGGGGCAGAAGACGTCGTGACCACCGTCGTGGTCGGCGGATTTGTCTCGAACAACAAAGGCATCAACCTCCCCGGTGTGGCAGTGTCTGCACCAGCACTCTCCGATAAGGATGAAGAGGACCTGCGTTGGGGTCTGGGGCTGGGCTGCGACTACATCGCCCTGAGCTTTGTCCGTTCGGCAGATGATGTGGTTCGGGTGCGAGAGATCATGCGCGAAGAAGGTAAATCGTGCCCCATCATCGCCAAGATTGAAAAGCCTGAGGCTGTGGACGCGCTGGATGAAATCGTGGACGCTTTCGATGGAATCATGGTCGCCCGAGGCGACCTTGGCGTCGAGCTGCCCCCAGAGACAGTTCCGATTGTCCAGAAAATGGCCATTGAGCTCAGCCGCAAGATGGCAAAACCCGTCATCGTGGCCACACAAATGCTGGAATCTATGATCGAAGCGCCTGTGCCTACTCGGGCCGAAACCTCCGACGTGGCTAATGCCATTCTGGACGGCGCCGATGCTGTGATGCTCAGCGGTGAGACCAGTGTGGGCAAGTATCCAGCCATCACGGTGTCCACCATGGCCAGGATTCTTGCCTCGACTGAGGAACACGGATTGACTCGTATTCCGCCGCTGGGTAGCCGTCCGCGCACCCAAGGAGGGGCCATCACCCTGGCTGCCGCGGAAGTGGCCGAGTTTGTCGAGGCAAAATACGTCTGCATCTTCACCGAATCGGGAGATTCCGCCCGACGCATGTCTCGCTTGCGCTCGCGCATTCCCATGATTGCCTTTACGCCCTCAGAAGAGGTGCGTCGCCGTATGACTCTGACCTGGGGTATCGAATCTATTGCCGTGCCTCGCGTGCGTCACACTGATGAAATGTATCCCCAGGTCGACAGGGCGCTGCTCGAGCGTGGCCTGGCCGTCGAGGGAGACAAAGTCGTGGTCATCTCCGGTTCCCCTCCAGGAACGCCCGGTTCGACCAACGATATGCGCGTCCATGTGGTCGGACACGCAGAGTCTGGTGTAGCCCCTGCCTGGCAAGAAAACTAGGACTAACTTCCTACTGTGCCGGATGTGGGAGTTGAACCCACACGTCCTTTCGGACAAAGCATTTTGAGTGCTCCGCGTCTGCCATTCCGCCAATCCGGCCTGTCGCACAACCTCGTGCGTAAGAACCATACCGTAGGCTCGTACCGTGACTGAAACTGACGCGAGACCTGCTGGCCCCACGCGAGTCATCGTGGCCGAGGATGAGTCCCTGATTCGTATCGACGTCGTCGAAACATTGCGCGATCACGGCTTCGATGTCATTGCCGAAGCCGCCGATGGGGAAAAGGCGGTCGCGCTCGCGGAAGAGCTGCGGCCCGACTTGGTCGTGATGGATGTCAAGATGCCGCTTCTCGATGGTATTTCTGCGGCGGACATCATCACCAAAAAGAAGATTGCCCCTGTCGTTCTGTTGACCGCTTTTTCGCAACGTGAGCTTGTCGAGAGGGCAGCAGAAGCGGGAGCTCTGGCCTATGTCGTCAAACCTTTTACGCCCAACGACCTCATTCCTGCAATTGATATTGCTCTCAGCCGCTACCAACAGCTCCAGGCACTGGAATACGAAGTGTCAGATTTAGCTGACCGGCTCGAGACCCGCAAGGTCCTCGATCGCGCCAAGGGGATTCTCAACGACACCATGGGGCTGACCGAACCAGAAGCATTCCGATGGATTCAAAAAGCTTCGATGGATCGACGCCTGACCATGCTCGAAGTGGCTCAGACGGTGGTTGATCAACTGGCCAAAAAAGCGGATAACCCCGATATTTAGCGCTGCGCGTCGCGAATAAAGTTCGTCATGCGCACGGTAGACAACCGATTTCCCGCATCATCTCGAATCGTAATCTGGTGGGTGGCTAAGGTTCGCCCCAGCACGAGGGCTTCACAGGTTGCCGTGACGTAGCCTTCCGTGGCTGATTTGGAATGCGTCGCGTTTATTTCGATTCCGACCGCAATCCGATCCGGTCCGCCATGAATGGCCGAGGACATGGAACCCAAGGATTCTGCGAGTACCACATGAGCGCCCCCGTGAAGCAGCCCCACGACTTGCCTATTTCCCTCGACAGGCATACGAGCAATCGAGAGCTCAGCGGAAAGCTCGAGGAATTCGATGCCCATTTTCTTGGCCAACTCTCCGCCGCCTGTCTCAATCAGTCGAGCCACGAGGGCAGGGTCCATATCAGCGGGGAAAACAGTCACGGTCGCTCCTTAGCAAAATCCTGTGCCCAGTAGGCTAGGCCTCGTGAGCGATAAGCCTACCTTGATGGTTATTGATGGTCATTCCCTGGCTTTTCGGGCCTTCTATGCCCTGCCCGTGGATAGTTTCCAGACTCCGGATGGCCAGCACACCAACGCCATTCACGGCTTTATCTCGATGTTTTTGGGCCTGTTAGCCAAAGAAAAACCCACCCATGTGGCGGTGGCGTTTGACCTGTCACGCTTTTCGTTCCGAACCCGGATATATCCCGAATACAAGGGCACACGGGGCGATACGCCAGTGGAATTCATAGGTCAGGTCCCTCTATTGCAAGATGCGCTACACGCGATGGGTGTGGTGACCCTGACCAAGGAAGATTACGAGGCCGATGACATTTTGGCCACGCTGGCGCACCAGGGTTCAGAAGCCGGATTCGATGTGCTCGTCGTCTCCGGTGATCGTGACACTTTCCAACTGGTCAACCCGCAGGTGACGGTGCTGTATCCCAGCGCCAGAGGAGTGTCTGAACTCAAGCGGTATACCCCCGAAGCTGTCGAAGAGCGCTATGGGGTTCCCCCTCATCGATACCCCGATGTGGCGGCGTTGGTGGGGGAGACCAGTGACAACCTCATTGGCATCGACAAAGTAGGCGAAAAAACTGCCGTGAAGTGGATCGTGCAGTATGGCTCCCTGGACGCTGTCCTAGCTGCTGCCGAGGACATTCCCGGAGTCGTCGGTAATAATCTTCGCGAGCAAAAAGACCGAGCGTTGCGTAATAGGGAGCTCAACCACCTGCTGACCGATGTGGATCTCGGAGTGAGTTTGGACCAGCTCGAGCGTCAACCCATTGATGTCGCTGCGGTGACTGAGGTGTTCCAGAAACTGGCTTTCAAAAGCCTGACCAAACGAGTTCTTGCTCTGGCCGGGGTGAGCGACGAGGTGCCAACACCCGACACCGTGAGCGTGGTGACGGATATTCCTGCGGAGCGCTCCCTCGTGGATGAGGAGCTCTCAGCCTGGCTGGCAAAGCACCGGGGTTCGCCCTTGGGCCTTCACCTGCGCAGGATGCATGGCGAACTCACCGAGGTGGGAGTAGCAAGCAATTCCGAGGCCATCCGGGTGCCCTGGATTGTGGGAAGCAAAGACCAGCAGCCGCTTATTCAAGCCTGGAGTGAGCCGGAGCACACCTGGGTCTTGTGGGATGCCAAAAAGCAGCTCACGATGCTCCTGGAGATGGATTCCCCCGTTGTCGTTGCGGGGGATCCTCGCCTCGCGGCCTGGGTCGCTAAGCCCAACGCCAAGGCTCGAAGCTTTGAAGAACTGGTGCGCGATGAAATGGGAGTGGAGCTACCCACCGCGGATCCTGACCAGCTGGTCCCTGAACAAGCCCCAACCGGGGTAGGAATCGAGGCCTGGTGCGCTCTGGGTCTGTGGCACACCCTGATAGAGGGTCTCGATGAGGGAAGCCGCACAGTCTTGAACGACATTGAAATTCCCCTGGTGGGAATTCTGGCCCGGATGGAATATGCCGGTATTGGCAGTGACTCCGCCGGGCTTACCCACCTCGAATCAGAGTTGGCCACCCAGGTGGCCACGTTTGAGAAAAGCGCGTTTGCCGCCATCGGCCATGAAGTGAACCTGGGCTCTCCCAAACAGCTTCAGAAGGTGCTCTTTGAGGAGCTCTCGATGCCGACGACTAGAGCAACGAAAACCGGATACTCGACTGACGCCTCTGCTCTGAGCGAGCTCCAGGTATCAAACCCGCACCCCTTCCTGGATGCTCTGCTAGGCCATCGAGACGCGACCAAATTGAGGCAAATTGTTGAGGGGCTGCGGGTCGCTGTGGGCCAGGACTCACGCATCCACACCACTTTTGATCAGACCGGCACCAGCACGGGTCGTTTGTCGTCTCTGGAACCTAACCTGCAAAACATTCCGGTGCGCACCGAAGTGGGTCACAAAATCAGGGCCACGTTCGTGTCGAAGCCGCCCGCTGTCGGGCTATTGACCGCGGACTATTCCCAAGTTGAAATGCGGATCATGGCCCATCTCTCCGGAGACGAAGGGCTTATCGAGGCGTTTCATGCGGGGGAGGACCTTCACCGGTTCGTGGGAGCTCGAATTTTCGATGTTCCACCAGAGGATGTCACCCCGGCGATGCGGACCAAAGTCAAGGCGATGAGTTACGGTCTCGCTTACGGACTATCGGCATTTGGTCTGGCCAAACAGTTGGGCATTGCGCCGGCTGAGGCCAAAACCCTGATGACGGAATACTTCCGCAGATTTGGAAAAGTCCGGGACTACCTGCGCAGTGTGGTCGAGCAAGCCACCCGTGATGGGCACACAGAGACTATCTTCGGTCGCCGTCGCCCGTTCCCGGAGCTCACCTCACCGAATAGAATTGTGCGCGAAGCTGCTGAACGTGCAGCACTTAACGCCCCTATTCAGGGCACCGCTGCCGACATTATCAAAAGAGCCATGATCACCATCGATGCCCGCATGACCCAGGGCTCCATGACCTCTCGGTTAGTTCTCCAGGTTCACGACGAACTGGTGTTCGAGGTTCACCCGGGGGAGCGAGAAAGCTTGGAAACCATCGTGGTCGAGGAAATGGGCAGTGCGGCTGACCTACTGGTCCCCTTGGAAGTCCAGCTGGGTTGGGGCTCCCACTGGGACGAGGCCGCTCACTGAGGTTTGTGGAAAGCGGCGTTGTCTCGATAGACTAAATGGTCGCCCGCAAGGGTGATTTGTCCTGTCCATTGCGTGTGTGCCACATCGGTGCACCCGCCCCAGTAGAAAAATGTCCCTCCGATCTCTATGACAACAAAAACGACAACCGGTCCGAAGCAAATCGCCATTGATGACATCGGCAGCGCCGAAGACTTCCTGGCCGAAGTCGAGAAAACTCTTAAGTTCTTCAACGACGGTGACCTCATCGAGGGAACCGTAGTCAAAATCGATCGAGACGAAGTACTTCTCGATGTCGGTTACAAAACCGAGGGTGTCATTCCCTCCCGCGAGCTTTCCATCAAGCACGACATCGACCCTTCTGAGGTTGTCTCTGTTGGGGATGCCATTGAAGCCCTGGTCCTCCAGAAAGAGGACAAAGAAGGCCGTCTAATCCTGTCCAAGAAGCGTGCACAGTACGAGCGCGCATGGGGCGATGTAGAAAAAATCAAGGAAACCGACGGTGTCGTCACCGGAACGATCATTGAGGTCGTCAAGGGCGGCCTGATTGTGGATATCGGACTCCGTGGCTTCCTACCCGCCTCACTCATTGAACTTCGTCGCGTCCGCGACCTCACCCCTTACCTGGGACAAGAAGTAGAAGCGAAGATCCTCGAACTGGATAAGAACCGCAACAACGTGGTTCTGTCTCGTCGCGCCCTTCTCGAAGAAAGCCAGAGCCAGAACCGCTCGAGCTTCCTGGAAGGCCTGCAAAAGGGTCAGGTCCGCAAGGGTGTTGTCTCGTCCATTGTGAACTTCGGAGCGTTTGTTGACCTCGGTGGGGTTGACGGCTTGGTGCACGTTTCCGAGCTCAGCTGGAAGCACATTGAGCACGCCAGTGAAGTTGTTGAGGTCGGACAAGAAGTCACCATTGAGGTGCTCGAAGTCGACATGGACCGCGAACGCGTATCCCTCTCGCTCAAGGCAACTCAAGAGGACCCATGGCAAGTATTTGCTCGCACACACGCGATTGGTCAGATTGCTCCTGGAGCGGTCACCAAGCTCGTTCCCTTCGGTGCCTTTGTTCGCGTGGCCGATGGAATCGAAGGTTTGGTTCACATCTCGGAGCTCTCCGACAAGCACATTGAGCTCGCGGAGCAGGTTGTCTCCACGGGTGATCAGGTCTTCGTCAAGATCATTGACATCGACCTCGAGCGTCGCCGAATCTCGCTCTCGATCAAGCAAGCTGATGAGGGCGTTGACCCCGAGGGCAAGGACTTTGATCCTGCGCTCTACGGCATGCCCACCGAGTATGACGACAAGGGCAACTACGCCTACCCAGACGGATTCAACTCCGAGACCGGTGAATGGCTTGAGGGCTTCGATGAGCAGCGCAAGGTATGGGAGCAGCAGTACGCTGACGCCCAGGCTCGCTGGGAGTCACACAAGGCTCAGGTAGCCCGCATGGCCGCCATGGTTATTGTTCCCGTGGAGCACGCCGACGAGGACCAGGAAGCGCAAGCCCCTGTGTCCGAAGAGGTCGAGCAAGCAGGAACACTGGCCGATGATGAGGCTCTCGCAGCTCTGCGCGACAAGCTCGTCGGTTCCGGCGAATAGACATCCACGAGGAAGGGTCCCGCGAATCTCGCGGGGCCCTTTTTCTTTCCCTCGCTACACTCGCACTATGCCAGTAGT